>DATBIQ010000041.1:0-2411 GCA_036556865.1 Gaiella sp.
TCGAGCCACGAGCGCTTTGCGGAGCGGCTGCGCCCCTACGTCGCCGACACGTCTCTCCTCGTCGATCGCGCCCTCGCGGCGGGCCGGCGCGTCCTCCTCGAGGGCGCCCAGGGCACGCTCCTCGACCTCGACCACGGCACGTATCCGTTCGTGACGTCGTCCAACCCGATCGCGGGCGCGGCGGCGACCGGGATCGGGATCGGGCCGACCCGCATCGACGAGGTGCTGGGCGTGTCGAAGGCGTACGTGACCCGCGTGGGCGCGGGGCCCTTCCCGAGCGAGATGGACGACGACGTCGGCGCGCGCGTGCGCGAGCTGGGGCAGGAGTTCGGCACGGTGACGGGACGCGAGCGCCGGCCCGGCTGGCTCGACCTCGTCGCCCTCCGCTACGCGGTGCGCCTGAACGGGATCACGTCGCTCGCGCTGACGAAGCTGGACGTGCTGTCGGCGTTCGCCGAGCTGAAGGTGTGCACGCGCTACCGGCTGCCGGACGGGACGGAGACGCCGGACTTCCCCGCGCACCAGAGCGACTTCCACCACGCGCAGTGCGTGCTCGAGACCGTTGCCGGCTGGGGCGAGCCGCTGGACGAGTGCGCGACGCTTGCCGATCTGCCCGACGCCGCGCGTGCGTACGTCGAGCTCGTCGAGCGCGAGCTGGGCGTGCCGGTCCAGCTCGTCGGGACCGGGGCTGCGCGCGAGCAGGTGCTCGCGCGGGCCTAGATCACCTTCCAGGGATCGACGTAGACGTCGTCGATTCGCCAGGTGCCGCTGCCGAAGAGACCGCGTGGCGTGAAGCGCAGCGAGATCTCGGTCGTCAGCCCGTTCAGCGTCAGGGCGTTCAGCGTCCCGCCGAGCTGGAGCATCGGCAGGTTCGGCACCCAGACCTTGGACGGGAGCCCCACCGGGAGCAGCGTCACGGAGCGCTGCCGGCCGGACGCGTCCGTGTAGAGCGCGTCGACCTGCAGGTACGAGAGGAGCGATCCGCCGGTCGAGAAGAAGCGGACGACCGGGAGGACGAGGCCCATGCACATCGGCGGGCTCGTCGCGGAGCTTCCGGAAGGCAGCAGGAGCGACCGGGAGCCGGGGCCCGACACCGCCCACGGCTCGTTGCCGTCTGCGATGCGCGCGCCGCCCGACAGACGCCAGCCCGAGGTGCCCGACTCGAAGTCGGCGCCGGGGAGGAGCGTGTACGGCAGCGGGTCGAGGAAGGGGAGGAACGGATGCGAGGCGTCGTTGCCGCAGCCGAGCAGCTCGTCCTCGGCCGCCGCCGGCGAGGCCGTCACGGCCAGGACCGCCACGAGCGCAGCGAGAAGCGTGAGCAGCCGGCGCAGGCCGGTGCGTCGAACGTCCGCAGTGTGCATGTGTGCCCCTTTCCTCATTGCCGCAGTCGAATCTCAGTGTCTGCCGCTTTCGCGTAGGTGCCTCCCCCTTCGGGGGGAGGGCCGCTCAATCCCTCGTGCGAGGGAAGGCGCGGGGGGCGTCGATCCGATACCTGCGAGGTGAGCACCGTGGTCGACCACGCCTGGTCCGAGCCGTCCGCGCGGCCCGAAGCCGACCTCGACCCCGCGCGCGAGCAGCCGATCGAGGACGGTCGGGCCCGCCGAGGCGAGCGGCTCGGCAGTCGTGAGTTCCGGGCCGCCGCTGCGACCGGCGGCCTGTTCCTCCTCGTCGCGATCCCGTTCGCGCTGCTGCACGACTCGCCGACCGCGCTCTCGCCCGTCGTGCTCCTCGCCCTGGTCGGCATGTACGCGCTCGCGTACAACGTCGAGTTCGAGGTCGGGACAGGCCTTGCGCCTGCGAGCGAGCTCGTCTTCGTGCCGATGCTCTTCCTGCTGCCGACGGACTTCGTCCCGCTGGCGGTCGCAGCGGGGATCGTGCTCGGGAACGTCCTCGAGCTCGTCCGCGGCGGGATCCGCCTCGAGCGCGTCCTCGCCCGGCTCGGCGGTGCCTCGTACGCCCTCGGCCCTGCGCTCGTCCTGGCCGCCGCGGGCGACCCCGCGCCCGGGGAGGCGGCCGTGTGGGTGCTCGTCGGCGCGCTCGCGGCCCAGTTCGCATGCGACTTCGTCAGCGCGACGATGCACACGTGGATCGCATTCCGCATCTCGCCCCGCGTCTTCGTCAGGGACCTGTCCGTCGCCTGGAGCGTCGACGCCGCCCTCGCGCCGATCGGGCTGCTGGCGGCCGTCGCGGCCGACCAGCGGGAGGCGGCGTTCCTGCTCGTCCTGCCGCTCGTCCTGCTTCTCCGAACCTTTGCGCAGGAGCGCCGTGCGCGCGTCGACCACGCGCTCGAGCTGAGTCACGCGTATCGCGGGACGGCCTTCCTCCTCGGCGACGTCGTCGAGGCCGACGACGCCTACACGGGCTCCCACAGCCGAGACGTCGTGTCGCTCTCGATCGCCGTGGCGGAGCAG
>DATBIQ010000042.1:0-10394 GCA_036556865.1 Gaiella sp.
CTTCGAGACGTACGACCCCTCGGGCCGCCGTTGCGCCCTGTCGGCGATCGTCCGCCACAGCCAGGGCGCGAAGCACGACTCGGCGCCCGTATGGCAGGCGGGCCCCGCCGGCCTGACACGGAGCAGGAGCGCGTCGCCGTCGCAGTCGTCGCGGATCTCCTCCACCGCGAGCGTGTTGCCCGAGGTCGCCCCCTTGTGCCAGTGCTCCTGGCGCGAGCGGCTCCAGAACCAGGCCTCGCCGCTCTCGCGCGTCCGCCGGAGCGCCTCGTCGTCCATCCACGCGAGCATCAGGACGCGGCCGGACTCGGCGTCCTGGACGATCGCAGGGGTCAGCTCCGGACGTTCCATCCCAGCTCCTGCAGCTCGGCCTTCAGCTCCGGCAGCCGCTCGGGCCGCTCGTGCACGATCGACGCGATCAGCGCCGCCTCGGCCCCTGCGGCAAAGGCGGCGGCCATGTGTCCGGCGTCACCGGCGCCGCCCGACGCGATGACGGGCACCTCGACCGCCTCGGCGACCGCCCCCGTGAGCTCGAGGTCGTAGCCTGCGCGCGTGCCGTCGGCGTCGATCGACGTGAGGAGGATCTCGCCTGCGCCGCGCTCGACCGCCTCGGACGCCCAGTCCACGGCATCGCGGCCGCGCGGCTCGCGGCCGGCATGCGTGACCACCTCGCCGCCGCGCGCGTCGATCGCGCACACCACGGCCTGGGCACCGAACTCGCCCGCGAGGGCCGTGAGGATCGTCGGATCGTCGAAGGCCGCGCGGTTGATCGCGACCTTGTCCGCGCCTGCGAGGAGCAGGTCGCGCGCGTCGTCCACGCCGGTGATGCCGCCGCCCGCGGTGAACGGGATGGTCAGCTCGTCCGCCGCCCGGCCGATGACGCCGAGGATCGGGCCGCGACCCTCGAGCGTCGCGGTGATGTCGAGGAAGACGAGTTCGTCTGCCCCGAGGTCGGAGTAGCGGCGCGCGAGCTCGACGGGCTCGCCCATCTCGCGCAGGTTGCGGAAGTTGACGCCCTTCACGACGCGGCCTTCCGCGACGTCGAGGCAGGGGATCACGCGGCGCTTGACCATCGCACGAGGTTCTCGAGGACGCGGGCGCCCGCGGCGCCGCTCCGCTCGGGGTGGAACTGCACGCCGGCGAGCGGCCCGGCCTCGACGGCGGCGACGAGCGTCCCGTCGTGGTCGACCGTGGCCGCGACCACCTCCCCGTCGTCGGGCGCCGCGGCGTAGCTGTGGGCGAAGTAGACGTCGGCACCGTCGAGCCCGTCGAGGACCACGGTCGACCGCGGGAGGGCGAGCGTGTTCCACCCCATGTGCGGCACCCGCCGGGCGCGGACCCGCCGTACCGGGCCTTCGAGGAGGCCGAGCCCCGCGCCACCCTCCTCGCTCGCCCCGAAGAGGAGCTGCATGCCGACGCAGATTCCCGCCACCGGACGACGGTCGGCTGCGCGCTCGCGCAGCGCATCGTCGAGCCCGTGGCGAGCGAGGCCGGCGGCGGCGCTCTCGACGTGACCGACGCCCGCGATCATCGCGAGCGGCGCCTCGCGGACGACCCGGGGGTCGACCGTGACGACAGGCTCGACCCCCGCGCGCACGAGGGCGGAGGAGAGCGACCGGAGGTTTCCGGCGCCGTAGTCCGCGATCGCAACATTCATTGCCCCACCGCGACCGTCCGCGCGGACGGTGTCAGACACCGCCGCGTGTCAAGGGCTGTCAGAGTCGGGACCGTGCCGATCGCTCCACAGCAGTTCCGGCCGCATCTGGCGTCGCAGGGCGACGCGGCTGATGTCGCGCTTGCCTGATACCGAGCTCTCACGTGGCCCGACGCGCTTGTCATGCGGGATGACGCCATGTGGGTCGATGTGCACGAAGTCGGCACGATCGTGACTTGACAGGAATCGGTGTCTGACACCGGTCCGCCGATCACGCTGCACCCTTCGTCGAGCGGATTCCGCCGGCACCGGGCGCGACCGCCTGCCGGAGCGCCTGGCCGAGTGCCTTGTACGCGGCCTCGGCGACGTGGTGGTCGTCGTCACCCGCCGAGTCCACGTGCACCGTGCACCCGGCCTCGATCGCGAACCGCTCGAGCGCGTGGCGGAGGAGCGAGACGGCCAGCGCGCCGACGCGGTCGCTCCCGAACGCGAGGGAGATCTCCGCGTGCGGCCGCCGGACCAGGTCGACCGCCGCGGTCGCGCGCGCCTCGTCCATCGGCACGACCGCCGACCCGTACCGCGCGACGCCTTCGCGTGGCCCGAGCGCCTCGGCGAGCGCGGCGCCTAACGCCGCGTGGACGTCCTCGACGGTGTGGTGCTCGTCGACGTCGAGATCGCCGCCCGCGAGCAGCTCGACATCGAAGCCCGCGTGGAACGCCAACAGCGTGAGGAGATGATCGAGAAAGCCGATTCCCGTCTCGACGCGCGCACGACCCTGGCCGTCCAGCGACAACGTGAGCCGGATCGCGGTCTCGGTCGTCGTCCGGATGATCGTCGCATCCCGGCCGCGCGCCGGCCCGGGCTCCGCACCGAGCGCACGGAGCAGCACGTCGTTCTCGGACGGCCGGCGGACGGTCACCCTGATGCCCGTCGGAAACGTCCGGACGACGATGCCCTGCGCCTCGAGCTGCTCCGACAGCGACTCCTCCGTCGAGAGGAAGAGGAAGTTCGTCGCCGTCGGCGCGACGTCGTACCCGGCGGCGACCAGCGACGCCCGCATCCGCTCGCGTTCCTGGACCGTCGCCTCGACGTCGCCGAGCCGGGGCTCCCGCAGGGCCGCGGCGGCGATCGCCGCCGCCGGCCCCGCGATCGGCGCGGGCGCCCTGCGCTCGCTGAGCACGGTCGCCGTCTCGCGATGAGCGAGGGCAAAGCCGACCCGCAGCGCCGCGAGGCCGAACGCCTTCGACATCGTCCGGATCACGACGAGGTTCTCGAGCTCGTCGACCCACGGGGCACACGAGCGCGCCCCGTACTCGACGTACGCCTCGTCCACCACGACGATCGTCTCGGGGTCGTCGCGCGCACGCTCCACGATCTCCTCGGGCTCTCTCCAGCTTCCGAGCGGGTTGCTCGGATTGCAGATCCAGCGCAGCTCGGCGTCGTCGCCGGCGTCGACGACGGTGGCGCCGTGCAGCCGGGTAGCGATCGCGTACAGCGCGTACGTCGGCGTCTCGGTCGCCGCCCGCGCGCCGGCGCCGAGGAACGTCTGCGCGACGAGCAAGATGAGATCGTCGGCGCCCGCCCCGACGACCACGTTCTCGGGCGCGAGGCGGACGTACGCGGCGGCCGCCTCGCGGAGCGCCCGGTAGGTGCCGTCGGGGTACTGCTCGAGCCGCGACATGCTCCGGGCGAGCGGCACCTGCGGCACACCGGGAAGCGGGGGCGTGTTCTGGTCGAACTTGAGGATCGCCTCGGGCCGGATCCCGTGGCGCCCGGCGACGTCCTCGACGCTGGCCGCCCACCTGTACGGGGCGAACCCCTCCCCGACCCGCTGCGCGCGCAGACGAGCGGTGCTCACGACGCCACCGCCGCCGCGTGGAGCGGGAGGCCCTCGACGCGCGCGAGCGGGCCCACCACCGCGGCCGCGCGGCGCACACCGTCGTCGGACGCCCTCACGATCTGCAGCGGCTTCAAGAAGGCTTCGAGGCCGAGACCGCCCGTCGCGCGCGCAAGGCCGCCGGTAGGGAGCACGTGCGTTGCTCCCGCGGCGTAGTCACCGACGACGGACGAGCAGCCGACGAACACCGCCCCCGCGTTCCGGATGCGCGGCAGGAGCGCCCCGGGGTCGGCGACGTGGAGCTCGAGGTGCTCGGGCGCGTACTCCTCCGCCCGCATGAGCGCCTCGTCGAGCGTCGCCGTGCGCTCGACGCGGACGTTCGGCCGATCGGCGACGAGCCGCTCGACCTCGGCGCCCAGCAAGGCGTCGTCCGTCAGGAGCAGCGCGTCGCTGTCCGCGCCGTGCTCGGCCTGCGCGAGGAGGTCGGCGGCGACCCGCTCCGGCGACGCAGCGGCATCCGCGATCACGACGACCTCGCTCGGCCCGGCCGGCAGGTCGATCCGCACGCGGCTCGAGACGAGCAGCTTCGCGGCGGCGACGTACGCGCTCCCCGGGCCGACGATCGCGTCGACGCGCTCGACGCTCTCCGTTCCGTACGCGAGCGCGGCAACGGCCTGGGCCCCTCCGACCGCGTAGACCTCGTCGATCCCGAGCTCACGCGCGACGACCAGGATCGAGTCGGCCGGGTCCGGCGTCACCACCGCGATGCGCCGGACGCCCGCCACCCGAGCGGGAACGGCCGTCATCACGAGCGACGACGGGAGCGGCGTCCTCCCGCTCGGGACGCAGACGCCGACCGCGCCGAGCGGGAGCCAGCGGCGCTCGGAGACGATGCCGGGAGCCGCCTCGACGGCCGTGTCTCGGGGGCGCTGCGCCTCGCTGAAGCGCTGGACGGCCGCGATCATCGCGCGCAGCGCCCCGAGGACGTCCTCGTCGACCGAAGCGCGGGCGATACGCGCCGCGGGCACACGGAAGCCGCTCGGTCGCGGCCCGTCGAAGCGCTCGGTCCACTCGAGGAGCGCCGCGTCGCCACGATCGCGGACGTCCGCGACGATCGGCGCGGCCGTCTCGAGCGCGTCGTCGAGCGATCTCACGCGACGAGCCGCTCGATCGGCAGCACGAGGATCGAGGTCGCCCCTGCGTCACGCAGCACGGGGAGCAGGTCCCAGATCTCGTCCACCTCGACCGCAGCGTGCACCGCGATCTCGCCCTCGTCGGCGAGCTGGAGCACGGAGGGCGCCCCCATGCCGGGAAGGACGGACCGGATCTCGTCGAGGTCGTCGACGTGCGCGTTCATCATCACGTAGCGCCGGCGCCGAGCGGCGACGACGCCCGAGAGCATCAGCTCGAGCCGGCCGACGACGTCGCGGCGCTCCTCGACCGCGGCTCGTCCTCCCACCAGGACGGCCTGCGACGAGAGGAGGCTCCCGATCGGCCTGAGCCCGTTCGCGCTCATCGTCGAGCCCGTCGACACGAGGTCAACGATCGCGTCGGCGAGCCCGAGCCGGGGCGTCGCCTCGACGGAGCCGGAGACCGAGATCAGCTCGCACTCGACGCCCCGCTCGGCGAGCAGCCGGCGCGTCGAAACCGGATAGGCGGTCGCCACGCGAAGCCCTGCGAGCTCGGCGATCTGCCGCTGTGGGCCGTCGGCAGGCACGGCCGCCTCGAGCGAGCAACGTGCGAACCCGAGCTCGGCAAGCGTGATGACGTCCGCGTCCGCCTCGGCGACGAGGTTCGCCCCCGTGATGCCGACGTCGACGACACCGTCCTGCGCGTACTCCGGGATGTCGCTCGGGCGGACGAGAAGGAGATCGACGGGGGCGTTCGCGCACGGGACGACGAGCGACCGCTCGGTGACCTCGAAGGAGAGGCCCGCGTCCGAGCAGAGCCGGAGCGCCGGCTCCGACATCCGGCCCTTCGCGGGCACGGCGAGGGTCAAGCGCCCGTTCTGCCCTGCGCGCGTGAACGGCGCCGTCACGAGCGCCCCCGCCGCCGACGCGTCCGCTCGAGCGCGAGGCGATAGCCGCCGGTGCCGTGACGGAGCCATTGCGCGACGCGCGTGACGGTCGCCGTCGACGTCGGGACCCGCTGCGCGATCTCGACGTACGGCACCCCCTGGTCGAGGAGGAGGACGGTCTGCCAGCGGTGCGCGAGTGCCTCGAGCTCGGGGAGCGTGCAGAGGTCGCGGAGGAAGCGCGTGACCTCGTCACCCGTCCGCAGGGTCGTCACGGCTTCCGCGAGCTCGGGCAGGCCGGGAACCGGCTCCACATCCTGTGCGGGAGCGGTGACGGGATCGACGGCTCTCGTTCGTGCCATTCGAGCATGTTATCATGCTAATGTGTTAGCACGCAACCAGCTCGAGGTGATCCCTGCCGTCGACGTTCTCGAAGGGCGCGTCGTCCGACTCTCCGGCGGCAGGCGCGAGGCCGTGACGCTCGAGGGCGGCGACCCGATCGAGCTGGCGCAGCGCTTCGCATCCGAGGGTGCGACGCGGCTCCATCTCGTCGACCTGGACGGCGCGTTCTCCGGCTCGCCGTCACTGGCTCTTCTGACGGCCGTCGCCCGCGCGGGCCGCCTTCCACTGCAGGTCGGCGGCGGCTACCGCACGCTCGCAGCGCTGGACGCGGCGCTCGCCGCGGGCGCCGACCGGGTGATGGTCGGCACGGCGGCGTTGTCACCGGCCTTTCTCGAGGACGCGGCGGCGAGATTCGGAACCGCACTCGTCGTCGCGGTCGACGTCCGGGACGGCCGGGTCGCCGTCGAAGGGTGGACGCGCGCGTCGGACGTCACCGCCCCCGATCTCGCGCGGCGCTGTGCGGACGCCGGCGTCGCCCGTCTGCTGGTGACCGCCACGGCGCGCGACGGCTCGCTCGCAGGTCCGGACCTGGAGCTGCTCGAGCAGGTGCTCTCCGCCGGGCTCCCGGTCGTCGCGGCGGGCGGAATCTCCTCGACCGCGGATCTCGTCGCCCTGCAGGAGCTGGGGTGCGAGGCTGCGGTGACGGGAAGCGCCCTCCTCGCCGGCCGGTTCACCCTCGCAGAGGCTCGCACTGCGCTGGCAGCGGCCGGCGATCGGCGCTAATCCCCACCGGCGATCGGAGGATCGGCGGCGAGGGTCTTCTCCAGGCCGCGGACGAGCTCCGTCCGCTGGGCATCGGAGAGGCGGGCGCCGGAGTGCAGTGGCTTGTACTGGAGAGGCGGCATGGAGCCCTCCCGGACCGCCTCGACCACGTCGCCCGCCTCGCCCTGGGGGCGGTCCCATTCGGAGAAGTTGAGGTGCTCGCGTCCGCCCTCGACGTCGCTGTAGACGAGCCACGAGACCGGGGCGATGTTCGTGTACCACTTCCAGTCCGTCAGGTTCGAGTGGCAGTCGAAGCACGCCCCCGAGGCGAGCTCCCGGGTGCGCGGCGAATCCCAGCGCACCTCCCGGGTCACGGGCGGGTTCGTGTGGTCACGGCCGTACGGCACGGCCTGGGCCACGACGAACAGCGCCACGACGGTGATCAGGCCGCCGATCAACCACTTGCGCACGTTCGGAGGGTCGATCTCGACGGCCGCGTGTGCATCGGGGGTTCGACCGGTCGGACGCGTGGTGAACTACGGAGCCGCGTCGCGCGGTCAGCGCTCGTTGCTGCAGACGCGGTCGTCCGGCCCGACGAGCCTGTCGAAGAGCGCGTTGAAGGCGTCGTCCTGCCCCTCGTCGTAGCGGCCGAGCGGCGCGCCCTCCCACTGCACGTCGGGCGTGACGCCGGGGCCCATCACCGTCACCCGGTGCAGGTCACCGACGGCAGGGCCGCGAGGCGCCGTGTCCGGGTATCCCGGCGGCGGCACCTGAGGGACGAAGCTGTAACAGAAGGCCCCGTTGCGCAGATGCAGCACCTTGCCCGCGTCGTGCTTCCAGCCAGGCCCGTAGACCGAGTTCCGGGTGTCGATGTAGACGTAGCGTCCGTAGGCGTCGCGCCTGCTCGCCGTCGGCGTCCGCGTCCCGAAGACCGGCGCACCGGAGTACGTCAGCCGCCCGAAGAGACCCTGCCACCGGCCGCCATAGGTCCAGTTCGGGGACACCTCGAGCACGGCGACCGGGCCGGACCAGTGCGACAGGTGGAACTCCGTCACGGCCTGCCCGGGCTTCCAGGGGTCGAAGCCGCGCATCGGCAAGAGCCGCTGCCACGCCTGGATCGCCCAGTTCGTGCCGTCGCGCGCCGTGCACGCCACGACGACGAAGGGGAGTGCGGGCCCGGCATACGGGCCGCACCGGTTCGCGAACGTCGCCCACACGGCCTTGCCACGCGATTTCCAGCCGCCGCTGTAGTCACGCCGGAACGAGGTCTGCGGGACCTCCGAGAGGGCGGGGTTCGCGTTGATCGCTCCCCACGCGAGGAGGTGACGCCGCTTGCCGTTCGCCGTGTACGAGACGAGCGCGGTGGCACCGTTCACCCGGAGGGTCACGTCCGTGGCATCGACCGCGAAGATCTCCGAGGCCGCTGCCGGCGCTGCCAGGATCAGCGCGGCGGCGACTACCACGAGCACTTTCAAGGCGGCGAGTAGCGTAGCGTCGGACGCGGACCGCCCGCCTCCCGCGTGTCCGCATTTCGACACGAAGTCGGCACACATCGGCGCCGAGATCACCGCTAGCGTGGAACCAGGGACACCGGGGTGCCCCTGGGGGCATGTGGGGGCGTGTTTCGAGGCACCGCGCGATTCGCCGCCGCCTGTTGCGTAGCGTTCATCCGGTGGAGATCCGCTTCTGCGGCGATCGCGGCGACGCGGGGTTCTCGTGGATCGCCGACGAGCCGGCGACGCGAACGTCGCATGCCCTTGTGGCCGACGGAGGCGTCTGGCTCGTCGATCCCGTCCGGCACGAGCCCGCACTGACCCGCGCGCGCTCGCTCGGTGAGCCGCGGGCCGTGCTGCAGCTGCTCGACCGGCACAACCGCGACTGTGCCGCGATCGCGGCCGAGCTGGGCGTCCCGCACCTCGTCGTGCCGGACGCGGTCCCGGACAGCCCGTTCGAGCTCGTGACGGTGAAGCGCAGCAAGCGCTGGCGCGAAGTGGCGCTCTGGTGGCCCGCGACGCGGACGCTCGTCGTCGCGGAGGCAATCGGGACGAACCGCTTCTTCGCCGCGCCGGGCGAGCGTGCGGGAGTCCACCTGCTGCTGCGCCTCGCGCCGCCTCGGGACGCGCTCGGCGGCTTCACCCCCGAGCACCTGCTGGTCGGGCACGGCGAGGGCGTGCACGGCCCGGACGCCACGCCGGCGCTTCGGCGCGCCCTCGACCGCTCGCGCAGGGAGATCCCGCGCATCGTCACGCGCGTCCCGGGGCTCGCGCTCGACGCGGTCCGCCGGCGACGGTAAGCGGGTCAGACCCCGAGCGCGGCGGGACGCAACAGACGCGCGGGCCGCCGCAGGCCGGCGTCCCGGACCGGCGGGTTCAGCGGCTCCGCAAGCGGTGCGGCACCGAACGAGCGGCGCACCTGCAGCTCGGGCGGCGTCCCGTAGGTCGTCGTCCGCTGGCGCGGCACGCGGCCCGCCGAGCGGATCAGCGCCTCCATCGCCTCGGGCGGCAGCTCCTGTCCCCACTCGGAGCCCGCCGCGCGCGAGATCGACTCGTTCATCAGCGTTCCGCCGAGGTCGTTGACGCCGGCGGCGAGCGCCTGCCGCACGCCGTCCGGCCCGAGCTTGACCCAGCTCGCCTGGACGTTCGTGATCAGCGGGTGGAGCGCGAGCCGCGCGACCGCGTGGAGCAGGAGCGCCTCGCCGAACGTCGGGCCCCGCCGCGCCCGTCCCTTCAGGTAGATCGGCGCCTCCATCGGCACGAACGGCAGCGGCACGAATTCGGTGAAGCCGCCCGTCCGCGCCTGTTGCTCGCGGGCGCGGAGGAGATGTCTCGCCCAGTGGACGGGCTGCTCGACGTGTCCGAACATGATCGTCACGTTGGAGCGCAGGCCGGCCCGGTGCGCGGCGCCGTGCACCTCGAGCCACTGCGCGGTCGTCACCTTGTCGGGGCAGATCGTCGCACGCACCTCGTCGTCGAGGATCTCCGCCGCGGTCCCGGGAAGCGAGCCGAGGCCGAGCTGCCGCAGTCGCACGAGGTACGTCTCGAGGTCGAGGCCGAGCGTCGCCGCGCCCTGCCAGACCTCGAGCGCGGAGAACGCGTGCACGTGGATCTCCGGAACCGCGTCCCTGATCGCGGAGACGACGCCCGCGTAGTAGTCGCCCGTGAACGACGGGTGGATCCCGCCCTGGAGGCAGACCTCCGTCGCGCCGCGCTCCCACGCCTCCTGCACACGACGGACGATCTCCTCCCGCGGAACGAGGTAGGCAGGCCCGCGGAGGTTCTCGGCGAGCTTCCCCTTCGAGAAGGCGCAGAAGCCGCACCGGAAGTAGCAGACGTTCGTGTACTGCACGTTCCGCGTGACGACGTACGTGACCTCGTCGCCACACGTCTCGCGCCTGAGTGCGTCGGCTGCGGCGAGGACGCGTTCGCGCTCGCGCCCGCGCGCAGCGAAGAGCCGGACGAGCTCCTCCTCCCCCAGCTGGTCACCGACGAGGCCGATCGGCACAGGGTCGCCCCCGACGACGAACGGCACCGCGACCGGCTCCCCGGGTGCCCAGCGATCCTCGCGGGCGAGCCCGTGGGCGTCGGCCGCCCGGCGGACTGCGGGCGCCACAGCGGCGTCCGCCCAGCGGTCGAGGTCGACGACGTGCTCGGGGTACAGCGGCAGCCGAGGCGCGAGCTCGAGCCCGCGCGCGCGGCAAGCGTCCTGCAGCCGCTCGACGTCGGGCCACGGCGCCTCCGGGTTGACGTGGTCGGCGGTGACGGGCGAGACCCCGCCCCAGTCGTCGATCC
>DATBIQ010000043.1:0-3169 GCA_036556865.1 Gaiella sp.
AGGGTCGAGGCGTTCCGGCGGGTCTTCGGCCAGGCGACCGGGGTGCCCCCGACGTTCCTCACGGCCGCCGAGTTCACCGTGCTTCCTCGGGTGATCGACGATCCCGCCCTGGGTCTGGACTTCTCCCGGGTGCTGCACGGCAGCCAGGAGTACGAGCTGCTGCGGCCGCTGCGCGAGGACGAGACGCTCGTCGTGCGCGCGCGGATCGATTCCGTCAAGGTGCGCGGGGGCACCGCGTTCGTCGTGATCGCGATGGACGTGTTCGACGGCGACGACGGGCTCGTCGCTCGAACGCGGTCGACGATGCTGGAACGGGGCGCGGCGTGACCCGCGCGTTCGCGGACGTCTCGGCGAGCGAGGAGCTCCCGCAGCTCCGACGGGTCGTCACCCGCGAGGACGTCGCGGCCTACGCCGATGCCGGCGGCGACCGGAACCCGCTGCACCTCGATGACGGGTTCGCCCGCGGCGTCGGGTTCGACGGCGTGATCGCCCACGGCATGTTCACGATGGGCCACATGGCGGCCTGCGTGGTCTCCTGGGCGGGCGACCCGGCGGCCGTCACCGCGATCTCGGCCAGCTTCCGGGCGACGGTGTCGATGGGTCAGGAGATCGTGGCCGGCGGGCGCGTGCGCGCCCTCGACCCCGAGGCCCGCACGGTCACGCTCGAGCTGTGGGTGTCGAGCGAGCGCGACGGCGAGACCGAGTGGCCGATCAAGCGCGGCGAGGCCACCGTGCGACTGGGCTGAGCGCGCTCAGGCGCTGCGGCGCGTCGTCGACATCGCCTGGATCGCGTCGCTCATGCGATCGATCACGATCTGCATGTCGTTGCCGACGCCCTCGTCGACCCGCACGGTGAGCCGGTCGATCTTCTCGCCGAGCACCTCCGCGACCTTGACCATCGACTCCGTCGTCGACTGCGTCTCCTTGTGCAGCTGGTCGCTGATCGAGCTCAGCTTCACGTCGACCGTGCTCTGCACGTCGTTGGCCAGTCCGGCCTGCAGCTCCTTGATCGCGCGCAGCGTCTGCCGCACGAGCTCGGCGTCGAGGGGCTCGCTCGGCGTGATCGCCTGCTGGTCCCGGATCGCCGAGGCGAGGGCCTGGTTGTCGGAGCGGATCAGCTTCGCGATCGACGTCATGCGGTCGTCGATGTGCGTGCGCAGCCGCTCCTCCACGGCCGACTGACCCTCGGCGAGCATCTCGTCGAGGCCGTCGATCGCGCTCACCCGCTCGCCCAGGGCGTTGGCCTCGGCGGCGGCCTGGGCGGTCGCGCGTTCCACGGCGGCGGCCACGTCGGTCGCGACCTCGCCGAGCTTCTCGTCGACGCGCTCGGCGAAGGCGGCCAATCGCCAGTCGACGGTCTCGCGGATCGTCTCGGCCTGCAGGTCGGTGCGTTCTTCGATCAGCCCGCGCAGGGCCTCGGAGTCGGCCCTGATGAGCTGGGCGACCCCCATGATGCGCGCCTCGACCAGTCGCTCGAGCGCCGCGCGCACCTGGTCCTGGTCGCGCCCGTGCAGGCCGACCTTCTCGGCGAGCAGCTCGAGCTGCTCGGCCACCGGGGCCAGCTCGGTGGCCACGCGCTCGGCGACGGTCTGGCTGAGCGTGCCGTCGTGCTCCGCGAACGCCTGGGCGTGCTCCTCCACGCGCATCGACAGCGTGCCCATCGCCTCGGCGCCGGTCTGCACGTACGCGTCGATCGCGCCGATGACCTTCGCGGTCTCCTCGCTCAGCAGCTGCCCGTGGCTCTGCACCTGGCGCGAGACGGTCTCGACGATCGCGCGGTCGCGTTCCTGCATCGTCGACAGCGCCGACGCGATGTGGTGCTCGACCTGCTCGAGCTGGGTGCGCACGCCCTCGACGCCGTGCAGCGTCGGGGAATCGGCGATCTCGCGGATCGCCAGCATCGACGCCTCGATCGCGTCGCGCGTCGTGCGGCCGTTCTCGGCCACCTCGTTCATCGCGTCCTCGACGCGCGCCGAACGCAGCGCGAGCGACTGGAACCGCTCGTCGTTCGTGTTGATCAGCGTCTTGATCGCCTGGTCGCGCGAGAGCAACGAGACGATGCGCTCCTGCTCGGGCCGCATGTCGTTGCCCGACGCGCGCCAGATCTCGGCCGCGATCTCGCGCATCAGGTCGGTCGCCTGCTCCTCGAGCGCCCGCAGACCTTCCTCGAGCTGCCCGTCGATCGACCTGCGCAGCGCCGCCGAGATGCGGTGCTCGCTGCTCGTCATGAGCGGTTCGTCTTCCTGGTGCTCGAGCCGGCGGAACACGCTTCGCCGGGGGGTGCCAGCCTGCTCTTCCATGACGTCTCTCCGCGATCCGGGGCCGCCGCGGTGCATCTGCAGGAGCATAGGTCGCGACCTGGGCCGACTCACGCACCTGGCGCGGGATTCTCGAAGCCCGTCGCCTCGCTCCCGGAGGCCCCCGGAACGTCGCCGGGGAAGCGTTCGAGGTGCTCCTCGACCCAGGCCTCCGCGGCGGCGTCGTCGCGCAGCAGCGTCTCGACGTCGGCCGCCCACAGGCGTACGTCGGGGTCCCAGGGGTGCTCGTCGACCGCCTCGGCGATCACTCGCCGGGCCTCGGCGGCCGCGTCCTCGTCGCCGGCCCGCCCGTCCAGCGCCAGGTTCAGGGCGAGACGCTCGGCGGAGCTCAGCCGCCAGGGCTGCACGCGCAGCGCCGTGCGCAGCGCCCAGGCCTCCCCGTACACCCGGCCCCATCGCTCGAAGCTCGCCGCCGTCTGCATCTGGATCGCCACGACGAGCGCGATCGCGAGGACCCCGGCGACACCGATCGAGAGGCCGCGGCCGGCGGGTCGGGCGGTCTCCTCGTCGCCGGCCCGTTCCACCGCCGGGCCGGTCGCCGGGCCGGTCGCCGCGCCGGCGAACAGGAACAGCAGCGGGGTGAGCACCAGGCCGACCGGCTCCACGAGCGAGTACGCGGCGAGCCCGGCCACGGCGCCGAACGCCCATGCGCGGTCGGGGCCTGCCCGCAGCGACCGCACGAGCACCAGCCCGGCCAGCCAGACGAGCCCGACCAGGCCCACGATGCCGGACGTGACCGTCGTCTCGAGGAACAGGTCGTGCGCGTCCGCCCACTGCCGTCCGGCGCGCTCGACCTCGTCGGAGCGCGCGACGGCGAGGGAGGCGCTGCGCGCCGAGCCGGGCCCCCATCC
>DATBIQ010000044.1:0-12172 GCA_036556865.1 Gaiella sp.
GTGACGCCGCTGATCCAGATGATCATGCTCACGGCCGCGGCGCTGATGCTGATCTTCGCCCACGTCAAGGCGGGCGACATCCCGGGCACACCGATCTTCCGCTCGGGGATGGTGGCGATGATCGCGCTCTTCGGGATCGCGTGGATGGCCGACACCTTCATCGCGAACAACGAAGACGCGATCGTCCTCGCGCTCGGCAGCCTCGCCGAGAACTGGCCGTTCATGATCGCGGTCGCGATCTTCCTCGTCGCCGCGCTCACGACGAGCCAGTCGGCCGCGACCCGGACGATGGTCCCGCTCGGTCTCGCGCTCGGGATCGGCGCGGGCTACATGATCGCGATGTGGACCGCCGTCGTGGGCGTCCTGTTCCTGCCGGCCAACGGGACGCAGATCGCCGCGGCGGAGGCCGACACGACCGGCACGACGAACCTCGGCAAGCGCGTCGTCGACCACTCGTTCCAGGTGCCGCTGCAGATCTGCTGGGTCGTGACGGCCCTCACCGGCATCCTCGTCGTCTGGCTGTTCTTCGGCGACCAGACGCCTGCGCCCCCCGTCCCGACGACGACGGGGCCGTGACGGTCGGCGATGGACGAGTCGGCCGCACCGGGTAGCGCGAGCGACCCGGCGCAGGGCGGGCCGGCGAAGAAGACCCTGTCCGTCCCGGGCGCCACCGTGCTCGGGATCGGCTCGATGATCGGCGCCGGCATCTTCGCCCTTCTCGGCGAGGCCGGAGGCGTCGCAGGGGCCGCGGTGTGGATCTCGTTCCTGCTCGGGCTCGTCGTGACGTCGCTGCTCGCGTACGTCTGCGTCAAGCTCGGCATGCGCTACCCGTCCTCGGGCGGGCTCATCACCTACATGGTGGAGGGGTTCGGCACGGGGCGTCTCGTCGGAATCGGGTCGTGGCTCGGCTACATGGCCGCGATGGTGATCGTCTGTTCGATGGTCGCCGTGTCGTTCGGGAGCTACGCGACGTCGCTGTTCGTCGGCGATGACGCCGCCGGCTGGTGGGACAACGTCTTCACCACCGCTCTCCTCGTGGCGATGGTCGGGATCAACCTCGTCGGGGCGAAGGTCGTCGCCCGCGCCCAGTCGGCGATCGTCTTCCTCGTGCTCGCTTCGTTCGCGTTCTTCGTCGTCGTGACCCTGCCGGGAATCGACCCCGACCTCCTCTCCTTCGACGGCTACCCGTCCTTCTCGAAGATCGTCGCGAGCGTCGCTCTCACCTTCTTCGCGTACCTGGGTTTCAACGTCATCACGTTCACGGCGGGTGATCTCCGCAACCCCTCCCACGACCTGCCGCGGGCGATGACGGGCGCGCTCGGCATCACCGGGCTCACCTACGTCCTCATCGCGATCGCGGTGTTCGGGACGCTCACCGTCGCGGAGGTGGTGCAGTTCGGCCCGACGGCGATCGCCGAGGCAGCCCGCCCGTCGCTCGGCGAGTTCGGATTCGTCCTGATGGCGGCGACGGCGATGCTCTCGACCGCAGGCGCGACGAACGCGACGCTCTACGCCTCGGGCAACATGACGGGGATGCTCGCGCAGGTGGGGCTGTTCCCGTCGTTCTTCGGGGCGGGCACACGCCTCGGGCCGAAGGCGGGGATGGTCCTCACGGGCGCGGTGGTGCTCGTCGTCGCGAACCTCGTCGACCTCTCGGCGATCGCGTCGGTGGGGAGCGCGACGGCGCTCGTGCTGTTCCTGCTCATCTGCGCGGCGGCGTACAGGCTCCGCGCGAGCACGGGGTCGAGCGTGGTGATGATCGCCCTCGCGACGCTCGTCGTGCTCGTGGTGCTCCTCGCGTTCGCGATCGACACCATCCGCAACGCGCCGCAGACCTTCACCGCGATGATCGTGATCGGCGTGCTCGCGGTCGTGCTCGACGCGGTCACGCGTCGCTACGGCTCGAACGCCTCGTCCGGCGAGGTCGGACTGCCGCCCGCTCCGCACGGCACCTGAAGGAGGACCGACGATGTGCCGCTGGCTCGCATACTCGGGAACGCCGATCCCGCTCGAGGAGCTGCTCGTCAAGCGCGACCGCTCCCTCATCGACCAGAGCCTCCACTCCCGGCTCGGCGCGACGACGACGAACGGCGACGGCTTCGGCGTCGGCTGGTACGAGCCGGGCGAGGGGCCGCGGCTCTACCGCAGCACCCACCCCGCCTGGAACGACCGGAACCTCCGCGAGCTCGCGGCCGGGATCCGCTCGCCGCTCTTCATGGCGCACATCCGCGCCTCGACGGGCACGGCGATCCAGGAGACGAACACGCATCCCTTCCGGTACGGCAACTGGCTCTGGATGCACAACGGCCTCGTTCGCGAGTTCCCGACCGTGAAGCGCGAGCTGGTGCTCGCCGTCGACGAGTCGCTCTACCCGTCGATCGAGGGGACGACCGACTCGGAGGCGCTCTTCTACCTCGCCCTGACGTTCGGGCTCGAGGACGACCCGATCGACGCGGTCGAGCGGACGGTCGGCTTCGTCGAGGACGTCGGCCGCAGGCACGGCGTCGAGCACCCGATCCAGATGACGATCGCGACGAGCGACGGGCGGAGCATCTGGGCGTTCCGCTACTCCAGCGAGGGAGACTCGCGGTCGCTCTGGTTCTCGACGCGGATGGACCAGCTCAAGGCGATGTACCCCGAGTCGCTGCTCGAGCAGCTGTCGGACGAGACGCGCGTCGTCGTCTCCGAGCCGCTCGGCGATCTCGCGGGAGCGTGGCAGGAGGTGCCCGAGTCGAGCTGCGGCGTCGTCCGCGAAGGCGAGGACGAGCTGCGCCCGTTCACCCCGCGCACCTAGCTGCCCCGGCGAGCGCGTTGGGCGGGACGGAGCCGCCGATCGGTCAGAATCGGTCCGGCCTCGCCGAACGGGCGAGGCGCAGAGCCGTCATTTCACTCGTAAGGGAGGCCGGCATGCGCGCAGGGAAGCTCCTCCGGATCGGCGGGTACGTCTCGGGCGGCGTGCTCATCGCATTCGGGATCGTCGTCATCGTGCTCGGGGTCTGGGGCATCTCGTTCACCCGTGACCACCTCGAGCAGGAGGGGATCGTCTTCGGGCCCGCGAGCGACCCGGCGGTCGCCGAGCATGCGGAGCAGTGGGCCGGGGAGCAGGTCAAGACGGGGAGTCAGGCGCTCGCCTTCGCGAACGTGATGCGCGAGCACACGCTCGAGTCGACCGGCGGGTTGACCTACGCGGAGATGGGCCGCTTCCAGTCGGCGGCCGATCCGACCGACCCGAAGGGGACGAACGACGAGGCGGCCGCCGCGAAGGACGAGAACGGCCAACCGATCTCGAACGGCGCCCGCGACATCTGGGTCACCGAGACGGCGCTCACGACGGCGCTGAACATGGGATTCATGTCCGAGATGCTCTCCGTCTTCAGCATCGTCGTCGGCGTCGCGCTGCTGCTCACCGGGATCGGCTTCGTGATCCTCGCCATCGCGGTCTTCGGACGAGCGAGGCCCGCGGAGGCCACGATCGCGCCCGCCCCCGCGCCGGTGCCCGGGGCCGCGGCCGGATAGCGCGGGCTCCGCCCGTTCGACGGGCCGCCCGCCGCTACGCGCGGCGGGCGGCCCAGTCGGCCGCGACGTCGGCGCCGCCCTCGACCGACCAGCGCGGCCCGAAGCGGCCGAGAGTGGGGCTCGGCACGAGCTTGCCCGCGACGACCGCCTCGCCCTGGCGGAACTCGGTCGCGAGCCCGAGCAGCGAGTGGGGGACGAACGAGAAGATCTCCGAGAGGACTGCCAGGTCGGAGCGCGAGTTCATCCGCATGAGGACGAGGTTGTCGCACTGCGAGACGACGTTCTCGTGCACCTTCTGCGGGCGCTGCGTGGCGACGAGCAGCACCAGCCCGAACTTCCGGCCCTCGCCGGCGATCCGCTCCGCGTGCTCGGTCGCGAGCGCCGTGAGGGGATCCTCCGGCCGCGAGGGGCAGACGTTGTGGGCCTCGTCGATCACGATCAGCATCGGCTCCCGCTCCGCCCGCCGTCGCCAGAGCGCCGCGAGCAGCGACTCCGCCGCGACCGCCTGCTCACCGCGAGAGCCGAGCGAGCCCAGGTCGGCGACGACGCACCGCGGCCCGCCGGGCTGCACGAGATCCTCGAGCGCGCCGATGTCGTTGCCCGACCAGACCTCCCAGCGGTCGACCCCGAGGTTGCGGGCGCGGACGCCGAGCGCGCGGAACGAGCCCGAGAGCTCCAGAAGCTGCTGGATCGACTCCTGCACCGTGCTCGCGAGCGTCTCGTCGGCGCGCTCGACGGCGTCGAGGAGGGCGCCGTACTCCTCGCGGTCGTCGATCGGGTCGAGCCGGAGCACCGCTGCGCGCTCGGCCGCGTCGAAGTCGCGGAACCGGACATGGAGGCGCCGGTCGCCGGTCTCGCCGGCGCGGCGGACGTCGACCTGCGCAGCGGCCGCGTAGCGGGCTCCGACCTCCCCGTCGACGCCTTCGCGCAGC
The DNA here is from genome assembly GCA_036556865.1 of Gaiella sp. Classification (GTDB taxonomy): domain Bacteria; phylum Actinomycetota; class Thermoleophilia; order Gaiellales; family Gaiellaceae; genus Gaiella. Next base: position 4,449 of record DATBIQ010000044.1, read on the forward strand.
TCGCCGAGGCGCACGAAGTCGGAGTTCGGGTCGAGGACGACGATCCGCAGCGTCGTCTCGACGAGCAGCCGCTCGAGAATCGTGCCGAGCGCGTACGTCTTGCCGGAGCCGGACTGGCCGCAGAGGAAGGTGTGACGGTCGAAGGCGCCCGCGTCGAGCCCGAGCGGGACGCCGTCCGCGAACGTGAGGGTGCCGACGTCGAGGCTGGCCCGAGCCGCCCGCGCACCCTCGAGCCAGTGCGTGACCTCTCTCGGGGTCGCGACGCGCACCGAGGCGCCGCCGAACGGCACGGCCGGCCCCTCCAGCATGCGTCCGTCCACCAGGGCGGTGCGCCGGTCGCCGTCGGCGAGCGCGATGTCGGTGACGTACCCGAGGCGCTCCCCGGAACGGCCGTCGTCGACGGCGACGTACCCGCCGACGCGCAGCTCGAGGCGCTCCACCGGAACGTCGACGACGAACGCCCGGCCGTCCACGGACGTCCCGCGCAGCGTGGTGTCGCCGTCTCCCGCCATCGCGGACAGCCTACGGCGTCTGCGTGCGTCCCGAGGAGCTGCTCCGCAGCGCGGCGAGCGCGCGCATCAGATCCCCGAGATGCCGCCGCTGCTCGACGGCGAACGCGGGATCGCGCGGGTCGAGCCCGAGCGCGGGCACGAGCGTGTGCTCGTGGGCGAACGGGTACCAGCAGAGCGCGACGAGGTCGAGGACGAGGCGTTGCGGCGAGACGCCCGCCTCGGCGGCCGTGGGGCCGAGTGCCGCGACCGCGTCGTCGACGAAGCGGCCGAAGAACTCCGACACGCGGCTTCCGTCGCCGAGCGACTCACGCTGGATCAGGCAGACGAAGATCTGGTCGCTGCCGAAGAAGGAGAGGAGGGCGTCGACGTAGGCCTCGACCGCATCCTCGGGCGCGCCGGACCCGTCCCGCGCCTCGTATGCCCGTACGATCGCCGTCTGCGCGCGGTCGACGGCCCGCGCGAGCACGGCGTCGTAGAGCCCGGCCTTGCTCCCGAAGAAGTACGACGGCGTGGCGCGCGCGACGCCGGCGGCCGCGGCGATCTGCTGCATGCTCGTCGCGTCGAACCCCTGCCTGGCGAACAGCTCCTCGGCCGCCCGGAGGATCGCCTCGCGCGTGCGCGCGCCGTCACGAGTGGCCATCGCCCAATTACTAGCTGATCGTTCAGCTAGTTGCTACCCTCGTGCGTCCGAGAGAACATGGGCAATCCGAAGGAGAGTCACCACATGAATGTCGCAGAGCGCGCGGACGACCGGAGCGCGAAGGACGGGCGGGTGGAGCGCTACGAGGTCGTCGTCGTCGGGGCCGGGCAGACGGGCCTCGCGATCGGCCGCGAGCTCGCCCGAGCCGGCCGCCGTTTCGTCATCCTCGAGGCCGGCTCCGCGGTGGGAGCCGCCTGGCGGGAGCGCTGGGACTCGCTCGTCCTGTTCACGCCGCGGCGCTACTCGGGGCTCCCCGGGCTGCCGTTCCCGGGCGATCCGGACGGGTACCCGACACGGGACGAGGTGGTCGCGTACCTCGAGCGCTACGCCTCCGAGCTCGAGCTGCCCGTGCGCCTCGACAGCCCCGTGCGCTCGCTCCGCGCAGCCGAGGGCGGGCGGTTCCTCCTCGAGCTCGACGGAGGCCCGATCGAGGCGGACGCCGTCGTCGTCGCCACGGGGCCGTTCGGGGCACCGTTCGTCCCCGACCTCGCTGCGGGCCTCGACTCCGCCGTGCACCAGTTGCACAGCGTCGAGTACCGGCGGCCGGCCGACGTGCCCTCCGGACGGGTGCTCGTCGTCGGGGGCGGCAACACCGGCTTCCAGCTCGCGAAGGAGCTCGCCGCGACCCACGACGTCGAGCTCGCGGTCGGGACGAAGCAGACACCGCTGCCGCAGCGCCTCCTCGGCAGGGACCTGTTCTGGTGGCTGACGACGACCGGGATCCTGTCGAAGACCGTCGAGACGCGGCTCGGTCGGCGCGCACGAGAGCGCGACACGCTGATCGGCTCGAGCCCGCGCCGCCTCCAGCGCCGCCACGGTGTTCGCCTGCGCCCGCGCGTCGTGAGCGCCCAGGGGCGCACAGTCGGCTTCGCCGACGGCACCGAGCTCGAGGTCGACGCCGTGCTCTGGGCGACGGGCTACAGGCCCGATCACGCGTGGATCGCCCTGCCCGTCTTCGGCGACGACGGCCGCCTGCGCCACCGCCGCGGCGTCACCGACGTCCCGGGCCTCTTCTTCCTCGGGCTCTCGTGGCAGCACACGCGCGGGTCGGCGCTGATCGGCTTCGTCGGCGACGACGCCACGTTCGTCGCGGAGCAGGTCGCGAAGCGCCTGGACGGCGAAAGGGGCAGTCCGGCCGACGTCGCGCCGGAGACCGCCGGCACGAGGAAAGGGGCATAGCGATGGAGCACGAGCACCACGACCACGAGCACCACGACATGCACGCAGACACCTTCCCGACGGACACCGAGGGCCTGCCGGAGGCCGCGGCGGCGGAGGTCGTCGAGCTGGCGGAGGGAGAGGCGTTCGAGCTCCGCATCGCCCCGGTCGCCAAGCGGCTCGGCGACGCAACGGTGCGCATGCTCGCCTACAACGGCTCCATCCCCGGGCCGGTGCTCCGCGTCCGGGAGGGATCCGCGCTGGACGTGCGGGTCCGCAACGACGGCGACCTGGAGGGCACGGTCCACTGGCACGGCCTGCGGCTCGAGAACCGCTACGACGGCACGCACGAGACGCAGGCTCCGATCCCGGTCGGCGGCTCCTTCACGTACCGGCTCGAGTTCCCCGACCCCGGTCTCTACTGGTACCACCCGCACATCCGCGAGGACTACGGGCAGGAGCTCGGTCAGTACGGGAACGTCGTGGTCGAGCCGGCCGACGAGGGCTACTGGCCGCCGGCGCACCGCGAGCTCGTGCTCACGCTCGACGACGTCCTGATCGAGGACGGCAAGATCGCGCCGTTCAGCCGGAGCGAGACGACGTTCGCGGCCATGGGCCGCTTCGGGAACACCCTGCTCGTCGGCGGAGAGGTCGATCCGACGTTCGCCGCCCGCCGCGGCGAGGTCGTCCGGCTCTACCTGACGAACACGGCGAACACGCGCGTCTTCGACGTCGCCCTGCCCGGCGCGCGCCTGAAGCTCGTCGGCGGCGACAGCGGCCGCGTCGAGCGCGAGGAGCTCGTCGAGTCGGTCGTCCTCGCGCCGTCGGAGCGCGCGGTGGTCGACGTCCACTTCGAGCGCGCGGGGAAGCTGGCGCTCGAACATCGAACGCCCGAGCGCAGGTACGTCCTCGCGACGTTCGAGGTCGCCGAGGAGGCCGTCTCACCGTCGCTCGGCGAGCGGTTCGGGCAGCTTCGCGAGAACCCCGAGTGGGCGGCCGAGCGCGAGCGCCTGACACCCTTTGTCGACGCCGCGCCCGACAAGACGCTCGCCTTCGTGGCGGAGATGGACATGGGGGCGCCCGACGATGCGTCCGCCTACGTCTGCCCGATGCATCCCGAGGTCGTCAGCGAGGCGCCCGGCCGCTGCCCCAAGTGCGGCATGAAGCTCGTCGCCGACTCGCTCGTTGCCGCCGGCCACGCCGGGCACCACGGGGAGCACGAGCACCACGACCACGGGCAGCACGAGCAGCACGAGCATGACGAGCACAAGCACGCTCACGGAGGCCACGACGATCGCGCCCAGGAGCACGACCACGCCCACCACGAGGGACACGCACACGGCGGCCACGACGCAGGCGGCATCGAGTGGGAGGACGACATGGTCGAGCTCAACCGGCTGACCACGCCCGAGAACATGCGCTGGCAGCTCGTCGACCGCGACACGGGCGCGATCAACCACGCAATCGACTGGACGTTCACGGTCGGCGACCGGGTCAAGCTGCGGCTGGTCAACGAGATGGACTCGGACCATCCCATGCACCACCCGTTCCACGTCCACGGCGCCGGCCGGTTCGTCGTGCTCGCGCGCGACGGCGTGCCCGAGGCGAACCTCGTGTGGAAGGACACGGTGCTGGTGCGCACCGGCGAGACGGTCGACATCCTGCTCGACCTGACGAACCCGGGCCGCTGGATGGCGCACTGCCACATCGCCGAGCACCACGAGAGCGGGATGATGCTCAGCTTCGACGTCCAGCCGGCCCCCGCGGGGGCGTGACGACTCCGGCTCTCGGAACGCCGGACGGTGGCCCGACCTACCTTCTCGGCCGCGCCGCGACACCGGGCGCGGCCGAGACCCGCCGCTTCCTCGCGCGAAACGGCGTGCCGTTCCAGTGGGTCGACCTGGACGAGGACCCGCTCGCGCGCCTGCTGGGCGTCGACGGCATCCTTGACGGGCGACAGCTTCCGTGCGTCCTCTTCGCCGACGGCTCGATTCTCGAGGGGCCCGAGCGCTTCATGCGCACCCGGTTCGTCAGGGCGACCGGCGGTGGTGCCGCGAGCGACGTACCCGCGGACGACCAGCGCGCGTACGTCGAGACCGCGCGCTTCACGACCGAGCTCGCAGCGAGGGTCGGCCTTCCCACCCGGCCCGAGCGGGAGCTCTACGACGTCGCGATCCTCGGGGCCGGTCCCGCCGGCCTCACCGCCGCGCTCTATGCGGCCTCGGAAGGGCTCCGGACACTCGTCGTCGAGGCGCTCGCGCCCGGAGGCCAGGCCGGGACGAGCGCGCGGATCGAGAACTACCCGGGGTTCCCGAACGGCATCAGCGGCGCGGAGCTCGCCGAGAGCACCTACGCGCAGGCGCGCCGGCTGGGGGCCGAGGTGCTCGTGGGCGTCGAGCTCGTGTCGGCGGGGCCCGGCGACGACTCGACGCTCGCCATGGAGCTCACGAGCGGGGCCGTGATCCGCGCCAGAGCCGGCATCGCCGCCAACGGCGCGCACTACCGCCGTCTCGAGGCGCCGGGGGTCGACCGCCTGATCGGCGCGGGCGTCCACTACGGCTCGTCGCCGTGGGAGGCGGCGCTCTGCCGGGGCCAGGACGTCGTCGTGGTCGGCGGCGCGAACTCCGCCGGGCAGGCGGCGCTCCACCTCGCCGGCGTCGCACGACGTGTCACGGTCGTCTGCCGTGGCCCGTCACTCGACGAGGGCATGTCGCGGTACCTCGTCGAGCGGATCGAGGCGCACCCCGGCGTCGCCGTCCGGACAGGCGCCGAGATCGCGGAGGCGCGCGGTGAGCGGCGGCTCGAGTCCGTCGTCCTCCGGGACGCGGAGACGGGCGAGGAGGCGGAGCTCGCAGCCCACGCGCTCTTCGTCTTCGTCGGCGCGCAGCCCATGACGTCCGGCGTCGCCGGCTGGCTCGAGCGCGACGAGCACGGCTTCCTCGTCGCCGGGCCGGACCTCGCGAAGGGCGAGAGCGCGCGGTGGCCGCTCGAGCGGGAGCCCCTCCTCCTCGAGTCGAGTCAGCCGGGCCTCTTCGTCGCGGGCGACATCCGCCACGGCTCGATCAAGCGCGTGGCGTCGGCCGTGGGGGAGGGCGCGATGGCGACCGCGCTCGTCCATCGCTACCTGGCCGACCACGCCTCCGGCGGTTAGCGTCACCGGGGTGACGGGCGATTCACCGCCAGAGGGTGGCTGCGCGTGCGGGGCGGTTCGCTACCGGCTCCAGTCGGAGCCGCTCTTCGTCCACTGCTGTCACTGCCTGAACTGCCAGCGGCAGACCGGGAGCGCGTTCGTGATCAACGTGCTGATCGAGGCCGACCGGGTCGAGGTGCTGTCGGGCGAGCCGCAGCCGGTCGACGTGCCGCGGGACGACGGCAGCAGCCAGCGGATCTTCCGTTGCCCCGACTGCCAGGTCGCGGTCTTCAGCACCTACACCCGGCCCGAGCTGCGTTTCGTCCGCGCGGGAACGCTCGACGACCCGACGAGCGTCGCACCCGACGTGCACATCTACACCCGGTCGAGGCTGCCCTGGGTGACCCTCCCGCAGGGCGTTCCTGCGTTCGACGCGTACTACGACTCGAAGAGCCTCTGGCCCCCCGGGAGCCTCGAGCGCCTTCGCGCGGCGCTCAACGCCGCCGACGCAGGCGGCTGATCGCGTCGAGCCGTCCGGCCGCGCGGTCATCCTCCCGCGTGAAAGGCGCCGCGCCGGGCGCGGCACGGTCGGCGACGAAAGGACGGAAGATGGATCTCAGGCGCAGCGGATGGCTCACGTACGCGGCGGTGATCATGTTCATCGCGGCGGGGCTCTCGACGATCTGGGCGATCAACCTCTGGGCCGACGCGGCCTGGCTCACGGACGTCTCGAATGGCATCCTCGGCGACCAGAAGTGGCTCTGGGGCCTGTTCGACATCGCGATGGCCGTCGTCTTCGTCTACGCGGGCAAGAGCCTGCTCGACGGGACCGACTTCGGCCGCTGGGTCGCGGTGATCGCGGCCTCGGTCGGCATCCTGCGGTGGTTCTACTGGATGGCGTTCGCGCCGTTCCTGGCCCTGACGATCATCGCCATCCTGTTCCTCGTGCTCTACGCGGTGCTCGTCACCTGGGGCGACGAGACGAGTTGACGGCCCGGTTCGGCGGAGGACGCTCCTCGTCCGGCGACGGCTCCGGCAGCGTCTACACCCCGAGGCAGACCCGCTGCACCTCGGGGTCGACGAGCAGCTCCCTCGCGGATCCGCGGAGGAGGATCCGACCGTCGCTCAGGAGGTAGCCGCGCGACGACAGCGCCAGCGCACGCGTCACGTCCTGCTCCACGAGGAGCACTGCAACGCCGGACTCGTTGATCTCCTGGATCGCGTCGAACAGCGCGTCGACCACGACGGGAGCGAGGCCGAGCGACGGCTCGTCGAGCAGCAGGACGCGCGGATCGCTCATCAGCGCGCGTCCGACGGCGAGCATCTGCTGCTCGCCACCGCTCAGCGTCCCCGCCGGCTGGTTCGTGCGCTCGCGCAGGACCGGGAACAGCGCGTGGACGCGCGCGAGCCGCTCGTCGCGCCTCTCGCGCGCAGCCCGGCGATAGGAACCGAGCGCGAGATTGTCGGCGACGCTCATGCCGGAGAAGATCCGGCGCCCCTCGGGGACGAGCGCGATGCCGTGCTCGCACACCTCGTGGCTGGCCGGCCGGAGCAGGTCGGCGCCGTCCAGCTCGATCGTGCCCTCACGGTCACGGAGCACGCCTGCGATCGCGTTGACGAGGGTCGTCTTCCCGGCGCCGTTCGGGCCCACGACGCTGACGACCTCGTTCGCCTCGATGTCGAGGTCGACGGCGTGCAACGCCCGCGCCTCCCCGTAGTAGACGCTGAGGTTCCTAACGCTGAGCATCGTCCCCTCGGCCGAGGTACGCGCGGCGCACCTCCGGGTCGTTCATCACCTCGTGCTGCGGCCCGTCCGCGAGCTTGCGCCCGCGGTCGAGGACGACGATCCGGTCCGCCAGGCCCGTGACGACACGCATCAGGTGCTCGACCATCACGATCGTCGTCCCGCGGTCGTGGATGCGCCGCAGGACTGCGACCGCCTCGTCGAGCTCGGCCGGGTTGAGGCCGGCGAGCACCTCGTCGAGGAGCAGCAGCGTCGGCTCCGTCGCGAGCGCGCGAGCGAGCTCGAGCAACTGCCGCTGGTGGAGGTTGATCTCCCGCGGCAGTGCCTCGCTCCGCTCCGCGAGCCCGACGACGGCGAGGTACTCGTCGGCCCGGTGTCGCCCGCCCTCGACGCCCTCGCGAAGCCGGCTGAACATGCATGCGACCGCGACGTTGTCCCGCACCGACATCGAGTCGAACGGCTTCGGGATCTGGTGCGTGC
>DATBIQ010000045.1:0-4660 GCA_036556865.1 Gaiella sp.
ACCATCCCCGAGACCTGCGTGTAGTCGTAGCGGGTCCCACCGGGCCGAGGCCCGGCGATGTCCACGCCGACGACACCACGGTCCGACCAGCGCACCGCCTTGTCGACGATGACCTCGTTCTGCCGAGCGTCGAACGTGCGGTCCATCATCAGGATCAGGCCCGCGCGCACCTGGGGGTACTCGAGCCGCGCGAGGTCGAGCCCGCGGGTCGCGGCGAGGATGATGTGGTCGAGGTCGCGCTCGCCGCCGCGGTTGCGCTTCATCGGGTTGAAGCGCACCTCGAGCGTCGTGATGCGCTGTGAGCGGTAGGCGCCCCCGATCGCGGCGTGGACGGAGCGCTCGACCGCGAGCGGCGAGGACTGGATCAGCTCGGTCCAGTGGTAGATCGCGTCGAGCTCGTCGAGGCTCTGGACGCCACGTGGGTCGGAGACCGTGACGAGCGCGTCGAACGCCCAGTAGTCCTTCACCGGGAGGGCGATTCCCTGCTCGTGGGCGAGGCTCCACATGATGTCCGACGCCACCGACCCGCCGAGGTGGGTGTGGAGCTCGGCGAGCCCCTCGTCGGCGAGCAGCATGCGCGCGAGTCTAGAAGCTCGAGGGCACGGCCTCCGCGACGAGCGCGCGCAGCGGCTCGATCCAGCCGGGGTCGACCATGTGCGGCACCGCCGTCTCGAGCCGGACGACGTCGACGCCGGCGGCCTCGAGGGTGTCGGCGGCCGCGCGTCCGTAGCCGACACCGATCACCGGGTCGAGTGAGCCGTGGGCGACGGCGACGGGGACGCCGGCCAGGCGTCCGGGCTCGAGCGGCCAGCCGTCCACCCGCGGAAGGAAGCCGGACATCGCGACGAGGCCCGCCGGGCGCGGCCGGCCGGGCCCGAGGCTCATCGCGTAGCTCATCACGGCACCCTGCGAGAAGCCGCCGAGGACGACGCGGTCCATCGGCACGGGGAGCGCGTCGAGGAACGCGGCGAGCAGCGGCGCCGTCGCGTGGAACGTCTCGGGATCGGGAGTCGGAATCCCGCCGAGCGAGTACCAGTGCCGCCCGCCGGGCGGGAGGTGGAGGGGCCCGCCGGGCGTGATGCCGAGGAGCCGGCGCTCGGGGTCGAGGATGTCGAGGAGCGGGAAGAGGTCGTGCTCGTCCGCTCCCCGGCCGTGGAGAAGGACGAGCGCCCCGGCGGGCTCGCCGGCGCTCTCGCGCCGGCGGGAGACGAGCTCGGCGGCGGAGACGTCGGTCACGAGGGCCAGCCCGCGCGTGGATCGGGCAGCGGCGTCAGCACGCGCTCGACGCGGTCGCGGAGATGCTCGAAGGCCGGCGGGAGGATCAGTGACTCGCCCAGGTGGGCGGGGTCCTCGTCGATCCCGAACCCTGGCCCGAGCGTGGCGAGCTCGAAGAGGACGCCGCTCGGCTCGCGGAAGTAGACCGATCGGAACCAGAACCGGTCGATCACGGGCGTCGCGTGCATTCCGGCCTCCGTCACCCGACGTTGCCAGGCCTCGTGCTCGGCCATCGTCGTCGCCCAGGCCACGTGGTGGACGGTCCCGGCACCCGGCGTCCCGGCGCCTGCCGGCGGCGCGTCGTAGGCGAAGAGCCCGCCCCGCTCGGCACCGCGCACCTCCCAGTCGGCGCCTCCCGTCCGCACGAACCCGAGCACCTCCTCGAGCAGGCGACGGCTTCGCTCGGGGTCCGCGCTGAAGGCGCGAACGCCGTCGAAGCCCCGCAGCGCGAGCTCGGCCGGGATCTCCGGGTGCCGCGCGACCAGGGGTGCGTCGGCGACCGACGAGACGGCGAGCGCGAGCCCGAGGCCCTCGGGATCGTCGAAGCGGAGGCGGCCCGGTTCCCGCGCGACGGCGATTCCCTCGGCGGCGAGGCGCTCCTCCCAGAACGCGAGCGCCTCCTCCGAGCCGACGCGGAAGGTGACCGTGTGCACCATCCCCGCTCCCGCCCGGCCGCGGCGGGCGCCCGGGTACTCGAAGAACGTGATGTCCGCTCCGGCGCTCCCCTCCTCGTCCGCGTAGAACAGGTGGTAGACGGTCGGGTCGTCCTGGTTGACCGACTTCTTGACGAGCCGGAGCCCGAGCACGCGCGTGTAGAAGTCGACGTTGCCGGGTGCGTCGCCGGTGATGCAGGTCACGTGGTGAATGCCCTCGAGGCGCATGGACGTGGCGCGCGCGCTGCCGTGAGCGGGGGCGGCGCCCGTGGTGGATGGTGTCATGGAGACGTCCCTTTCGGAAACCGGAATGCGATAAACTTGTACAGACAAGGAAATATTTGCATATGCAAGGATCTCTCGTCAAACAGCTCTCGCCCCTCGAGCTCGGCGCCTGGACGGGCTTCCTCCGCGCGCATGCTGCGCTCGTGCACGAGCTCGACCGGCAGCTCGAGACGTCGCACGGGCTTCCGCTGACGCAGTACGAGGTGCTGCTCCATCTCGAGCGCGCCCCCGAGCACCGGCTGCGCATGAGCGAGCTCGCCCGCTCGGTGCTCCTGAGCCAGAGCGGCGTCACGCGGCTCGTCGACCGGCTGCAGCAGCGGGGTCTCGTCGTCCGCGAGCCGTGTCCCGAGGACCGGCGCGTCCTCTATGCGCGCCTCACCCCCGAGGGCGCGGCCGCGCTCGCCGAGGCGCGCCCCACGCACCTCGCCGGCGTCCGCGATCATTTCCTGCGCCACTTCGACGAGTCGGAGTTGAAGGCACTCGCCGAGGCCTGGGGCCGCCTCGTCGACTAGGCGCAGGCGACGGCGTGGGCTCCCGTGCCGACCCATGGGTTGCACCGCGTTTTAATAGGCTCTCGGCGTGAAGATCGGCATCGTCGTGCCGTTCTCGTGGTCGTTCTGGGGGGCGGTCGTCGAGCATGCGGAGCTCCAGGCGGCCGCGCTCGAGGCGCGGGGGCACGAGGTCCGGCTGGTGATGGGCAACGATCCACCGGGCCAGTTCACGCGTGCGCTCCACCCGCGCGTCGGCCGGCACGGTCACCCGCCCGCCAACGTGATCCCGGTCGGACGGTCGGTGATCGTGCCCGCGAACGGCTCGCTGCCGAACATCGTCCTGAGCCCGCGCTCGTTCTTCCGCATCCGGCGTGTCCTCGAGCGCGAGCGGTTCGACGTCCTCCACCTCCACGAGCCGATGACGCCGGCGATCTGCGTCGCTGTCCTCGCGCTGGCGACGGAGCCGATCGTCGCCACGCACCACGCGTCGGGCGATCTCGGTTGGATGCGGCTCGGGATGCCCGCGTGGGGGTTCCTGATGGACCGCATCGACCAGCGGATCGCCGTCTCGGAGCGCGCGCGCGAGTCGGCCGACCGCTGGCTCGGGGGGCCGTGGGAAGTGGTTCCGAACGGCGTGCTGATCCCGCCCGAGGCCTCGCCGACGGGCCGCGACCACACGGTCGTGTTCGCAGGTCGCCACGAGCCGCGCAAGGGACTCCACGTCCTCCTCCGTGCCTGGCCGGAGCTCCATCGGCGCACGGGCGCGCGGCTCGTCGTCGCGGGCGCCGACCCGTTGGCGGTGCGCCTGCTCCTGACGCGCCTCGGCATCCCCGACACCGGCATCGACGTCGTCGGGTTCCTCTCGCAGGACGCGCTCACCGATCTCCTCCGCTCCACGAAGGCGCTCCTCGCGCCCTCGCTCGGTGGCGAGAGCTTCGGGATGGTGCTGACGCGGGCGTTCGCGTGCGCGACGCCGGTCGTCGCATCGGATATCGACGGCTACCGGGAGGTCGTCACGCCGGAGACGGCGGTCTCGGTGCCGCCCGACGACGTCGCCGCTCTCGTCGCCGCCGTGGAGGCCCTCCTCGCGGACGAGCCGCGGAGAGCCGCGATGGGCGAGGCGGCACGGCGGCGCGCGGAGGAGCACTTCGCGTGGCCCGACATCGCGAGGCGTCTCGAGGCCATCTACGAGCGCCTTCTCGCGCACCCGGCGAAGCGGCCGGAGGAGAGCGTCGCCGCATGACCCGGCTCGTGGCGCTCGCGCGGAACCCGTGGGCACGCGGCCTCTTCGTGCTCGCGACGCTCGTGCTCGCGATCCTGGCGCTGTGGTGGCGCGGGCCGGACTGGAACACCGTCTACCACGCCTTCGACTTCGTCAGCTGGCGCTGGGTCGCGGTCGGCGTGCTCCTGAACCTGCTCTCCGTGGTCGCGCGCGCGTGGGCGTGGCGGCTCACGATCGACCAGGCGCTGCCGCCGCCGAAGCCGCCGTTCGGCCAGGTCTTCTCCGCCTTCGGCGTCGGCCTGCTCGGGAACGCCGTGCTTCCCGCCCGTGCGGGGGAGCTCGCGCGGGTCGCGGTCCTGCGGCGGCACCTGCCGCACGGCAAGGGGACGAGCGCGACGCTGCTCGGGACGGTGTTCGCGCACCGGCTCTTCGACCTCTTCCCGATCGCGCTGCTCGTCGTCTACGTGTTGGCGACCGCGAAGCTCCCGCACTGGGCCGTCACGGGCCTCGTGATCCTCGGCCTGGTCGGGCTTGGTCTCCTCGCGCTCGCGATTCTCTCGGCCCGCCGGGCACACCGCACGGAGACGCACGGTCAGCGCACGCTGCGACGCCTGCTCGTCATGGCGCGCCAGGGCCTGGCGGTGCTCCGCGCGCCCGGCGCCGCCTTCCTCGCGATCCTGCTCCAGACGGTCGGGTGGACGTTCCAGCTGCTCGCGGTGTGGGCAGTGACGGCC
>DATBIQ010000046.1:0-4020 GCA_036556865.1 Gaiella sp.
ACGGAGGTCGTGTTCCTCGCGCTTCCGGATCCCTACGCCGAGCTCGACGACAACACGGTGCTCCAGGTCCGCGAGGGTGCGGTGCGCATCAGCGCGGTCGCGATCGGCGACGGCGAGTTCAGGGTCGATACGCCCTCGTGCTCGGTCTACCTCCTGGACGAGGCGGACGTGAGGGTCGAGGTCGGCCGCGACGGCGGCACGATCGCCGTGCGCCGCGACCGAGCGCTGCTCGCGCACCTCCAGGTCGCCGACGCCGTGCGGCCGACGAGCCGGCGCGCGGTCGCGGAGCTGCGCGCGCTCGGGCTCGAGCCGGTGCTCCTGACGGGCGACGACGAGCGGACGGCCCGCTCGGTCGCCGCGGAGGTCGGGATCGAGCGCGTCGCCGCCGGCGTCCTCCCGGCCGGGAAGGCGGAGGAGGTCCGAAGGCTCCAGGCGGACGGCGAGACGGTCGCGATGGTCGGCGACGGCGTGAACGACGCGCCGGCGCTTGCGCAGGCCGACCTGGGGATCGCGGTCGGCAGCGGCGCCGACGTCGCGCTCGAGGCGAGCGATCTGACGCTCCTCTCCGGCGACCTGCTCGCGGCGGTGGACGCGATCCGCCTCTCCCGGCGGACGCTCGCGACGATCCGCGGGAACCTCTTCTGGGCGTTCGCCTACAACGTGGCCGCGATCCCGCTCGCGGTCGCGGGCGTCCTCAACCCGATGATCGCGGCCGGCGCGATGGCGTTCTCCAGCCTGTTCGTCGTGCTGAACGCGCTGCGCCTCCGCCGCTTCCGGAGCGTGCGATGAGCGAGCCCGGCTACCACGAGGGCAAGGACGCGCTCGTGAAGCGCCTGCACCGGATCGAGGGCCAGGTCCGCGGGATCGAGCGCATGATCGAGGAGGATCGGTACTGCGTGGACGTCCTGACTCAGATCGGCGCCGTCACGACCGCGCTCGAGAGCCTCGCCTTCCGGATCCTCGACGACCACGTCGAGCACTGCGTGACCGGGGCGCTCGCGTCGGGCGACCCGCGCGCGGCGGCCGAGAAGTCGCGGGAGCTGCTCGAGGCCGTCCACCGCTTCTCGCGCACGCGCTGATGCCGCGCTGGCTCACGCTGGGGGTGGTGCTCGTCTGCGCCTGGACGCTCGGCGCAGCGCGGAGCGAGCTCCTCACCGGCGTGCTCCCGGCGCTCGTCGCGCTCGTCTTCGCGGTCGCGAGCTACTGGATCTGGCTACGCCGCGCGAAGCCGTGGCACGACTGGACGGTCATCTGCCTCCTCCTCCCCGCGATCGCGGCGGCCGTCTGGATCGCGGTCGGCGGCCTCGTCACCGGCGTCGAGCGGTCGGACGAGGCGCGGCTCCTCGAGGAGGTCGGTCCCGGCGTGGCGCTGACCGGCCTCCTCTGCACGCTCGTCAGCTACCAGGGACGCCACCACCCCGACGAGAGCCGGATCAGCTCGTCGTAGCCGAGCCGGGCTCGATCCGCTCGGAGCCGTCCTTCGCGACGACCAGCACCGGGCGAGACGACCCGGAGACGACGTCGGTGCTGACGCTCCCGAGCATGAGGCGCCCGAGCCGGCCGAGCCCGCGGGAGCCGACCACCACGAGGTCGTAGCCGCCCTCCTCGGCGACGCGCAGGATCTCCTCGCTCGGCTCGCCGTGCTCGATGCGCATCTCGGACGCGATGCCCTGCGCGGCGAGCGACTCGTGCGCGCGGGCGACGTCCTCGTGCGCGTGCGGGCGGATGCCGACGTGGCCGCCCGACTTCGAGCCGCGGGCGTCGGGCGGGACGACGCTCATCACCGTCACCTCGCCGCCGTCCTCGGCCGCGAGCTCCACCGTCCGCTCGAGCGCGTGGTCGCTCTGCGGGAATCCGTCGTACGCGAGCAGGATCTTCATGGGTCCCTCCTGTGGTCGGGGGCCACGATCGCCGATCCGGGGCCCCGTGGCCATCCGGGACGACGCCGATCCTGCCACGGATTTCCCGCAGCCGCGCTACCCTGCCGCGGATGGCCGACGCGACCCTGCACACGAACCACGGCCCGATCGAGGTGGAGCTCTTCGCCGACGACGCGCCGAAGACGGTGGAGAACTTCCGCACGCTCGCGGCGGACGGGTTCTACGACGGCGTGACGTTCCACCGGGTGATCCCCGACTTCATGATCCAGGGCGGCGACCCGACCGGCACCGGCTCGGGCGGCCCCGGGTACCAGTTCGAGGACGAGATCAACCACCACAAGGTGGAGCGCGGGGCGCTCGCGATGGCGAACGCCGGCCCGAACACGAACGGCAGCCAGTTCTTCATCGTCACGGCCGAGGCGACGCCCTGGCTGGACGGGCTGCACACGGTGTTCGGCCGCGTCACGTCCGGGCTCGAGGTCGCGGACGCGATCTCGCTCGTCGAGCGGGGCCCGAACGACCGGCCGCACGACGCTGTCGTGATCGAGCGCGTCGAGCTCTCCCAGTAGCTAGCGGACGGCCTTCTTCACGAGCGCGGCCAGCTTCTTCTCCCCGGCGTCGGTCAGCTCCGTGAGCGCGAAGGACGTCGGCCACATGGCGCCCTGGTCGATCGCCGCCTCGTCGGTGAAGCCGAACGTCGCGTACCGCGAGTCGAACTTCTCCGCGCTCTGGAAGAAGCAGACGACCTTCCCGTCCCTGGCGTAGGCGGGCATGCCGTACCACGTCTTCGGCGCGAGGTCGGGGGCGTTCGCCCCGACGATCGCGTGGATCCGCTTCGCCAACGTGCGGTCCGAGCCCTTCATCTCGGCGATCTTCTCCAGCAGGGCCCGCTCGCCCTCGGCGCGCGACGCCTCCGCCTTGAGCTCGCGGGCGCGCTCCTTCATCGCGGCGCGCTCCGCGGCCGTGAACCCCTTCTTCTCGGCCATCGATGCCTCCTTCCGGGACCTGTCCCGGAAGGATCGTGCCACGGCGCGTCCGCTAGACGGTCCGGCGGCCGCTCAGGAGCGCCACGATCGCGACGACGAGCGCGACGATCAGGAGGAGCCAGAGCAACTTCGCGACCGCGACGCCGCCGGCGATCGCGAGGATCACGAGGATGAGGACGATGAGCCACAGCATGGGCGCTCCTTCGACGGGGACGCCATGCTGTCTGCCCGGCTCGGGGTGATCGAAACCGGCCGCCGTTCTATCCTTCGTCCGTGACCGAGCTTTCCGTCGAGCCGGAGCTCGTCCGCTGGTCGGAGCGGTTCGCCGCCCGCACGCGGTCGGACGTCGGTGCGGAGATCGCGCAGATCCTCGCACTCGCCGCGCGCACGGACGTGATCTCGTTCGCCGGCGGCATCCCGGACCCGGTCACCTTCCCCGGCCGCGATCTGGCCGCGATCCTCGCGGAGCTCGCCGAGACGGGCGACGTGACGGCGTTCCAGTACGGCCCGACCGAGGGGCTCGCCTCGACGCGCGGGTGGCTCGCCGACCGGCTCGAGCGGCTGGAAGGCCGGCGGCCGGGCGAGGGCGAGCTCATGGTCACGAGCGGCGGGATCGAGGCGCTCGAGCTCCTCGGCAAGGCGTTCCTCGACCCCGGCGACGTCGTGGCGGTCGAGGCGCCCACGTACCTGGGGGCGATCATGTCCGTCCGCTCGTTCGAGGCGGACGTGGCCGGCTTCGCGGTCGACGACGACGGGCTCGACCCGGGCTCGCTCGAGACCGAGCTGGCGAAGGGCCTGCGGCCGAAGTTCCTCTACACGATCCCCGACCATCAGAACCCCGCCGGCGTGACGCTCTCGGCCGAGCGGCGGGCGGCCGTCGCCGAGCTGGCGCGGCGGTACGGCTTCCTCGTCGTCGAGGACGTCGCCTACCGCGAGCTGACCTTCACGCCCGACCGGCCCCCCGCGATGTGGGCGACCGCCCCCGACGTCGTCCTCCAGATCGGGACGTTCTCGAAGACCTTCATGCCCGGCACGCGGCTCGGCTGGGCGGCCGGGCCGGCCGACGTCGTCGCGAAGCTCGCCTGGGCCAAGCAGCTGACCGACCAGTGCCCGAGCGGCCTCGGCCAGCGGCTGCTCGAGGAGTACGGGCGCCG
>DATBIQ010000047.1:0-19374 GCA_036556865.1 Gaiella sp.
CGGATCGCGTCGAGGATCGCCGCGGCCGTCGCCTGCGGGTCCCACTCTGCGTCGTCCGTGAGAAGGTGGATCGCGCGGTCGATGCCGATCGCCATCGCGTCGCGAAGCTGCTCCTCGGCCTCCGCCGGGCCGAGCGTGAGCACGACCGACTGCCCGCCGTGCGCCTCGACGAGTCGCACGGCCTCCTCCACGCCGCACTCCTCGTGCGGGCTGATCGTGAAGCCGAGGTGGCGCGTCTCGATCGCCTGCGCGTCCTCGGTGAGCACGATCGTCCCGCCGGTCATCGGCACCCGCTTGACGCAGACCAGCACTCTCACGAGCGGATCCTCGTGTTGTCGGGATCGAAGATCGGCCGCGAGCCGACGACGTCGACCCTGACGGGGAAGCGCTCGTGCATGTACTCGACGGCGAGGTCGCTGGATCCCTCGACCGCGTGCTCGGGCGGCAGGTACGCCATCAGGATGTACCGGCCGAGCGACGGGCCGGCGCCGGCGCTCGTGACGTACGAGCGGCGCCCCTTGGCGTCGGTCAACGGCGTCCCATCGCGCAGCGTGATCGGCTCGCGGCCGAGCGGGTAGCGCTTCACACCGCTGGCCGAGGTGTGGTCGTCGATCGTCAGCGTGCAGAGGATCGCGGCCGGCTCCTCCTCGCGATGGCGCAGGTGCGCCTCCTTGCCGACGAAGTCCTCGTCCTTCACCTTCGGGCGGTGCATCCCGGCCTCGACGACGGTGTACTCGCTCTCGAGCTCGGCGGCGAAGGCGCGGTAGCACTTCTCGAGGCGCCCGGTCGTGCCGTAGACGCCGATCCCACACGCGGTCAGCTCGTGCGGCCGCCCCGCCTCCCAGAGAACGTCCCAGAGCCGCGCGCCCTGCTCGATCGGGACGTACAGCTCCCAGCCGAGGTCGCCGACGTAGGAGATCCGCGACGCGAGCACGAGCTGCGAGCCGAGCTCGACCGTTCGGCACGTGCCGAACGGGAAGCCGTCGTGCGAGATGTCGTCCGAGGTCACCGACGAGAGGATGTCGCGGGCCCGCGGCCCCCAGAGACCGATCGTCGTCCACGCGGTCGTGACGTCGACGAGCGTCGCCGAGCCGTCCTCCGGGAGCCCGTCGGAGAAGAGCTTGCGATCGGCCATCCCGTGGGCGCCGCCCGTGACGACGCGGAACTCTTCCTCCCCGAGCCGCATGATCGTGAGGTCCGAGCGGAAGCCACCACCCGGCGAGAGCACGGGCGTGTAGACGACGCGGCCGACCGCGACGTCCATCTGGGCGAGCACGCTGCGCTGGAGCGCGTCGAGCGCGCCCGCGCCGCAGACGTCGAAGATGCAGAACGCCGAGAGGTCGAACAGCCCGGCGTGCTCCCGCATCGCGAGGTGCTCGGCGTTGACGATCGGCGACCACCAGCGCGCGTCCCACTCGGCCTCGCGCGGCTCGACGCCGTAGCGCTCCACGAGCGGTGCGTTCGCCTCGTACCACTGCGGCCGCTCCCAGCCAGCGGCCTCGTAGAACACCGCGCCGAGCTCCTTCTCCCGCTCGTACATCGGCGACAGCCGGATGTTCCGGTCGGAGGCCCACTGCTCGGCGGGATGGATGATCCCGTAGGTCTTCGGGAATGCCTCGGTCGTGCGCGCCCTGACGTGCGCGCGCGTCTTCTGGTGGTCGTGGAACCGCGCCACGTCCGACGAGTGCAGGTCGATGTGCGACTCGCCGTGCACCATCCACTCCGCGAGCGACTTGCCGACGCCCGGTCCCTCCTTCACCCACACCGCGGCCGCCGACCAGAGGCCCTTCACCTCCGGCGTCTCGCCGAGGATCGGCATCCCGTCGGGCGTCAGCGAGATGAGCCCGTTGATCGCGTACTTCACGCCGACCGACTCGTCGCCCACGATCTCCGGCATCAGGTCGAGCGCGTCGGCGAGCTGCGGGTCGAAGTCCGCCTGCGTGAACGGGAACTCGGTCGGGGACAGCGCCGCCGCCTCGAGCGACGGGATCTCCTCGGGGTCGTGGACGATCGAGCGGTGTGCGTACGAGCCGATCTCGAGGCTCGTCCCGTCCTGGCGCTCGTACATGAACACGTCCATGTCGCGGACGATGGGGAACTCGATCGCGCGTGAGCTCTGCTCGAAGCGCGGCACGGGGCCCACGTCGATCATCTGGTGCACCATCGGCGTCAGCGGGACGTGCGCCCCGGCCATTGCGGCGAGGAGAGGGCTCCAGACGCCGCAGGCGATCACGACGATCTCGGCCTCGATCGTGCCCTTCGACGTCTCGACGCGGCGAATGCGCCCGCCCTCGACGCCCATCCCGAGCACCTCGGTGTTGGGGAGCACCGCGAGACCGCCCGACGCGATGCCCTGCTCGCGCATCAGCGTCCCCGCGCGCAGCGAGTCGACCACGCCGACTCCGGGCGTGTAGAAGCCTCCGAGCAGGATCGACTCGTCGATGTAGGGGACGAGCTCCTTGATCTCGGCCGGCGTCACGAGCGAGACGGGCTCGATGCCCCACGACTTCGCCGAGGCCATCCGTCGCCGCAGCTCCTCCATGCGCTCCTCGGTGCGGGCGACCTCGATCCCGCCGCACTCGGTGAGGACGCCCAGCTCCCGGTACTGGCGCGTGCTCTCGACCGTGAGCTGCGTCATCTCCTTCGAGTGGTCGACGAGGAAGATGAAGTTCGACGCGTGGCCGGTGGAGCCGCCCGGATTGGGGAGCGGGCCCTTGTCGAGCAGGACGACGTCCGTCCAGCCGAGCCGGGTGAGGTGGTACGCGAGGCTGTTGCCGACGATCCCGCAGCCGATGACGACGGCGCGCGCGGCACTGGGAGCGGGGGTGCTCATTGTCTCCGTCCGGTTGATATATCAGTCGGCGGCGAATCTACACGACGTGTCAGAGGACCGCGCGCATTGCCCCTTCGAAGCTCGTGATGTGCCTGCGCATGACCTCCTCCGCGCGGTCGGCGTCGCCGTCGCGGATCGCCTCGAGGATCTCGTGGTGCTCGTGGACGGCGGCGTCGAGGCGCTCCACGCGGTCGAGCGCGAGGAACCAGATGCGCAGGGTCAGCACGTAGTACTCCTCGAGCGTGGCCTCGAGGAAGGGGTTGTGCGTGCAGCGGTAGACGTGCCGGTGGATCCGCTGGTCGAGGTCGATCAGGCCCCTCTCGGCCGACTTGTCCGCAAGCGGGCCTCCGCGGGGCGGAAGCCCGCCGCTCGATCCCCGCCTGCGGCGGGGCACATCCCTGAAGGCGCCCGCTTCGCGGTCGCGGGGAGCGTCGACACCCTGCATCGCGACGCCTTGCGCGAGCTCGTCGAGCAGTGCCTCCGTCGCGGCGAGATCGCCCGCGTTGCGCCGCTCTGCCGCGAGCCGCGCCGCCTGGCTCTCGAGCACGCGCCTCACCTCGGAGAGCCCGGCGATGTCCCCGACGTCGACCGTCGAGACGAAGATCCCGCGCCGGGGGAACACCTCGACGAGCTGCTCGCGCGCGAGGTCGCGCAGCGCCTCGCGGACCGGAGTCCGCCCGACCCCCAGCCGTTCCATCATGTCCCGCTCGCTGACGACCGAGCCGGGGGCGAGCTCGAGCGTCACGATCCACTCGCGGATCGCGTAGTACGCGCGGTCGGAGAGCGACTGCTCGTCTCCGAGGCGGGGCTGGTTGATGTGAAGCGTCGGCGTCGCCATGTCGAGTCCCGGGTGTCCTCCCCGCGAGGGGCGGGGAGGACACCCACTGTCGTTCAGCTCATTTGCCGAGCCAGGCCTTCACCTTGGCGGGGTTGGCCTTGACCCACTGCTCGGCCGCCTTCTCCGGGTCCATGTGCTTGCCGGCGATCAGGTTGGCCACGAAGTTCTGGTCGTTGGCCGACCACTTCCAGCGCTTGATCACGCCGACGGCGGGCGAGCCCGACTTCGCGAACTTCGACGTGATGACCTTCTCGATGATCGTCTTCCCGTAGGCGCACCGGTAGATGCTCCAGTCGTTCCCGAGCTTCGGGTTGTACGAGTCGACGCACTTCTTGCTGCGCGCCGGCAACTTGATCTCGGAGAGCTGGTACGCGGTGTTCAGGTACTGCGGCGTGTACCAGTAGAAGAGGATCGGCTTCTTCTGCTTGTACGCCTGGCTCCAGCGGGCGACCTGTGCCGGCTCGGCACCCACCGACACGAACTTCAGGTTGAGCCCGAGCTGCTTGATCAGCTGCTGGTCCTTCTGGACGTAGGACGGGTCGCCGCCGAGGAACATGCCCTGTGACCCCGACTCCGGGCTCTTGAAGATGCTCTCCTTGCCCTTCAGCCCCTGCCACGTCTTGAGCTGCGGGTACTGCTTCATCAGGTACGTGGGCACGAACCAGCCGATGTGGCCGATGACGCCGTTCGAGCCGAGGTTGATGAGGGTCCCGCTCTTGACGTACTTCTGGTTGACCTTGAGCTGGATGTTGTTCCAGTCCTCGAGCAGGACGTCGACCTTGCCGTCCGCCATCGCCTGGAACAGCGGCGTGCTCTCGGGGAGCTTCTCGATGTTGACCTTGCACCCGAGGTTCTTCTCGAGGACGTACTTGACGACGTAGACGTTCGCCGTGGCGCCGGCCCACGCGTTCTCGTCGATCGTCACGGTGCCGCAGCTCGCCGCGCCGCTGCGGCCGAACGCGCTCGCGGAGACCCCCAGCGCGCCCACGACGACCAGTGCGAGCGCGGCGAGCGCGAGTCGCACCGGTCGTGTTCTCCTGTTGGACATCGAACCTCCTTCGTGTTTCGGTTGCGCCGACTCGGACGTCACGGCTTGTCTCCAAGTTGCGCCCGTCGCACCCCGCGCGTGACGCGGTCGAGCGTGATCCCGAGGGCGAGGATGGCGAGCGAGGCGAGCACGCCGAGCCCGAAGTCGGACCGCGCGAGGCCCTGCGCCACCTCGTACCCGAGACCCGGCGAGCCGACGAGGCCGCCGATCACCACGACCGCGAGCACCATGATGATCCCCTGGTTGACGCCGAGCATGATCGCGTCCTGGGCCAGCGGGAGCTTCACCTTGCGCAGCACCTGGGCGCGGGTCGCACCGAAGGATGCGGCAGCCTCGACCGCATTCGCCTCGACGTTGCGGACACCGTTCTCGACGAGGCGCGCGACGACGGGGAAGGCGTACAGGACGCCCGCGATCACCCCGGGCACGACCGAGACCGGCATCAGGTAGATGAGCGGGATCAGGTAGACGAGCTGCGGCAGCGTCTGCAGCACGTCGTTCACGGGCCGTAGGGCCTTCGAGAACGTCCTGCTCTCTGCAGCCCAGATCCCGAGGCCGAGACCGATGGCGACCGTCAGCACCGTCGCCACGAGGACCTGCGACGCGGTGTCCATCGCAGAGTTCCACTCTCCGATCACGCCGATCAGGGCGAGCATGAGGAACGTCGTGAGCGCGGATCGCCGGCCGCTGACCACGAGCGAGATGAGGGTGATCCCGATGAGCGTCACCGGCCACGGCGTCTCGACGAGGAAGTTGCGGAACGGCACGAGGCCGTACTGGACGATGTGGTCGCCGATCCAGCTCGTGATCCGGAACAGGAACGTGTCCGGGTTCTGGACGTAGTCGAGCACCGACTGGATCCGGGCCAGGAGCCAGTCCCGGGCGGTGGTGCGCGTGTAGTCGGCGCCCGCACCGGCGACCCGCGCCACCGCGACGACCACGACGACGGCGGCGGCGGTCGCGATCGAGGCGAGGCGCAGCCGGCGGCGGAGGTCGTCGGTCAGGTGGCGGCGGGCGGGGTTCGTCCGCTCGGCGACGGCCTCGGTGACGCGGTCGAGCGCCATCGCCATGACGACGATCACGAGCCCCGCGAGCAGCGCGAGCGCGGGGTACGAGTTGAGGCCGCTCGTGACGACGTCGCCGAGGCCCTTCCCGCCGATGAGCCCCGCGATGACGACCATCGAGAGCGCGAAGAGGATCGTCTGGTTGACGGACAGGAGCAGCATCCGGCGTGCCAGCGGGAGCCTCACCTTGGCGAGGGTCTGCGAGGGCGTCGACCCCATCGCGAGCGCCGCCTCGACGGTGTTGGCGGGCACCCCGCGGATCCCGAGCGCCGTGATCCGGATCGCGGGCGGGATCGCGTAGATCATCGTCGTGATGACCGCCGCGCCCGGCCCGACGGAGAAGAGGATCACGACGGGCATCAGGTAGGCGAACGCAGGGATGATCTGCATCGCGTCCAGCACCGGGGTGATGCCGCGCTCGAACCGGCCGGAGAGGCCGGCGACCACCCCGAGGGGAATCCCGACGAGCAGCGAGAGGCCGACCGCGGCGAGCATCAGCGCGAGGGTCTGCATGCTCTCGAGCCAGAGGCCGCTCGCGGCGAAGGTCACGAACGCCGCGAGTGCCCACGCCGCAGCGCGCACACCGCCGAAGCGGAGCGAGACGAGGACGCCGGCGACGCTCACCCCGACCCAGGTCATCCAGCCCAGGAAGCTCGTGAACCAGTTGACGAGGCTGTCGAGGAAGTCGGCGAAGCCGTTGAACGCACGGATCACAGCGCTGGGGCTCTCGGCGTTGCGCTGGTCGACGAGCCAGGTCTGGAAGTCGTTCAGGTGCGTGGGCAGCGTGTTCCACGTGAGCGCCGCCGGCCACGGGTACTCCGCCTTCAGCGCGAAGTAGCAGACGAGCATCACGCCGACGATCGCCGCGGTCAGCGTCACCCGGCTGCGCCACCAGGGACGGTGCTCGACGATGAGCGACGGGGCGGTCGTCGGCGCGGCGGTCTCGGCGACGACGGACATGCCTCTATCCGCCCTCTCCGGCGATCGCCTCGAGCGCCGCAGTCCGGTCGACGACGCCGACGACGCGGTCTCCGTCCACCGCGACCACCGGGCGCTCGCTCCCGGCGAGCGCCGGCACCGCGTCGCGGACGACGCAGCGCACGTCGAGCCGCGGGCCGTCCAGGATCTCGTCCGGCTCGGGCTCGCGCATGATCCAGCGCAGCGTCAGGACGTGGCTGCGCGGGACGTCGCGGACGAAGTTCTGAACGTACTCGTCGGCCGGGGAGCCGACGACCTCCTCCGGCGTCCCGAGCTGCACGATCGCACCGTCGCGCATGATTGCGATCCGGTCGCCGAGCCGGAGGGCCTCGGGCAGGTCGTGCGTGATGAAGACCATCGTCTGGCCCGTCTCCTCCTGCAGCCGGCAGACCTCGTCCTGCATGTCGCGGCGGATCAGCGGGTCGAGCGCGCTGAAGGGCTCGTCGTAGAGCATCACCACCGGGTTGGTGGCGAATGCGCGCGCAACGCCTACGCGCTGTTGCATGCCGCCGGAGAGCTGGTCGGGGAACTGCTTCTCGACGTCCTCGAGACCCACGAGCTCGAGCAGGTTCCGCGCCCGCGAGAGGCGCTCCTCCTTCGGCATCCCGCGAATCTCGAGCCCGAACGCGACGTTGTCGATCACGCGCCGATGGGCGAGGAGGCCGAAGTGCTGGAACACCATCGAGACGGAGTGGCGGCGCAGCTCGCGCAGCTCCGCGGGACTCGCTGCCGTGACGTCCTGGCCGCCGATGCGGATCTGGCCGGCGGTCGGCTCGATCAGGCGGATCAGCGTCCGGACCAGCGTCGACTTCCCCGACCCCGAGAGGCCCATCACGACGAAGACCTCGCCGGGCCAGACCTCGAACGAGACGTCGCGGACCGCTGCGACGCAGCCGGTTCGCTCGCGGAGCTCCGAACGGGTCAGCTCGGCATCGGACGTCCCGATGATGCGGTCGGCCTTCGGCCCGAAGATCTTCCAGATCCCCGACGCCGTGATGAGGGGCTCGCCGACACGGCCGTTGCCGGTCACGCGCGCTGATATATCAACGCGCGCCGCTCGTGTCCACACCGCGGCTTGACCCTCGTTCGACGCACGCGGGATACTCGGCACTTCCGATCGGCGACGAGGAGGGTTGTGCGGTGGCGTTCGAGGAGCTGACGACGAAGCACGCGCAGGTATGGAGCTCGGCACCGTTCGAGCGGGTTGCGGAGATCATCACGGAGATGCACGTCGCGCTGGTCGAGCGCCTCGCGCCGCAGCCCGGGGAGCACTGGCTCGATCTCGGCTGCGGCACAGGCGACGTCGCGTTCCACGCTGCACGCGCCGGTGCAATCGTCACGGGGTCGGATCTGTCACCGACGCTCATCGAGACGGCCGAGCGCCGCGCGGCCGAGCTCGGGCTCGACCTGACGCTCGAGGTCGCCGACTGCCAGGCGCTCCACTACCCCGATGCGTCGTTCGACGTCGTCTCCTCGTCGGTCGGCGTGATCTTCGCCCCCGACCACGCCCGCGTCGCCGCCGAGCTGGCGCGGGTCTGCAAGCCCGGCGGGCGGATGGGGATCACCGCATGGCGCCGGGACAGCGGCGTGGGCGACATCTTCGACGGGATGGCGAAGTTCATGCCGCCGCCGCCCGCAGGCGCAGGCTCACCCTTCCAGTGGGGCGAGGAGGCGTATGCCGAGGAGATGCTCGGCGGCGCCTTCGAGCTGTCGTTCGAGGAGCTCGACACGCGACACGACCACCACGATCCCGCGGAGATGTGGGAGCTCTTCCGCACGAGCTACGGCCCCTCGCACGTCCTCTGGAACTCTCTCGACGAGGACCGACGCCGGGAACTGGACGAGACCATGACGGATGTCTTCGAGCAGCACCGGGAGGGCGACGGCATCAGCATGGAGCGCCGCTACATCGTCGTGACCGGCGTGCGGAGGGCCTAGGAGCCGGCCGGCGCCCGACGCGTCGTCCTAGACGTCGAAGCGGATGCCCTGCGCGAGCGGCAGCTCGTCCGTGTAGTTGACGGTCGCCGTCTGGCGGCGCATGTAGGCGCGCCAGGCGTCCGAGCCCGATTCGCGGCCGCCGCCGGTCTCCTTCTCGCCGCCGAACGCGCCGCCGATCTCGGCTCCGCTCGGGCCGATGTTGACGTTCGCGATCCCGCAGTCCGAGCCGGCGACCGCGAGAAACCGCTCGGCCTCGCGGAGGTCGGTCGTGAAGATCGAGGACGCGAGGCCCTGCGGAACGCCGTTCTGCAAGGCGAGCGCCTCGTCGAGGTCGCGATAGGTCAGGACGTAGAGGATCGGGGCGAAGGTCTCCTGCCGGACAACGGCCGACTGCGACGGCATGCGGACGACCGCGGGCTCCGCATACCACGCATCGGGCCACCGGTCGGCGAGGACGCGGCCGCCGCCGACGATCACCTCGCCGCCTTCGTCGCGCGCCTGCCCGAGCGCCGCCTCCATCCGGCCGAACGCCTCGCCGGTGATCAGCGGGCCGACGAGCGTTCCTGCCTCGCGCGGATCGCCGATGGGAACGCCACGATACGCACCGGCGAGCCGCTCGAGCAGCTCGTCGACCACCGCCTCGTGGACGATCAGCCGCCGCAGCGAGGTGCAGCGCTGTCCGGCCGTCCCGACGGCCGCGAACAGCACGGCGCGGACGACGAGATCGAGGTCGGCGCTCGGAGCGACGATCGCGGCGTTGTTGCCCCCGAGCTCCAGCAGCGACTTCCCGAGCCGCGCCGCGATGAGCGGCGCGATCGCCTTTCCCATGGCGGTCGATCCCGTCGCGGAGACGAGTGGGATGCGCTCGTCGTCCGCGAGCTGCACAGCGCGGTCCGCCCCGCCGACGACGAGCTCGTGGAGGCCGTCGGGGGCGTCGCCGAAGCGCTCCACCGCTCGCTGCAGCAGCGCCGCCGTCGCGATCGCCGTGAGGGGCGTCCGCTCGGACGGCTTCCAGATCACGGGGTCGCCGCAGACGAGCGCGAGCGCCGCGTTCCAGCTCCAGACGGCGACTGGGAAGTTGAAGGCGCTGATCACGGCGACCGGCCCGAGCGGATGCCAGGTCTCGGTGAGCCGGTGGCCGGGACGCTCGGAGGCGATCGACTTGCCGTAGAGCTGGCGCGAGAGCCCGACCGCGAAGTCGCAGATGTCGATCATCTCCTGGACCTCGCCGAGGCCCTCCTGCGCGATCTTCCCGACCTCGAGCGTGACGAGCGCGCCGAGCGCGTCCTTCTCGCGGCGGAGCTCCTCGCCGAGCAGCCGCACGAGCTCGCCGCGCCGCGGCGCCGGCAGGTCGCGCCAGGCCTCGAACGCCCGTACCGCACGGGCGACCGCGGCGTCGGTCGCCGCCTCGTCGGTGCGCGCGACGCGACCGATCTCCTCGCCCGTGATCGGCGTGCGGACGACCAGATCGCCCTCGGTCACGAGCGCCGGGTCGACCCCCAGGCGCTCGAGCAGGTCGTTTGCGGACGTCGAGATGTCGAGGGTCGCCATCGCCGTCAGTGTAGGCGCAGCCACTGAGCCCTCTCGCCTCACAGAGGCAGTTGCGACCGCGACAGCGGGCCTTCAGGGACGTGCCCCCCGGAGGGCGGGGCATCCCGCGGGCAGCATCCGCTCCTGCGGATTCTGCCCTAGCGGAAAGTCAGACCGTTGCCAGCTCCGGAACCAGCCGCCCCGTCTCGTCGAAGCGCGCGTTCCACTGCGCGTAGGCGGGCTCGACCTCGTCCAGGTCGTGGCCGCGGTCGGCGATCCGCACCGGCTGGGCCGCGTCGGGCGTGACGCGGTACTGGTACCAGGTGATGTCCCACGCGAACGTGAGGACGGTCTCCGCGTTGACGCCCGCCAACGGCACGATCGAGACCTTCGGCTCGCCGAGGCTCTTCGCGACCCCGGCGACCGTGCGCCGGAAGTCGGACTGGTTGAAGAGGTCGGCCGCCTCGACGAGCGTCAACTCGTCGTCGGAGAGCCGGCGGAGGATCGGCTCCGAGACGACCGGCTCGGCCTCCTCGTCACGCGCGCCGAGCAGGGCCTGCCAGAGCGTCTTCTGCCGGCGCCGCCGGGGGTGCTGCTGGAGGGCCGGCGAGACGGCATGGCCCTCGCGCACCCAGCCCGAGTCGAGCGCGATCTCGCTGCAGAGCGTGCAGACGTCGACGAACTCGTGGCCGTCGGGCGAGTAGCGGAGCGTCTGCTCCCCCATCAGGAGCGTCCGCTCGCAGACCGCGCAGACCCGCGTGACGTTGGCCTTGGTGACCCGCATCGCAGCGGCCACTATAGCCCGGCCACGAGGAATCCACAGCTTGTGGAAACCCGTTCGGTGTCCGACGTCGAGTCGGACACCAGACACGCGCGACGCTACGCCGTCGCAGCCTCGCGCGAGCGCTTCGTCTCGTCGACGATCTTCTGCGCGACGTGCGTCGGCACCTGCTCGTAGCGCAGGAGGTGCATGGCGTAGTCACCGCGCCCACCCGTCATCGACGTGAGCGACTGCGAGTAGGTGAGGAGCTCCGCCATCGGCACCTCGGCCTTGATCGTCGTCATGCCCGCCGCGGGCTCCATCCCGTTGAGCCGTCCGCGACGTGAGTTGAGGTCGCCGTTGACGGCGCCGACTGCCTCGTCCGGCACGGTCACCTCGAGCTCCATGATCGGCTCCAGCAGGACGGGATCCGCCTTCGCGTACGCCTCCTTGAACGCCATCGAGCCGGCGATCTTGAAGGCCATCTCCGACGAGTCGACGTTGTGGTACTGGCCGTCGACGAGCTCGACGCGCACGCCCTGGATCGGCGCGCCGGCGAGCTCGCCGTGCTGCATCGCCTCCTGGATCCCCTTGTCGACGGCGGGCCTGTAGCTCTGGGGGATCACGCCGCCGACGATCTTGTCGACGAACTCGTAGCCCTCGTGCCCCTCGATCGGCTGGAGCACGATCTCGCAGTCGCCGAACTGCCCGCGGCCGCCGGTCTGCTTCTTGTAGCGGTGACGCGCCCGCGACTCCGAGCGGATCGTCTCGAGGTACGGCACGCGCGGCTGGTGGAGCTCGACGTCGACGCCGAACCGCCGCTTCGCCCGCTCGAGCGCGACCTCGACGTGCATCTGGCTCATCCCGGCGAGGATCTCCTCGCCCGTCTGCTGGTCCCGCCGGAGCCGCAGCGTGGGGTCCTCCTCCGCGAGCCGCTTGATCGCGGAGGCGACCTTCTCCTCCTCGCCCTTGATCTTCGGCGTCACCGCGAAGCTCATCACCGGCTCCGGGAAGCCGAACGACGGCGGCTCGACCGAGACCTCCTTGTCGGTCAGCAGGTCGCCGGTCTGCACGTTCTTCAGCTTGGCAACGGCGCCGAGGTCGCCCTCGCCGAACTCCTTCGCGGGCGTCGTCGTCTTGCCCTGGAGCTGGAGCAGCGAGCCCATGCGCTCCTTCGAATGCTCCCGGTGGTCGACGAGCGTCGTCTCGGTGGTGACGTCGCCCTTCAGCACGCGGAAGAGGTTGATCTTCCCGGCGAAGGGGTCGGCGACGGTCTTGAAGACGAACGCGGCGGTCGACGCCCCCTCCACCTCGAACGGCGCACCGCGCTTCGCCGGCGAAGGGACGCCCTCGACCAGGAGGTCGAGCAGCGCGTGCGTACCGAGGTTCTTCGTCGCGACCGAGCAGCCGACGGGGAAGACCTCGCCGCGGGTGACGCCGAGCTTGAGCGCGTCGGCGACGTCGTGCGGGTCGAGCTCCTCGCCCTCGAGGTAGCGCTCCATCAGCGCCTCGTCGATCTGCACGACCTCGTCGAGCAGCTTCTCGCGGTACTCCTGTGCGAGGTCGGCCATCGAGTCGGGTATCGCGACGGGGTCGGCTTCCTTCTGCCCCTCCGGGTTCATGTACGCGCACATGTGGAGGACGTCGACGATCCCCTCGAGCTCGTGCTCCGATCCGATCGGTATGTGCACTGCCACGCACTTCGACGAGAACTGCTCCTGGATCTGGCCCAGCGTGCGGAAGAAGTCGGCCCGCTCGCGGTCGAGCATGTTGACGACGAGCATGCGCGCGAGGCCGAGCTCCTCGGCGAGCTTCTTGACCCGCGCGGTGCCGACCTCGAAGCCCATCACGGCCGAGACGACGACGAGCGCTCCCTCGACCACGCGCAGCGCGCAGCGGGCCTCGCCCTGGAACGACGGGTCGCCGGGACAGTCGACGAGGTTGATCTTGCGACCCTGCCACTCGGTGTGCGTCAGCGAGAGCGAGATCGAGACGGCGCGCCGCTGCTCGTCCTCGTCGGAGTCGGAGACCGTCGTGCCCGCCTCGATCGTGCCCAGCCGGTTGACCTCGCCGGTCTGGTAGAGGAGCGCCTCGACGAGGGACGTCTTTCCCGTCCCGCGGTGACCGACGACGGCGACGTTCCGGATCTTGCCTGGCTCGATTGCGGCCATCTGCGCGCGCTCCTCCTCTTCCGTGGGTGCAGCGGCAATGGTAGTCCGGCCCGCGCGGGGGGCTACGGGGAGCCGTCGAGCGCGGCGAGCTCGCGGCGGTAGCGCTCTGCGATGCGGTGAAACCCACGTTCCTCTTGATCCCGCGCGAGAGCCTCCAGCAGGCGCCTCGCGCCGTCGACCTCCCCCATCGCCAGGCGGACGCGGGCCTCGACGAACTCGGAGTCGAACGCCGGCGGGTGCAGGTCGGTGTCCTTTGCTCTCGCCCTCGCCCGCTCGAGGAACTGCCGGGCGCGTTCGGGCTCGCGCTCGAGCGCGTGGACGTACGCCTCCGCAAGGTCGAGGGTGATCTGATCGGCGAGGTCGTCCGGATCGGCGAGCGCGCGGGCCTCCGCGATCGCCGCCGACGCCCGCTCGGCGTCGCCGATCTCGCACAGTGCGATCGCCCACTCTGCAAGCGAGTTTGCGTGGTAGAGGCGCGTGGCGACCCGCGAGGTTGCCTCGACCCGCTCCCGTGATCCCCGCTCAAATGCCACGGCGTCGCCGTCGAGCCATGGAACCACCACGCGCTCGTACATGTGCGCGGCGACGGTGCCGTCGAAGCTGCCTGTCTGCTCGAGCATCTCGATCTCCGTTCTCGTCGCCGCGCGAAGAGCCTCCAGCGTGCCGGTTCCGGCGCCGTACTCGACGCGCGCGCGAAAGCTCCGGAGGGTCGCAGCAAGGATCGGGCCGGCGTTTGCCGCCTGACCGTCGAGTTCGTCGAGGAGCTCCAGGAACGCGTCGACCGACATACCGCTGAAGATGCCGGCCAGGCCGATGCCGAAGATCACGTCCCGACGCGCGACGCCGCTGCCCACGCTCAGTAGATCGTGGGCACGCCGGTACGCCCGATAGGCGTCGCCCATCCGGCATGCACCCCAGTAGACCCAGGCGCGTGCGGCTTCACACCGCGCGAGCCCGACGGTGTCGCCCGCGTCCGCGAGGATCGCCCCGGCCTCGTCGAGTCGCCCCAGAAGCTCGGCCAGCTCGCCGCCGGGGTAGTCCTTGATCCGCAGCACCGTGGCGAGCGCGCGATCCAAAGGCTCACCTTCGTCGAGCTCGTCGAGGAGCGCGCCCACTTCTTCGTCCCGCTGGCGACTTTCGATCAGCGCATCGACCAGATCGGGGATGAGGCGACGACGCTCGCCCGCCTCGCTCGAGAGCGCCAGCGCCCGCCCGAGGAGGTTGCACGTTGCGAGCATGTCGCCGCGCTCGAGCGCGACGCGGCCCGCCCGGCCGAGGTGATCGGCCGCGCGTCTCGCCGGCGTAGAGGCGCCGGCGTCCCCGAGCTCCGCCCGGTACCGCGCCGCCTGCTCGAGGTGGTAGCCGACGATCTCGTCCTGCTCGACGAGCGCGACGTTCTCCTCGAGCCAGTCGGCGAACCGCTCGTGGAGGTCGGCCCGCACGGCCTTCGGCAGGCCCTCGTACGCCGTGTCGCGGATCAGCAGATGGCGGAAGCGGAATGCGTCGTCGCCGGTGATCACCGTCTGGTCCGGACGGACGACCTCCTTGCGGACGAGCGAGAGCAGCTGGCCGGGCACGTCGAGCGGAGGTGTCGCCGGGGCGAGGGCGGTAACCGCACCGCGGTGGAAGACCTGGCCTTCGACCGCGCCGCGCTCGATCACGAGGCGCTCGTCGTCGTTC
Source organism: Gaiella sp. (assembly GCA_036556865.1). Classification (GTDB taxonomy): domain Bacteria; phylum Actinomycetota; class Thermoleophilia; order Gaiellales; family Gaiellaceae; genus Gaiella. Next base: position 14,841 of record DATBIQ010000047.1, read on the forward strand.
AGCGTGTCGAGGCGCGCCTGCAGGAGCGCACGGATCGTCGGGGGCACCTCGACGGAGCCGCGGGCCTCGCGCGCGAGCGCCGCCATCTCCTCGAGGAAGAGTGGATTGCCGTCCGCGGTCGTGAGGATGCGCGCGCGCGTGTCGTCGTCGAGCTCGACGTCCGCCAGAAGCCCGTCGGCGAGCGTGCGCGAGTCATCGTCGCCGAGCGGCTCGAGGAGGATCGACGTCGCGTTCAGCTTGCCGCCGCCCCAACCGGCTCTGACGTCGAGGAGCTCCGGCCTGGCGACACAGAGGAGGAGGATCGGAGCGGCCCGCGACCAGTCGACGACGTGCTCGACGAGGTCGAGCATCGGCTCCTCCGCCCAGTGGAGGTCGTCGATCACGAGCACGAGCGGCCGCTCGCGGGCGCGCTCCTCGAGCAGCGCGCGCGTCGCGAGCTGCGTCTCGGCCGGCGACGACCGGATGGCTGCGGACGGCTCGATCCCGAGCTGGACGAGCATCTCGACGAGTGGCCAGTACGTGATTCCCTCGCCGTACGAGAGGGCCCGCCCGCGCGCGACGGTCGCGTGCGCGTCCACGTGCTCGAGGAAGTCCGCGACGAGCCGCGACTTGCCGATCCCGGCGGGGCCGATCAGCGTGAAGAGCCGGCAGCTGCTGGTCGCGACGACGTCGTCGAAATCCGCGCGGAGCCGCGCACGCTCCCGCTCGCGGCCGACGATCGGGCGCTCGAGGCTGCGCGCGACACCGACCGCGGCAGCGTCGAGTCGCTCGAGCCGGTGTGCCGTCACCGTTCCCGACTTGCCCTTCAACGTCAGCTCGACCCGCTCGGTCGTGACGGCGTCGCGCACGAGCCGGAGCGTGTCGTCGCCGAGGAGGATCTCGCCGGCGCCCGCACTCTGCTCGAGCCGTGCGGCGACGTTGACCGCGTCGCCGGTGACGAGCGTGTCACCCTCGCCCGCGACGACCGCGCCCGTATTCACTCCGATCCGCGCGTCGAGCCCGAGCCCCCGCACGACGTCGCGGAGCTCCACCGCCGCCCGGGTCGCCCGCAGGGCGTCGTCCTCGCTCGCGACGGGGATTCCGAAGACCGCCATCACGGCGTCACCCACGAACTTCTCGACGGTGCCCCCGTGTCGCTCGAGCACGCCGCGCGCGGTGTCGTAGTACCGGTTCATCAGCGCCCGCAAGGCCTCCGGATCCGTCCGCTCCCCGATCGCCGTCGAGCCGGTCAGGTCGCAGAACAGCACCGTCACGACCTTCCGCACCTCCCGCGCGGGAACCGGGGCGAGGGCCGCGCCGCAGCCGGGACAGAAGACGAAGTCGTCGGGGCTCTCGCGCCCGCACTGCGCACAGACCGCCACGGGCCGAGTCTACGACCGGCGCAGGAGCGCGTTAACGATCTCCGAACGGGGCAGGAGTAGGTTCCAGCGCGCCCGGGAGACGCCCGGGCAGGTGCCGCTCGTGCAGGACGTCGACCACATCGTCGCCAACCGGTACCGCCTCAGCGAGCAGCTGGGGCGCGGCGGCATGGGCGTCGTGTGGCGCGCCCGCGACGAGCGGCTCGGCCGCGAAGTGGCGCTCAAGGTCCTCCATCCGTGGGTCGCGGACGATCCCGAGCTTCGCGAGCGGTTCGAGCGGGAGGCGGCCGCGCTCGCGCGGCTCGAGCATCCGAACGTCGTCCGACTCTACGACGTGCTCGAGCACGCGAGCCAGACGGTGCTCGTGATGGAGCTCGTCGAGGGGGACGCGCTCGACACGATCATCCGCGGGCGAACACTCGGATGGGACGAGGCACGCAGGTACTGCGCCCCCGTCGCGGCGGCGCTCGCGCATGCACACGCCCGCGGCGTCGTGCACCGCGACCTGACGCCGGCGAACGTGCTCGTCGAGCGCGGCACGGGGCGGGTCGTCGTCACGGACTTCGGCCTGGCGCGGCTCGCGCGGTCGTCGCGGAGCGCTCCCATCTCGGGGATCCTCGCGGGAACGCCCGAGTACTGGGCGCCCGAGCAGGCGGCCGGCGACGCGACCGGCCCCGCAACCGACCTCTACGCGCTCGGGTGCGTCCTCTTCCGGCTGCTTTCGGGGCGAATGCCGTTCGAGGGCGAGGACCGACTCGCAACCGGACTCCGGCGCGCCCACGAGGCGGCCCCGTCGCTCGCGCTCGCCGCGCCGACCGCTCCGCCCGACGCCGTGGTGCTCGTCGATCGCCTTCTCTCTCGCGCGCCGTTCGAGCGCGGGGACGCCACCGCCGTCGCGCTCTCCCTCGGAGCCGACCCCGCAACGCTTCCCGGTCTCGACCCCGCTGCGAGAGACCCTCATGACGACTCGACCCAAGCGTTGCCAGCCGCGGTGACGCTCGTCACCCGCGTCCTGCCCGAGCCCGCGACGATCGTGAGGGCGTCGGCGACCATCGCGCGCGCGCCCGCGACGGTCGTGAGCCACGTCAGGTCGCACACGGCGTTCCACCGGGGCAGGCTCGTCGCCGCGGTCGCGGCGCTCGTCGTCGCGGTCGGCCTGGCGGGCGGGGGCGTCTACGCCGTCGCGGGGGACGATCCCTCCGGCGTGAGCGCGCCAGACGTCGTCGGCCTGCGCGTCAAGGGCGCGACCGCCGAGGTGGCGAAGCGGGCGAAGGACGACGGCCTTCCGGTGCCGAAGGTGAAGGTCGTCGACCGCTCGTACTCTGAGTCCGCGCCAGCGGGCGCGATCATCGCGCAGGACCCGCCCGAGGGAAAGCGGATCCTGGACAACGGCGCGCTTCTCGTCTCCGTGAGCAAGGGCAGCGCGTATGCCGACGTCCCGGCCGTCGCGGGCCTCGAGGGTGCGGCGGCGATCGCGCTGCTCGAGCGGAACGGCTACACGCCGTCGCGACGGTACGCGCCGTCGACGGAGATCGAGGCCTGGCACGCCGTCGGGACGGACCCCGAAGAGGGGTCGCGCGTGAAGCGCCCCGCGCATGTGGAGCTCGTCGTCTCGACCGGCCCGCCAAAGCGGCTCGTCCCGAGCGTCGCCGGCCTCGACGCGGCAGCCGCCTCCGAGGCGCTCCGCGAAGCGGGGTTCGCCGCGGCCGTCGAGGAGAAGCCCGAGACCGACGTCGAGCCCGGCACGATTCTCCGCGTCACGCCCGCGCCGGGGTCACGGTCACCGCTCGGCTCGACCGTCACGATCGTCGTCGCGCGCGAGCCGCGCTGGGAGACCGAGTCGCAGGTCGAGTCGACGGAGGACGCCGCCGGGCAGACGATGTCGATCCCGGCCGGCGGGAGGCTCGTCCTCACGACCGAGGACACGTCGCCGCTCGGGCTGTGGGGCGGGAAGCTCGACGTCTCGTGGTCGGGCGACGAGGACGGCCGGGCGAAGCTCCGGGCCGGCGAGTCGGTGATCCTCGCCGACGTCTCCGATCACGACCGCAGCGTGACCGTCGGCGTCGACGTCAAGGGCGCGACACACTGGCGCCTCGCCGTCGAGGTCCAGCGGTAGGTCTCGGCGCCTACGCGTCCGCAGTCTGACGGACGCCGCCGGAGAGGCGCGCCTTGAGGCGGAGCACTGCCTTCGTGTGGAGCTGCGAGACGCGCGACTCGGTGACACCGAGCACCTCCCCGATCTCGCGCAGCGTCAGCTCCTCGTAGTAGTAGAGCGTCACGACGAGCTTCTCGCGCTCGGGCAGGCGCGCGATCGCCTCGGCGAGTGCCTCGTTGAGCTCGGTCTGCTCGAGCGAGAACTCGGGGTCGGCGCCGGCAGGATCCTCGATCGTGTCGATGAGGGCGACCTGGTCGCCCCCGCCCTGCGGGCTCCAGAGCTCGTCGAGGGCTGCCATCGACGAGCGGGAGATGTCGGACAGGCTCTTCTCGAGCTCGTCCTCGGAGATGCCGACCTTGGCGGCGATCTCCGCATCGGTCGGCGCACGCATCAGGCTCCGCTCGAGCTCGACGATCGCGCGCTCGATCTCGCGCGCGCGTGCCCGGACCGAGCGTGGCACCCAGTCGAGCGAGCGGAGCTCGTCGATGATCGCCCCCTTGATGCGGGCGATCGCGTAGGTCTCGAACTTGATCTCGCGCGCCGGGTCGAACCGCTCGATCGCCCCGATCAGCCCGAGCAGCCCGTACGAGACGAGATCCTGCTCGTCGACGTGCGACGGCAGGCTCGAGCCGAGACGTCCGGCGACGAACTTGACGAGCGGCGCATAGGTGAGGATCAGGCGATCACGGACCGCCTGGTCGCGCGTGGCGCGGTAGTCGTGCCACAGCGCCTGCGTGTCCCCCCCGGAGATCGTGCTCATCCGCTACGAAGGGTCCGTCGAGAGAAGTGGGGTGCCGCGGCCACCACAGCAGAATACGACGTGGGTCTGCTGTCTCATCTATCGATCGGCCAGATTCCCCTGTCATCTTGGCCAGACTCTGCGCGCCAGATCCCCCATCCAGACGGCGATGGCGCCCGCCCCGAGCGCCACGACCCATGCGCGACCCCCTGAGACCGCCGCCCAGACGGCGACGAGCGCGAGCGACAGGGCGATCGCTGAGAACAGCCCGGCGAGCGCGTA
>DATBIQ010000048.1:0-33835 GCA_036556865.1 Gaiella sp.
CTCGCGGCCCGCGTCCTCGAGCAGCTCGACATCACCGTGGAAGAGGTGCGCGCCCAGGTGGCGCACATCGTCGGCCAGGGCGACGAGGTCACGACCGGCCAGATCCCGTTCACCCCGCGCGCGAAGAAGGTCCTCGAGCTCGCGCTGCGCGAGGCGCTCTCGCTCGGGCACAACTACATCGGCACGGAGCACATCCTCCTCGGCCTCGTCCGCGAGAACGAGGGCGTCGCGGCTCGGATCCTGCTCGACTTCGACGCCGACGCGGAGAAGATCCGCAACGAGATCATCCGCATGCTCTCCGGCCCGGGACGCCGGCAGTCCGGCCAGCCGGGCGGCGCCGCGCAGGGCGAGAAGGCGAAGAACTCGAAGCTCCTCGACCAGTTCGGTCGCAACCTGACGAAGCAGGCGACCGAGGGCAAGCTCGACCCCGTGGTCGGACGGCAGACCGAGATCGAGCGCGTGATGCAGATCCTCTCGCGCCGCCAGAAGAACAACCCCGTGCTGATCGGCGAGCCGGGCGTCGGCAAGACCGCGGTCGTCGAGGGCCTCGCCGCGCGCATCGCCGCGAACCAGGTGCCCGAGCTCCTGAAGAACAAGCAGATCTACACGCTCGACCTCGCGGCGCTCGTGGCGGGCTCGAAGTACCGCGGTGAGTTCGAGGAGCGCCTGAAGAAGGTGATGAAGGAGATCACCCAGCGCGGCGACATCATCCTGTTCATCGACGAGCTCCACAACCTCGTCGGCGCGGGTGCCGCCGAGGGCGCGATCGACGCGGCGTCGATCCTCAAGCCCGCGCTCGCGCGCGGCGAGCTGCAGACGATCGGCGCGACGACGCTCGACGAGTACCGCAAGTACCTCGAGCGCGACGCCGCGCTCGAGCGTCGCTTCCAGCAGGTGCGGGTCGAGGAGCCGACGATCGACGAGACCGTGCAGATCCTCCGCGGTCTCCGCGACCGCTACGAGGCCCACCACCGCGTCAAGATCACCGACGAGGCGCTCCAGGCGTCCGCCGTGCTCGCCGACCGCTACATCCAGGACCGCCACCTTCCCGACAAGGCGATCGACCTGATCGACGAGGCCGGCTCGCGTGTCCGCATCCGGACGATGTCCGCCCCGCCGCGCTACCGCGAGCTCGAGGAGGAGATCGAGACCGTCCGCGCGGACAAGGAAGCCGCAATCGAGGCGCAGGAGTTCGAGAAGGCCGCCTCGCTCCGCGACAAGGAGCGGAAGCTCTCGCAGAAGAAGAAGGAGCTCGAGGAGCGCTGGCGCAACGAGGCCGACGAGGAGCAGCCCGAGATCGGCGAGGACGAGATCGCCGACATCGTCTCGATGTGGACGGGGATCCCGGTGTTCAAGCTCACGGAGGCCGAGTCGCAGAAGCTCGTCCGCATGGAGGAGGAGCTCCACAAGCGCGTCATCGGGCAGGAGGCCGCGATCGTCGCCGTCTCGAAGGCGATCCGCCGCGCCCGCGCGGGGATCAAGGACCCGAAGCGGCCGACCGGCTCGTTCATCTTCCTCGGCCCGTCGGGCGTGGGGAAGACCGAGCTCGCGCGGACGCTCGCCGAGTTCCTCTTCGGCGACGAGGACGCGATGATCCAGGTCGACATGTCGGAGTACATGGAGAAGCACTCCGTGTCCCGGCTCGTCGGCTCGCCCCCCGGCTACGTCGGCTACGACGAGGGCGGCCAGCTCACGGAGGCCGTGCGCCGCAAGCCGTACTCGGTGCTGCTCCTCGACGAGATCGAGAAGGCGCACCCGGACGTGTTCAACATCCTCCTGCAGATCCTGGAGGACGGGAAGCTGACCGACGCGCAGGGACGCAAGGTCGACTTCCGGAACACGATCGTGATCATGACCTCGAACATCGGGGCGGCGCAGATCTCGAAGAACCAGTCGCTCGGGTTCGCGATCGGCGACGAGCAGGGGCTCTCCTACGACGACATGAAGTCGCGGGTGATGGGCGAGCTGAAGAAGGTCTTCCGGCCCGAGCTCTTGAACCGGATCGACGAGATCATCGTCTTCCACAAGCTCGAGAAGGGCGAGATCCTGCAGATCGTCGACCTGATGATGAAGCGGCTCCGCGACCAGATGTCGGTGCACGGCGCGACCGTCGAGCTCACGCAGGAGGCGAAGGAGCTGCTCGTCGAGGAGGGCTACGACCCGGCGATGGGCGCCCGGCCGCTGCGCCGCGCGATCCAGCGTCTGATCGAGGACCCGCTCGCCGACTTCGTGCTCGGCCGCGAGCTCACGGACGGCTCGACGATCGTCGTCGACCGCCGGGTCGATCCAGGGCCGGACGACCCGAAGGTCGAGATGCGCGTGATCGAGGGCGAGGTGCAGCCGGAGCCCGTGACGGTGCCGCCGGACGAGCCGGCGAGCGCCGACGACGAGCCGGCCGAGTAGTCCGCGGGCGTCAGCCGCAGAACGCCGTCTCGAGCAGGCGCCGGAAGGCCGTGTCCGCGGCCGGCGAGAGCGGATAGCTGTTCGTCATGCCGACGACGCGCCGGCTGCCGTCCGGCGTCGACCACGCCGCCGACACCGTCCCGAGCAGGTTGCCCGTATGGCCGATCGCGGTTCCGCACGGAGTCGCGAACGCGCCGAGCCCGAGCCCGTAGCGGGCGCCGGCGGGGGGCCGCATCGACGCGACCACGCGGGGCGCGAGAAGGCGTCCGCCGAGCAGGGCGCCGAAGAAGCGCGAGAGGTCCGGGGCGGTGGAGACGACCGCTCCGGCGGCCCAGGCCCACGAGGCGCTCGCGCTGCTTCGGTCACGTGCGGTCGCGAGGCTGCCGACGATTCCGTCGTGGGCGCTCGGCGCGTAGCCGTGTGCGTGTCGGCCGGTGATCCGCATGCCCGGAACGAAGCTCGTGCCACGGAGCCGGAGCGGCGCGAAGATCCTCCGGCGAAGCTGCTCTCCGATCGTGGTGCCCGTGACACGCTCGACGACGAGACCGAGCAGGATGTAGTTCGTGCTCGCGTAGGCGAACCGCCCGCCCGGCGAGCCGGCCGCCCCCATGCGGACAGCACGACCGACGAGCTCTCGCGGCGTCCACCGTCGCTCGGGCTCGCTCGCCGTGCGTCGTAGGAAGAGCTCGTCGGCCGCGTAGTCGGAGAGCCCTGACGTGTGCGCGAGCAGCTCCCGGATCGTCACCCGGTGCCCGTTCGGCACGGCTCCCGGCAGGCGGCGCTCGACGCTGTCGTCGAGGCTCAGGCGGCCCTCGCGGACGAGCTGGAGAACCACGACGGCGACGAAGGTCTTGGTGATGCTTCCCGCCCGGAACCGGTCGGCCGGCCGGAGCCGCGCGCCTGCGCGGAGATCTCCCAGCCCTGCTGCGGCGGCCACCCTCGTGGTGCCGTCGTCGACGAGGATCAGTGCGCCCGGGGTCCCTGCCGCCACCACGGCCTCGAGCTCCGGCCCGAGCGTGCCCTCCGTCGACGACGCCGACGCCGCCGTCGCCGAGAGGGTCAGGATGACGAGCGCCCAGGTGACCGAGCGTCTCATCGTCCGAGCGTACTCCGCCCGCTCGGCGGGTTCGGCAAGAGTTCGGTAAGCCGTACGCGGGGGAAATCGACCGGCTCGTACCCTCGAAGCGGTCGCGGGACGCGACACGACTTCGGGAGGACGGCCTGATGACCTCGATGTTCCCGGCGCACGCGCGCCACCGAGACGCTCTGCCCCAGCTGGGCGAGACGCCGTTCCTGACGGACGGCGGCCTCGAGACGACCCTCATCTTCCACGACGGCCACGACCTGCCCTACTTCGCGGCATACGACCTGCTCACGCGGGACGGCGGCGAGGACGCGCTGCGCCGTTACTTCGAGCCGTACGTGCGCATCGCGCTCGCGCGCGGGGTCGGCATCGTGCTCGAGACGCCGACCTGGCGCGCCAACCCTGACTGGGCGGCGCGGATCGGTCATTCCGGCCACCGGCTCGAGGCGCTCAACCGGCGGGCCGTCGAGCTGCTCCAGGAGCTCCGCGACGAGCTCGAGACCGAGGCGACCCCGATCGTGGTCTCCGGCTGTGTGGGGCCACGCGGTGACGGCTACGTCGTCGGCGAGACGATGACGAGCGACGAGGCCGCCAACTACCACGGCGCGCAGATCCGGTCGTTCGCCGAGGCCGGCGTCGACGTCGTGACCGGCATCACGCTGACGTATGCCGGCGAGGCGCTCGGGATCGTCCGTGCCGCCGAGGCGGTCGGCCTTCCCGTGGTGATCTCGTTCACGGTCGAGACCGACGGCCGTTTGCCGAGCGGCCAGACGCTCGGCGAGGCGATCGACGAGGTCGACGCGCTCTCGGACGGTGCGGCCGCGTACTTCATGCTGAACTGCGCGCATCCGTCGCACTTCTACGACGTGCTCGAGCCGGGTTCTCGGTGGACGGACCGGATCCGCGGGCTCCGCGCGAACGCCTCACGGCTGAGTCATGCCGAGCTCGACGAGGCCGAGGAGCTCGACATGGGCGACCCCGAGGAGCTGGCGCACGAGTACGTCGCGCTCCGCGAGCGCCTCCCCCGGCTGACGATCCTCGGCGGCTGCTGCGGCACCGACCACCGGCACGTCGAGGCGATGGGAGAGGCCTGGGGCCTGTTGCCCGAAGGGTGACCGACCCCCGCGCAGGTGCGTCACGGGGGACAGGCACCTTTCGCTGCCAGTCCCCTACGCTAACGCGATGCAGATCCGCCATGCCGAGCCCGCCGACTACGGCCGCGTGATCGGGCGCGTCAACGCGTGGTGGGGCGGACGTGACATGGCGCCGATGCTGCCGCGGCTCTTCTTCGTGCACTTCGAGGGCACGAGCTACGTCATCGACGCGGACGATGGGCAGCTCGCCGCGTTCCTGATCGGGTTCCTCTCGCAGACGGATGCCGACGAGGCATACGTGCACTTCGTCGGGGTCGCTCCCGAGCATCGCGGCGAAGGGCTCGGGCGCCGGCTCTACGAGCGCTTCTTCGCGGATGCCCGCGCACAGGGGAGAACCAGGGTGCGCTGCGTCACGTCGCCGGCGAACGAGGAGTCCGTGGCCTTCCACAAGGCGCTGGGCTTCGAGGTGGAGCGCGTGGCGCACGACTACGACGGCCCGGGGGAGGATCGCGTCCTCTTCGTGAAGTCGCTCGGGTAGCGCATCCGCCCGGGCGAGCGTGGGGCCGGAGGGCCGTCCGCTACCGTCAGCCTGCCCGTGTCCGGCCCGTTTCTCTCCACCGCCAGACGGCCGCGTCGGCGTGCCCGAAGGGCAATCGCCGCGTTGGCGGTCGCCGGCGCCGTTCTCCTCGTCCTCGGCGCGGCGTTCGCCGTGATCGCGCTGCTCGAGCGCGACGCGCTGCCGCGCGGTGCCACGATCGGGGGCGTCGACGTCGGGGGGATGAGCGAGGACGAGGCGCGTGCGGCCGTCGCCGATGCGGCCGCGGCCCGGATGCGACGCCCCATCCGGCTCGTCGCGCCGGGAGGGGAGCTCGCGGGGACGAGCGGGCGCGAGGTGCGGGCGCGGGCCCTCGTCGACGACGCCGTCGAGGCGCTCGCCGGGGAGGGCGTCTTCGCGCGCGTGCTCGCCCGGGTGGGCCTGCGGTCGGGGCCGAGCGTCGACCTCGCCTACCGGCTCGCGCCGGTGCCGGTCGCGAAGCTCGCGGACAGGCTCGATCGCCGCTTCGGGACGCCGTGGCGGGACGCGCGCGTGGTCGTCGACGCGGCGACGGCCCGCGTCGTGGACGCCGAGGCCGGCAGCGGGGTCGACCGGCACGCCCTGCGACGCGCCCTCCGGACGCTCCCGACGCGCGTCGAGCTCGAGATCGTGCCCATTCGGCCGGTGGTCTCCCGCGCGGAGGCGGAAGCGGCCCTGGCGCGCGTCGAGCACCTGCTCGAGGGGCCGCGGCGCGTCCGCTTCCGCGACGCCGAGGCGACGCTCACGCCCGGCCGTCTGCGCGGGCTCGTGCGCACCGAGCGCGAGGACGGCTCGCTCGGCGTCACGCTCGAGCCGAAGGGCCTCGCCGCCTCGCTGCGGATCCGGCTCGGACGGTTCGAGTCGTCTCCGCGCGACGCGACGTTCTCGGTCGGCGCGGCGGGGGTGTCGGTCGTCCCGTCGAGACCAGGCCGCGCGCTCGACGCCGCTCGCATCGGGCGCTCGCTCGTCTCGAACCTCGAGTCGACGACGCATCTCGCGCGGTTTCGGGCGACCGCGCCGGCGCTCACGACGGAGGAGGCGGAGAAGCTCGACATTCGGGAGCTCGTCTCGGAGTTCACGACGTACTACTCGTGCTGCCAGCCGCGCGTCACGAACATCCAGCGGGCAGCCGCGCTGCTCGACGGCACGGTCATCCTTCCCGGCGGGTCCTTCTCACTGAATCGTGCGCTCGGCAAGCGCACCGTGGAGAAGGGGTTCGTCGCGGCTCCGCAGATCTTCGACGGGCGTCTCGAGGACGCCGTGGGCGGCGGCATCTCGCAGGTCGCGACGACGCTCTACAACGCCGCCTTCTTCGCCGGCGTGAGGCTCGTGGCGCATCAGGCGCACCAGTTCTACATCTCCCGCTACCCGATGGGCCGGGAGGCGACCGTCTCGTGGGGCGGGCCCGAGCTGATCTTCCGGAACAACTGGCCGGCCGCGATCCTGATGAAGGTCTCGGCGAGCGACTCGGCGATCACGGTTCGCTTCTACTCGCGGAAGCTCGGGCGGCGGGTCGAGACCGAGACCGGGAAGCCGTACGCGTACACGTCTCCTCGCACGATCCGGACGCTCAACTCGTCGCTCCCTGCGGGGGCGACCAGCACCGTGCAGTCCGCGGGCGAGTCGGGGTTCACCGTCCAGTACACGCGGAAGGTCTTCCGTGGGGGCGAGCTGCTCGCGAACGAGCGGTACACCGTCCGCTACGACCCGCAGAACGCGATCGTCGAGGTCGGCCCGTCGAAGCCAGCGCCCAAGGCGAAGCCGAACCCGAAGCCGAAGGCGAAGACCAAGCCGGTGCCGCCCGCAGCGCCCGAGGCGCAGACGACGACGTCCGTGGCCGGCTAGCGGCGGCGCGGCGCCGCAGGCCGGAGCTCGATGAGCGCATCCGACGCGTCGTGGTCGACCTGGAGCGTCGTGTGCGTGATCTCGAACCGCGCCTCGAGCACCCGCTCGATCTCGCGTCGCAGCCCGTGGCAGTCCTGTCCCCGCCCGACGAGGACGTGGGCGGAGAGCGCGTCGAATCCCGACGTGATCGTCCACACGTGGAGGTCGTGGACGCTCGTGACCCCGGGCACGTCCGTGATCGCCTGCGCGACGGCGTCGGCGTCGACGCCGGACGGGGCCTGCTCCATCAGGATCGCCGTCGAGTCCCTGAGGACGCCCCAGGCGCTGCCGAGGATGAGGAGGGCGATCGCGACGGAGACCAGGGGGTCGACGGTCGTCCAGCCCGTGAGCAGGATCACGACGGCGGCGACGATCACGCCGGCGGATCCGAGGAGGTCGGCGAGGACGTGGCGGAAGGCGGCGCGCACGTTCAGGCTGTCGTGCTCGGACCGCGCCAGGATGAGGGCGGATACCGTGTTCACGACGAGCCCGGTCGCGGCGATCGCGAGCATCCAGCCCCCGAGGACGTCGGGCGGGTCGCGGAAGCGGCCGACCGCCTCCCAGATGATCCATCCGGAGATGAGGACGAGGGTGAGACCGTTGACGAACGCGGCCAGGATCTCGGCGCGCTGGAAGCCGAAGCTCCTGCGGGGCGTCGACGGCCGCGAGGCGAGCGTCAGCGCGACGAGCGCCAGCCCGATCGCGAAGGTGTCCGACAGCATGTGCCCCGCGTCCGCGAGCAGCGCGAGGCTGTCGGTGACGAAGCCGCCGACGATCTCGACGACGGTGAAGGCGACCGTGAGCACGAGGACCGTGGTGAGCGCCCGCCGCGAGCTCGCACGATGGTCGTGCGAGTGGCGCTGGTCGCGTCCGGTCGGGCGCTGCGTCGAGCTCACCGTCGGAGGATAGGCCCTGTCCCTTTCGGACGTGTTGTCAACGAAGACAGCAGGACGTCCGACGTCGGTCGTATCATGGCCGCATGGCCAAGGTCGTCGTCCAGTTCAGTTGCAGCGATTGCGGCGCGACCACCGGCCGGTGGCTCGGCAAGTGCCCCGGCTGCGGCGCGTTCGGAACGCTCGTCGAGGAGCTGCACGGCCGCGACGGCCAGCCGGCCGCTGGAACGGCCCGGGCTCCGCAGCGGCTCGGCGACGTCCAGGTCGAGGAGGCGGCCCGGCTCGGCACCGGCGTGCCCGAGCTCGACCGCGTGCTCGGCGGCGGCCTCGTCCCCGCCTCGCTCGTCCTCCTCGGCGGGGAGCCCGGCGTGGGGAAGTCGACGCTCTTGCTCTCCGCTCTCGGTGCGGTCGCGCAGAGCGGACGCGAGGCGCTGCTCGTGACCGGTGAGGAGTCGGTCGCCCAGGTGCGTCTCCGGGCAGAGCGCCTCGGGGGAGCCGACGAGGTGCGGATCCTCGCCGAGACGGAGCTCGACGCCGTCTGCTCGACGCTCGAGCGCGAGAAGCCGGCCGTCTGCGTCGTCGACTCGGTGCAGACGCTCTACGCGAGCGACCTCGGGTCCGCCCCGGGGTCGGTCGCCCAGGTACGCGAGGCCGCGTCGCGGCTGCTCCGGGTCGCCAAAGGGAGCGGCGTCGCGACGGTGCTCGTCGGGCACGTGACGAAGGACGGCGCCGTGGCGGGCCCCCGCGTGCTCGAGCATCTCGTCGACTGCGTCCTCCAGTTCGAGGGCGACCGCTACCACGCCCACCGGATCCTGCGTGCGACGAAGAACCGGTTCGGCTCGACGAACGAGCTCGGCGTCTTCGAGATGACGGGGTCCGGGCTCGTCGGCGTGCCGGACCCGTCGACGCTCTTCGGCCGCACGCGGGCCGGCGAAGTCGGCGCGGCGGTCGCCGTCGCGCTCGAGGGCACGCGGCCACTGCTGCTCGAGATCCAGGCTCTCGTGTCGCGCACCGATCTCGCGATGCCCCGCCGCGTGGGCACCGGGGTCGACCCGAAGCGGCTCGCGATGATCGTCGCGGTGCTCGGGCGTCACGCCGGCGTGCCGCTCGGCGCGGCGGACGTGTTCGTCAACGTCGCCGGAGGCGTGCGCATCGACGAGCCGGGCGCGGATCTCGCGGTCGCGTTGTCGATCGCGTCCGCCGCGAGGGGCGTGCCTCTGCGGGAGGGCGTGGCCTCGTTCGGCGAGCTCGGTCTCACGGGCCGGCTGCGCGCCGCCGCGCAAGCCGAACGGCGGCTCGAGGAGTGCGCGAAGCTCGGCGTGACGACCGTGGTCGCTCCCGAGGGAACGCGGGCGCGCACCGGCGGCCCTCGTGTCACGGGTGCCGAGACGCTGCGGCAGGCCCTCCACGCCGCTCTGGAGCCGTCGGAGCGGGCTCTCGAGGAGCGGTGAGGAGGCGCGTCGGGATGCCGTTCTCGGCGCCGTTTTTCCCCGGAGCGGGGGTGTTTCTTCGGGTAGAATGGACCCACACGTCGGCGGAACCAGGCCGGCGCTTTTTCGTGAGTCAGGCGCACACAAGACCGGACGACGGGAGGGCTCGAGGCGTGTTCGATGTCGGCGACAAGGTTGTGTATCCCCACCACGGCGCGGGGACCATCGAGAAGAAGGAGGTCAAGGTCGTGCTCGGTGAGGAGCGCGAGTACCTGACCATCCGGATCCTCCACAACGAGATGACGGTCAACGTGCCCGTCGACAACTGCGAGAAGGTCGGCTTGCGAGGCGTGATCGACCTCGAGATGGTCGAGGTCGTGCAGAAGGTTCTCCTCGGAGGCTCGACCGAGATGCCGAAGAACTGGAACCGCCGCTTCAAGCACAACCGCGACAAGATGAAGACCGGCGACATCCTCGAGCTCGCCGAAGTCGTCCGGAACCTCGCGCTCCGCGACCACGAGAAGGGCCTCTCCACCGGCGAGAAGCAGATGTACGTCAAGGCGAAGAAGATCCTCGCCTCCGAGCTCATGTACGCGAAGGACCTCACGGAGGACGACGCGCACGCCTGGCTCGAGGAGGTGCTCGCGAACCCCGCCAAGGGGAAGCGCGCGAAGGCGAAGCCGAAGACGGCCGCCACCGCGACGGCCTGACCGCGGTCTGGCGCTTCCCGGCCTCGCCGCGAAGTGCCGGCAACGGTGACCGCACAGAGCACTCTCGGCGCTTTGCGTGAAGCGGAAGGTGCGCAGACGACGTGGGCGATCCTCGTCGCGGCCGGGTCGGGCTCCCGTCTCGGCGCCGACCGCCCCAAGGCGTTCGCCGCCTTGGGCGATCGGCCGCTGCTCGCGGAGAGCATGGAGCGGCTCGACGCCTCCGAGTGGATCGACGCGATCGTCGTCGCGGCGCCGCCGGGCTGGGAGGAGCCCGCGATCCTGCTCGCGGAGGAGCTCGTCGCATCGAAGGTCGCCGGCGTTGTCGCCGGCGGGGCCAGCCGGGCCGAGTCGGTGCGGCTCGCGCTCGCCGAGGTGCCGTCCGAGGCGCTCGTCGTGCTCGTCCACGACGCCGCCCGGCCGCTGGTCGACGACGAGGTGATCGCGCGGCTGCTCGGGCGGCTCGGTGAGGGTGTCGACGGCGTGGTGCCGGCGCTGCCGATCGGCGACACGGTCAAGCGCGTCGAGCACGGGCTCGTGCTCGAGACCGTCGACCGCGACGCGCTCGTCACGGTCCAGACGCCGCAGGCGTTCGTGGCCGACCGCCTCCGCTCTGCGTTCGCCGCCGACCTCGCCGGTGCGACCGACTGCGCGTCGCTCGTCGAGCGGGGCGGCGGCAGCGTCGCCGTCGTCCCCGGCGATCCGCGGCTCGTGAAGGTCACGACACGGGACGACCTCGCGCTCGTCTCGCGGCTCCTCGACGAGGGCTGATGGCCGTCCGCGCCGTGTTCTTCGACGTCGGGGAGACGCTCGTCGACGAACAGCGCTACTGGCGCGAGCTGGCCGACGCCGCGGGCGTCGGGCCGCACGTCGTCTGGGCGGCGCTCGGGAAGACGATCGAGCGCGGGGAGGAGCACTGGGAGCTCTGGCGCCACCTCGGGATCGAGCGTCCCCGTGCCTGGGAGGGGCTCGTGTACTCGTTGGAGGATCTGTACCCGGACGCACTCGACTGCCTCGCGCGCGTTCGCGCCGCGGGCATGCTCGTCGGGCTCGCCGGCAACCAGGACGAGAGGCTCGAGCGATGGGCGCGCTCGGCCGGCCTGCCCGTCGACGTCGTCACGGGCTCCGCGAGCCTGGGAGTGCGCAAGCCCGAGCCCGCCTTCTTCGACGCGCTCGTGGAGCTCGCCGGCCGAGAGCCGGCGGAGGTTGCCTACGTCGGCGACCGGGCCGACAACGACGCGGCGCCGGCGCTCGCGGCGGGGCTCGTCGCCGTCCACCTACGGCGCGGGCCGTGGGGCCGGCTGCAGACCACACCGTCCGGGGCGATCGCAGTCGACTCGCTGGCGGAGGTGCCCGACGTCCTCGCGACGCATTGAGCTCGGCGGTCGCACGGGGAGGCCCGCGGCATCGCGGTACGGTTGAATGCGCCCATGAGTCGAGAGCCGCGTTCGCTGCTCGAGCAGTGGCTCGAGGCCGGGGACGCCGGAGACGTCGACGCGTTCGACGAGTTCCTGGATCCCGACGTCGTCGTTCACGCTCCACTCGGGCTCTCGACGCGAGGCGTGGAGGAGGAGAAGCGGGTCTGGCGTGAGGCGCTCGCGGCGATGCCCGACCTCCGGCACGAGGTGCAGGAGGTGATCTCCGGGGACGGCTCGATGGCTGCGCGCGTCGTCGTCACAGGGACTCTGCGCCACGAGTTCGCAGGCGTGCCTCCGGCGGCGCGGCCGTTCCGACTCGACCAGGTCGTGTTCGCCCACGTCCGCGACGGGAAGGCAACAGAGGTGTGGGAGGTCGCCGACGTCGGAGTCCTGCTGCGCCCGCCGGCGTGACCGGACTTCGCATCGGGCTCGGCGTCGATGCACACGCCTTCGGCGAGGGCGTGCCGCTCGTCCTCGGCGGAGTGCTCATCGAGCATCCGGTGGGCCTCGTGGGGCACTCGGACGGCGACGTCGTCGCGCACGCGCTGACGGACGCACTGCTCGGCGCCGCCGGGCTCGCGGACATCGGGGCGCTGTTTCCGTCCGACGACGAGCGGTACCGCGGAGCCGACTCGCTCGTGCTCCTGGCCGACGCCCACGCCCACGTGCGTCGGGCCGGCTTCGCCCTGGTCAATGCGGACTGCGTCGTGATCGGCCAGGCGCCGAGGATCGCGCCCTACCGCGAGGAGATGCGGCGGCGCCTCGCGCAGTCGCTCGGTGTCGAGCACGAGCTCGTCAACGTGCGCGCGACGACGACCGACCGCCTCGGCTTCACCGGGCGCGAGGAAGGCCTCGCCGCGCAGGCCGTCGCGCTCCTCGAAGTCCGCGCCTGAGCCCGGACCTCTTCACGGGGACGGCTCGGCGCGCTATCGTCGGGGGTGACAGTCCCTTCGACACGGAAGGGTTGACGTTGGAGCAGATTCCACCGGACTAGGTAGCGCGCGCACCGCCGCTCCGCGGATGGTGCGCAGGTCGCGACGTCCGTCCGCGACCACCGTCTTCACCGGAGTCGACCGGTGACACGGCGCACGGCGCGTGTCACGGCGTTCTCCTCGCAGCCCGGGGTGCGCCGACGGGCAGATGCGACGCACCCGGGGCTGCCGCTCGTCGTTCCGCTACACGTCCCGCCGACCGTGGCGTACGCTCGTGAGATGGACGAGCAGATCACGGGCGCCTGCGGGTGCGGCGCCGTCCGGTTCGAGGTCGTCGAGCCGTTCCTGTCGGCCGGCTACTGCCACTGCAGGCGCTGCCAACGGCGCACCGGCACGGCGTCGTCCGCAAACGCGCGGGCGGTCGAGGGCTCGGTGCGGATCCTGGAGGGGGCGGACGAGCTGCGTGGCTGGACACCCGAGGGCGGGCGGGAGAAGGTCTTCTGCGCCCGCTGCGGGTCCGCGCTGTTCAGCTGCGAGCCCGGGTCGGGGGTCTACACCGGCGTCCGGCTCGGCGCGCTCGACGGCGACCCGGGGATCCGTCCGGAGTCGCGCGCGTTCGTCGCATATGCGGCACCGTGGGAGGCGATCCCGGACGACGGGCTCCCGCGCTTCGACGAGGCGCGGCCGGGATACGCCGAGGGTCGGTAGGCGGCGTCCCTACGTGGGCAGCGCGACGACGTCGTCCTCGATCACGACGAGGCCGTCCGCGGTGAGCGAGAGCACGACCTCCGGATCGACGTCGGACAGGCGCCTTGGCGCCTTCGCCACCGCTCGTAGCGCCGCGGCGCGCCGCTGACGAAAGGATCCCTCGAACGGCGTCTGCTTCCGCGTGGGCTCGTCCCGCGTCCCGACCGACGGGCACTCGGCGGCCAGAGGGCACTCCCCACAGCGCGGGACCCGCGCCAGGCACACGGTCGCCCCGAGATCCATGAGTGCCTGTGCGGCGGAGGCGGAGAAGGCGTGCTCGGTCCTGCGCTCCACGCGCTCGACGTTCACGTCGCGCGGCAGCACAGCCTCGCCGAACGCGAAGTTCCGGACGGCGGCTGCGGTGTAGGGGCCGACGCCCGGAAGCACGGTGAGGTCTGCGGGCCAGCCCTTCGCGGCGACGTGCGTCGCCGCGCGATGGAGGGAGACGGCCCGACGGTTGTAGCCGAGGCCCTGCCACTCGACGATCACGGCGGCCCTCGACGCCGCGGCCAGCGCCTCGGCGGTCGGCCAGCGGTCGAGCCAGCGCTCGTACCGCGGGACGACGCGCTCGACCTGGGTCTGCTGGAGCATCACCTCGGAGACGAGGATCGCGTACGGGTCGCGCGTGCGACGCCAGGGGAGATCACGCGCGGAGCGCGCGTACCACAGCAGGAGCCGGGCTTCCACGGGATCAGCCTAGATTCCTGCAGGTGCCGCGGGAGAAACCACGCCGACGACCGCCGCCTCTTCGCACCGCGCTGCCCGGCCGGGCCTCGAGGGCGTCGCTCGCCCCGTGGGGCTCGGACGCAGGCGAGTAGGCTGGCCGCGTGCTGCTCTACAACTCCCCGATCTCGGGCAACTGCTACAAGGTGCGCCTTCTCCTGGCGCACCTCGGGATCGAGTACGAGCGTCGCGACCTCGACGTCGTCGACCGCTCGAATCGCGGCGAGGTGCTCGACGGCCTCAATCCGGACCTCCGCGTCCCGACGCTCGTCCTCGACGACGGGCGGCCGCTCGCCGAGTCCGGGGCGATCCTGTGGTACTTCGCCGAGGGCACGCGCTTCGTCCCCGAGGACCGGTACGCGCGCGCGAAGGTGCTCCAGTGGATGTTCTTCGAGCAGTACACGCACGAGCCGGCGATCGCCGTCGTCCGGTTCCTCGTCGCGTACTCGGGCGAGTCGGGGCGCTACGCGAAGGTGATCGAGCGGAAGACAGACGACGGCTACCGCGCGCTGGACGCTCTCGAACGGCACCTCGGCCGTTCGGGCGACCCGTATGTCGTCGGCAATGCCCTGACGCTCGCCGACATCGCGCTCTACGCATACACGCACGTCGCCCACGAGGGCGGCTTCGAGCTCGGTCGCTACACCGCGATCCGCGACTGGCTCGACCGCGTCGCGTCGGAGCCGGGCCACGTGCCGATCGAGGCGTGAGCGTCCGCGTCCGGTTCGCCCCGAGCCCGACGGGATCGCTGCACCTCGGCAACGCCCTCACCGCGGCCGCAAACCGGCGGTTCGCCGACGAGCACGGCGGCGTCCTCGTCCTGCGGATCGACGACACCGACCCGGCGCGCACCGTCGCGGGGGGAGAGGCCGCGATCGTCGACGACCTGCGGTGGCTCGGGATCGCGTGGGACGAGGGGCCCGTCAGGCAGAGCGAGCGTGCGTCGCTCTACGCCGGCGCAGCGCGCCGGGCGGAGCGCGAGGGGGGCGCGAGGCGCGACGCCGACGGCTCCCTGCGGCTCGACGGACTGACGCTCCTGCGGCCCGACGGGAGCGCGACCTACCAGCTCGCCTCCGTGGCCGACGACCTCGACCTCCGGATCACCCACGTCATCCGCGGCTCCGACCATCGTCCCAACGAGGAACCGCAACGGCGGATCGCGCGGGCGCTCGGCGGCGAGCTGCCGGAGGTTGTGCACCACGGGCTCCTGCTCGGCGACGACGGGAAGAAGCTCTCGAAGCGCCACGGGGACGCGTCAGTGTCGGACTTCCGCGAGGACGGGATCCCCGCCGCCGCGCTTCGCGCCTACCTCGACGAGCTCGGGGTGCCGGGACACGACGTCCACCTCGACCCGGCGCGGATCGGCCGGCTCGCGATCGAGGCGATCGCCGCGATGTCCGACGAGGACCTCGCGGCCGCGTCGGGTGCCCCCGTCGGAGCCGCGCGTGCGCTCCGGGGCGCGCGGACGCTCGTCGAGGCGCGGGAGATCGCGCGCCAGATCGAGGCTCCCCGGCCGGTCACGATCTCCGCGGAGGCGGTGCCGACGCTCGAGCGCTTCGACGAGCTTCGCGCCCGATCGCCCGAGCGCCTCGACGAAGCCGGCGCCCGCGAGATCGTCCGCGAGCTCAAGGCCGTCGGCGGCGACCTCCGTGCGTTGCGGCTCGCGCTCACCGGGGAGGAGCGTGGGCCGGAGCTCTGGACGGTGGTCGCCGCGCTGCCCGCGGCCGAGGCGCTCGAGCGCGTGCGTCGGGCTGCCGGGCGAGGCTGAGGCCGCGCCCGGCTCGGCGCGCGGGCTGCCCGTCTACGATCGCCCCATGCGCCTGCAGGACACGCTCAGCGGCTCGCTCGTCGAGCTGCCGCCGGCACCCGAGCCGATCGGGATCTACGTCTGCGGGCCGACGGTCTACCAGCGCGCGCACATCGGCAACGCGCGGCCGTTCGTCGTGTTCACGTGGCTCGCCCGGTGGCTCCGCGAGCGTGGCCACGAGGTCCGCCTCGTGCACAACATCACGGACGTCAACGACAAGATCTACGAGGCTGCTCCCGGGCGCAGCGCGGAGCGCGCGCTCGAGGCGACGCACTGGTATCTCGAGGACACCGGCGACTTCGGCCTGGGGATGCCGGACGCCCAGCCTCTCGCGACCGAGACGATGCCGGAGATCGTCGGGCTGATCGAGGAACTGATTGCGAGCGGGCACGCGTACACGGCCGACGGCGACGTCTACTTCCGTGTGGCGCGGTTCGAGAGCTACGGCGCGCTGTCCGGGCAGCGGCCCGACCAGGTCGAAGACCAGGAGCCGAACCCGGCAAAAGAGGATCCGCGCGACTTCGCGCTCTGGAAGGCGACGAAGGAGGGCGAGGACACCTCCTGGGGCTCGCCGTGGGGCAGAGGGCGACCCGGCTGGCACATCGAGTGCTCCGCGATGGCCGCGAAGGAGCTCGGGCCCGAGTTCTGGATCCACGGTGGCGGGCTCGACCTCGTCTTCCCCCACCACGAGAACGAGAGGGCCCAGTCGCTCTCCGTCGGGCATCCCTTCGCGCGGATCTGGATGCACAACGGGATGCTGCGCTTCACGGGCGAGAAGATGTCGAAGTCGCTCGGCAACGTCGCGACGATCCGCGAGGTGCTGGACGCCTGGGGTCGCGAGACGACGCTCGTGTTCTTCATGACCGCCCACTGGCGCAAGCCGATCGACTTCTCGGAGGAGACGATGGCGGCGGCGCGCGCGCAGACGGAGACGCTGCGCAACGCGCTGCGCGGCGAGAGCGGCGGCGAGGGCGACTGGGACGCGTTCGTCGGCGCGCTCGAGGACGACTTCAACACGCCCGCCGCGCTCGCGATCATGCACGACTGGGCGCACGCCGGCGCCCTCGCCGAGCTCCGCCGCGGCCTCGAGGTCTTCGGGCTCGGCAGCCTCGGAGAGCGTCGCGAGCCTCCGGCCGACGTGGTCGCCCTGGCGGATGCCCGCTCCGCGGCGCGCGCGGCGCGCGAGTTCGGCGAGGCAGACCGCCTACGTCTCGAGATCGAGGCCCTCGGCTGGGACGTGCGGGACGCCGGCGACGGCTACGAGCTCGTGCCGCGCGCGTGACCCGGGACCTCGTGTACGGGCGGAACGCCGTCCGCGAGGCGCTACGGGGGCGCCGCGCCGTGCTCGAGGTGTGGGCGAGCGAGCGGGCCGAAGCGACGCTCGGATGGCTCGAGGGTGGGCCGCGGCCGCGAACGAAGCGTGAGCGCGAGCTCACCGCGGCCGCGGGATCACCCGACCATCAGGGCGTCGTCGCATGGTGCGAGCCCTACCCGTACGCCGACGCCTGGGAGCTCGCGGCCGTCGACCGCCCGCTCCTCTGCTGCCTCGACCAGGTGACCGATCCGCGGAACCTCGGCGCCGTGATCCGCAGCGCGGCAGGTGCCGGTGCGACCGGTGTGATCCTGCCCGCGCACGGTGCCGTTGCGATCACACCGGCGGTCTCACGCGCGTCGGCCGGAGCCGTGGAGCACCTCCCGGTCGCCGTCGTCCCGAATCTCGCCCGCTACCTCGGGGAGGTGAAGGGCGATCGGCTGTGGGCGTACGCCGCGTCCGCAGACGCGGAGAAGCGGATCTGGGACCTCGACCTCACCGACGGGCTCGCGCTCGTCTTCGGAGCGGAGGGCCGCGGGGTTCGACCCCTCGTACGGCGGAGCTGCGACGGCACGGTGTCGATTCCGCTCGCGCCGGGCGTAGAGTCGCTCAACGTGAGCGTGGCGGCGGCGGTGTCGTTGTTCGAGGCGCGTCGGCAGCGGCTTATATCAACCTGTACTTCAGGTTGAGATATGGAGGATGTCTCCCTCTACCTGTTCGACGGCTCCAACCTGTTTCACGCCGGTCGTTTCGCGCATCGTGACGAGCTCGTCGACGAGCTCGCGAGCTTCGTCGCAGTCCGCGGCGCGCGCGGAGTCGTCGTCTTCGACGGCGTCGGCGTGGCCCGCGTGCTCGGCGCGCTCGAGGTGCGGTTCGCGGCGGACGCGGACACGGTGCTCGAGCGGCTCGCGGCCGAGCGACGCGATCGCGAGGCGGTGCTCCTCGTGACGTCGGACGCCGCGGTGCAGGGCACGAGCGGACAACAGGTCATGAAGCGTGGGTCCATCGAGTTTCTCGCCGAGCTCTCTGCTGTCGCACATCGCGAGGACGCGGCGAGCCGGCTCGAAGGGCGCGTCGATGCCGAGACGCGCGCTCGGCTCGAGCGGCTCCGTCGCGGCCAGCCCCCGCTGCCCACGGACTCGACCGACGACTAGCGACACGACGTTGCGCGGGGCATCGCCCACCGCCCGGAGGCGGACGCGAACACATGTTCTTATTACAATGGAAGAAGCGCAATAGGGTTGTAACGCTTGCGCGATCGTGCTAGCTTCCCCCTCGACTTGAGGGTGAGGCTCCCTCGAGGCGAGTGCCAGATCACCACGTAGAGGGGAGTACGACAATGGCCGTCCGGACCGCCGTAGCACCGAAGACGCCGCAGAAGCTGCAGCGTGAGCTCGAGGATCTGCAGCTCGTCCTGCGCGCCCGGAACGGCAGCGCGGCCGCTCGTGACGAGCTGATGCGCCGCTACCAGGGGTTCGTCCGGCTGAAGGCGAGCTCGTACTTCCTCGCGGGGGGCGACGCGGAGGATCTGATCCAGGAGGGGATGATCGGGCTCTTCAAGGCGATCCGGGACTTCCGCAGCGACAAGGAGACCTCGTTCCGCTCGTTCGCCGAGCTCTGCGTGACGCGCCAGATCATCACCGCGATCAAGTCGGCGACCCGCTACAAGCACGCTCCGCTGAACACGTACATCTCCTTCAGCCACACTCCGGCCGGCCAGGAGTCGGACGGGGAGTGCACGCTCGGCGACGCCCTCCCGGGCCCGTCGATCGACGATCCGTCGGTGCGCGTGATCTCCACCGAAGAGCTCCAGGCGCTCGTCGGGTGCCTCGGCACGAGCCTCTCGGGGCTCGAAGCGGAGGCGCTGCGGCTCTACCTCGACGGGCATTCCTACGAGTCGATGGCCGACGAGCTGGCGTGCGACTGCAAGACGATCGACAACGCGCTCCAGCGAGTGAAGCGGAAGATCCTCGCGCACCAGGCGACGCGCGCGGTCGTCGCCTGACGCGGTCGCTAGCCCGAGGCTCGACGCCGCCGAGGCGTGAGCTCGCGCTCGACCCGGTCGACGAGCTGCTCGTGCAACTCCAGGTAGCTGCGAAGGAAGTCGGTCGCCATCAACAGGTAGGCGCTTCGGTGTGGCAGCTCAGCGGCCGAGGCCACGCTCTCGTCGAGGCGTGCGTGCAGGTCGGCGAGATCGTCTCTCAGCGCGACGAGGCTCTCGCGCGTCGCATCCTCTCCGACGAGGTCGGCGATCAGGAGCCGGAGCAGGGGATCGCTCTTCAGCGGCGTGAACGTCGCCGGCGTCCGCGCATAGTCGCGTAGGGCCTCGAGCCCCTTGCCCGTCAGGCGGTACACGGTTCGCTCGCGGGTCTTGCCCGGCTCCTTGCGCGCCTCGAGGTAGCCGAGCCGGGCGAGCCGCTTGGGCTCGGCGTAGTACTGGCTCTCGCCCGCCCAGTCCAGGATCCGCCCGCGGCGGGCGAAGCGCAGGAGATCGTGGGCGCCCGCGCCGGTGCGACCGACCAGCCCGAGGATCTCGTAGGAAAAGAGGCTCAGCTCTTTGCTCGACCTTGACATAGCTACGATTCGTAGTTTATACCTATGAAACGTAGCTTACCGTGGGAGGTGGACGATGGCAGCGACGGATGCAGTGGAGACGAAGGCCGAGCGCTGGGGACGGCGATGGGGGTCTCGGGCGGAGGCGTGGGCGGCGACCGAGGAGCAGCAGCTCCCGACCTACGAGGCGGCAATCGCGCGGCTCGGGATCGGAGCGGGCGACCGCGTGCTCGAGGTCGGGTGCGGCTCGGGGGTCTTCCTGCGGGCTGCTGTGGACCGAGGCGCCGACGTGACCGGGATCGATTCGTCGAAGCGGCTCGTCGCGCTCGCCCGCGAGCGCGTGCCGGAGGCGGACGTCGCAGTCGGCGACCTGCAGGAGCTCCCCTACGGCGACGGCATCTTCGACGTCGTCGCCGGCTTCAACTCGTTCTTCTTCGCAGCGGACATGGTCGCGGCGCTCGCCGAGGCTCGCCGTGTGACGAAGCCGGGCGGGAGGGTGCTGATCCAGGTCTGGGGCAGGCACGGCACGTGCGATCTCGATGCCATCAAGCCGATCGTCCGCCCGTTCTTCCCCGGATACGACCCGGACGCGCCGCCGCCCCCCGACCTCGGCGAGCCGGGGCTGCTCGAGCAGCTCGCGTCCGCCGCGGGCCTGACACCGCAGGAGGCGTTCGACCTCTCCTGGCCGTTCCTCTACGACGACGAGGACGCGCTCACCCGCGCCCTCCTGGCTGCGGGCGGCGTCGGCGAGGCTGCCGGCGACCGCGAGCCGGAGATACGCCGGGCGCTGGTCGACGCGCTCGCCCCGTACCGCACAGCGGACGGGGGCTACCGGCTCGAGAACGCGTGGCACTTCGTCGTCGCGACCGCGTGACGCGGTCCGCGGCTCAGTCCTCGACGACCGTATGGATGCCCGACGGGACATCCAGCAGCTCCACCGTCCGGCGGGCCGCCTCGTCGATGTGGATGCGTGGAGGGGCAGGCGGCTCGTCGTGGTACGTCCCGGGGCCGTAGAAGCGGCCGTAGCGCAGGACGACGCCGCCGGCCTCGAGCGTCAGCCGCTCGAGGTCCGCCTTCGCGTGCGCACCCTCGCCCGGCGGATCCCACGCGACGCTCTGGGCGAGAAAGCGGGCCGCGCGAGCTGCGCGCGCGGCCGCGAGGAGATTTCGCGTCCCTTCCCTGCGCATTCGCGCGTTCGCGTTCGAGCCGGCAATGCTCGCCTCCTCGTCCGGGAGATCGGTGAGCTGGTGCATCACGAGCTCCGGCCCGAAGTCCACGACGGCCTCGCCGAGCCGGCCGGCGTCGTAGACGTCGCACACCACCGGCTCCGCACCGAGGCCCAGCAGCGTGTCCGCCTTCGCCGGCGTCCGCGTCATGCCCGCGACCTCGTGGCCCGACTCGACCAGCAGTGGGACGAGCCGCCGGCCGATGACACCGCTCGCGCCGGCGAGGAAGATCCTCACGGGCCCGACGTCTCGGCGGGGACGTCCCAGCGCTCCCAGCGGACGAGCTCGTCGAGCGCCAGCCGCCGCTGGCTGAGCCGCGACACGAGCCGTGTCTCCTGGGGGTCGGCCGCCGGGTGGCCGATCGTCACGACGCAGACGAAGTGGACGTCGCCCGGCACGCCGAGCAGCGCCTCGACGTCCGGTACCCGCTCGGGCAGCACGCCGAACACGCCCGCTGCAAGGCCTTCGTCGATCGCGGCGAGCTGGAGCAGCAGGAACGCAGCGCCCGCGTCGACGTACCAGTACGGGGCCGGCCAGCCGATCTCCTCGCCGTCGTGGAGCTTGTCCGGCTGTCGGTAGCGCTCGTGGTAGCTCTCCTCACGGGTGCCGACGAAGATGTGAACCGGCGCCGTCGAGATCCACGCCTGGCCGCCGGCGGCGACGTACTCCTCCTCGCCTGCGAGGCGCGCGAGCTCGCGTCGCGTGGCCGCCTCCGTGACGACGACCAGCCGGTGGCCCTGGCTGAACCCGCCGCTCGGCGCGCGGCGGATGGTCGCGACGATCCGCTCGATCGTCTCGCGCGGCACCGGATCGGGCAGGTAGCTCCGAACCATTCTGCGGCGCTTCAGGATGTCGCGGAGCTCCACGCGGCGATCGTAGTGATCGACGCAGAGTCGACACGCGAAGCCGGAGAAGGGATTCGAACCCTTGGCCCCCGCTTTACAAGAGCGGTGCTCTGACCAGCTGAGCTACTCCGGCGCCGCCTCATCGTAGTCGGCGGCGTGGCCGAGGCCACGACGCCGACGGGTGGAAAGCGTCTGGGGGCCGGACTGCGGCTCCGGCCCCCAGCGCATCGCGGTCTCAGGCCGCGAGCCGTGCCGGCTCGGGCTCCACCGCGACCTCGGGCGAGCGCTCGTGCTCGAGCTTCGGCAGCCACTCGAGCCAGCGCGGCAGGTACCAGTTCCAGTCCCCGAGCAGCGTCATCGCCGCGGGGAGGAGGACGGCCCGCACGATCGTCGCGTCGATCAGCACGGCGGTGGCCAGGCCGACGCCGAACTGCTTGAGCATGACGATCGAGAGCGTCGCGAAGATCCCGAACACGAAGACCATCACGATGGCGGCGCTCGTCACGACGCCGGCCGTCGTCTTGATGCCGTGCGCGACGGCGTCCTCCGTCTTCATGCCGCGGTCGTATGCCTCGCGGATCCGGCTCAGGATGAAGACGTGGTAGTCCATCGAGAGCCCGAAGAGGATCACGAAGAGGAACACGGGCATGAAGGCCATCACGCCGCCGGTGTAGTCGAAGCCCAGGATGCCCTTCGCCCAGCTGTGCAGGAAGACGAGCACGAGGATGCCGTAGGCGGCGGCCACGGACAGCAGGTTGAGGACGATCGCCTTCGCGGCGAGGACGATCGAGCGGAACGAGACGAGCAGGAGCCCGAACGCGAACGCGAGGACGAAGACGAACACGAGCGGCGCGGTGGAGTGCATCGCGCTGTCGAAGTCCTTCGAGATCGCGGTCGTGCCGGTCACGCCGACCTCGGCGCCGTCGACGGCGCCGACCGTGGCGGGGACGATGTCGTCGCGGAGTGAGGCCAGTGCGGCGTTCGACTTCGCGTCGGTCCCGGTGCCGTCGATCGGCAGGTCGATCTGGGCGACCGTGCCGGCCTCGTTCACGTCGACGGTGACGGGCTGGTGGAAGCGCCCGCCGGCGAGCGCCTGCTTCTGGAGCTCGTCGATCGCCGAGCGAACCTCGGGCGTGTTCACCGACGAGGCCTTGACCACGACCGTTGCGGGGTCCTGGCCGCCGGGGAACGCCTGCTGGAGCCGGTTGTAGGTCTGGACCGCGGGGAGGTCCTGCGGGAGCGCCTCGGCGCCCGGCACGACCGTCTTCATCCCGAGCGCCGGGAGCGCCAGGGCGACGAGGACGGCGGTCGCGGCCACGGCCGAGACGAGCGGGTGGGCGAGGACGCGGTCGAGGATCCAGCCCCACATCCGGCCGCCCTCCGGCCGCTGCAGCCGGTGGAGGAACGGGACGCGCGCCTTGTTGACGCGGTCGCCGAGCCAGGAGAGGAGGGCCGGAAGGACGGTCAGCGACCCGAGCACCGCGATCGCCACGACGAGGATCGTTGCCATCGCGAACGAGCCGAACGTCTTGTCCCCGGTGAGGAACATGCCGGCCATCGCCGTCATCACCGTCAGCCCCGAGATCAGGACCGAGCGTCCGGAGGTGGCGGCGGCAGCCTCGAGAGCGGCGCTCTCCGACTTGCCCGCCGCGCGCTCCTCGCGCTCGCGCTTCAAGTAGAACATCGAGTAGTCGACGCCGACGGCCAGCCCGATCAGGAGCACGATCGCGCTGATGTTCTCGTCCACGGGCCAGACCTGGCTCGGGATCGCGAGGAGGCCCATCGTCGCCATGACCGCCGAGAGCGCGAGGAGCAGCGGGATGCCCGCAGCGACCAGCGCGCCGAACGCGATCACGAGGATCACGATCGTGACGGGCAACGAGAGCAGGCCCGCACGCTCGAGGTCCTTGTTGAACTTCTCGTCCACCTGCTTCTCGGCGCTGACGCCGAACTCCTCGATCCGGAGCGACGGATGCGCGGCGGCCGTCGCATCGACGGCCTCGAGCACCGGGTCGATGCGGTCGACGGCGGTGTCCGCGTCGCCGCGGATGTCGAGGTTCACGATCGCCGAGTGACCGTCGGCCGAGACCTGTCCGTGGTTGCCGGACGCGTACGGGCTCTGGACGTTCGTGACGACGGGCACCGCGGAGAGCCGGCGGACGACGTCGGCGACGGCGGCGCGGAAGGCCGCGTCGTCGGCCGTGAGCGTCCGGCTCTGGACGAGCACCGTCTCCCCGGCGGGCTGCTGGAAGCCCTCGTCGAGGATCCGTGCCGCACGGCCGGACTCGCCGGGCAGCGTGTCCGTGTCGCCGAGCTGCTTCGTGCCGAGCATCCCGCCGAGCACGACGGCGGCGACGACGAACGCGAGCCAGCCGAAGATCGCGGTCTTGCGGTGTCGTGCGCTCCAGCGGCCCATCCGGGCCGAGATGTTGCTGCTGCGCTTCAGGGGTGACATCGAGATTCTCCTGTGCAGGGGTTGATGCACCGCACGCTCGCACCCGGCGAGCCCGATGTCTGTGGGGCGCACCGGCTTCCTCGGGTGTGGCCGGCCGCTTGCGGCCGGTGCGGCTGGCCACACCCGAGGAGCCGGGCGACGAGGTGTCAGACCCGGCCGGCGCTCGTTGCGACGCGCGGGGCTGCGGGCCGCCGCGCGGGCGGCGCGACGACGGCCCGCGCGAGGAGCCAGCCGAGGACGACGGCGACGCCGCCGAGCGCCGCGTCGAGGAAGAAGTGGTTCCCCGTCGCGACGATCACGAGGAGCATCAGTGCCGGGTAGAGCGCCCCCATCACGCGCACCATGCGATGCCGGGCGATGGCGGCGATCGCGACGCCGACGATGAGCGCGTACCCGAAGTGGAGGCTCGGGACGGCGGCGAACGGGTTGTAGAGCGCGCCGAGCACGTCCGAGCTGAGGTTGAGCCCCGTCGACGTCGTCACCGTGTCGGAGAAGCCCTGTCCGGCGAGCCGCGGCGGGGCTGCGGGGAAGAGGACGTACCCCACGAGTGCGAGTGCCGTCGCCGCGACGAACGTCGTGCGGACGAGCGGGAACCGGTCGGGATGCTTGCGGTGGATCCACGTCAGCGCCACCGCCGTGCCGGCGAAGTGGAGGAGCATGTAGAGCAGGCCGAGGAACGCCGGTGCATAGGGCACCGCCTCGAACGCCTGCTGCACGCTGCGCTCGACGTAGACGCCGAGCGTCCGCTCGACCTCGATGATGTCCGCCGTGTGGCTCATCGCGGCCTGCACGTTCTCGCCGCCTGCACCACGCACGACCTCGTAGAGGCCGTAGAGCACGGCGAGGCCGGCGATCTCGCGGGCGCCGGAATGCGACTGTGAGAGCCAACTGCGAACCATGACGAGAGTGTGCTCGTGCGGTGCTCGCGGGGTGATTCGGCATTCCCGCCGCGTGAGGTTCGGCAAACCGCACATGTCCACGACGGCCGTGGAGCAGAGCCGGTTCATACACGGAGAAACGTCTCTGCTGCTGCTGCTCGGAACCGTCCCGTCCGAAGAATCGAGACGAAGCGTCCGCCGGCGGCCGTCCACCGCCCGGGCGCCGGCGTAGCGACTACGCGCGGAGGAAGGCGAGCACGGCGAGGACGCGGCGGTGGTCGTCGGTCGACGCGGGCAGGCCGAGCTTCGTGAAGATGCTCGTGACGTGCTTCTCGACGGCGCGGAGCGTCACGAAGAGGCGCTCCGCGATCGCCTGGTTCGAGCGGCCCTCCGCCATCAGCTCGAGCACCTCGCGCTCGCGGCCGGTCAGCTGCTCGAGCGGGTCGTCGCGGCGCTTGCGTCCGACGAGCTCGCTGACGACGGCGGGATCGAGCGCCGAGCCGCCGTCGGCGACGCGTCGCACGGCCGTGCCGAACTGCTCGAGGTCGGCGACCCTGTCCTTGAGCAGGTAGCCGACGCCTTCGGCGCTCGTCTCGAGGAGCGCCATCGCGTAGCTCGGCTCGACGTACTGCGAGAGAAGGAGGACGCCGACGCCGGGGTGCCGCTCTCGGATCTCGCGGGCGGCCCTGAGGCCCTCGTCGGTGTGTGTGGGAGGCATCCGGATGTCGACCACCGCGACGTCCGGCTTGTGCATCGCGACGTGCCGCAGCAGGTCCTCTGCGGTACCCGACTGCGCCACGACCTCGAAGCCCGCCTCCTCGAGCAGGCGTGCCACACCCTCGCGGAGGAGAACGGAGTCGTCGGCGAGGACGACACGGCGGGCGTCGCCGAGCTGCGACACCGTGCCCCGCAGCGGTGGGAAGTCACGCGGCAGGCCGTCGGCGACCACCTGATGGATCCGCTCGGGGTCGGGAAGCCCCTGGAGGCGATGCGTCCCGAGGTCGCGCGTCTCGGCTCCGGTGGCGAACGGCGCCGCCGTCGACGACAGCAGGATCTGCCCGCCGTGGCCGGCCGCCGAGATTCGCGACGCGCGGATCACGTCGAGGCCGGTGTACCCCTCCTCACCGAGCTGGGGCACACCGGTGTGAAGGCCCATCCGGACCTTGACCGTGAGGCCGTCGGGCCACTCGTGGTCGCGGATGCACGCCTGCCCCTCGAGTGCCGCCGCCAGCGCCGGCTCGACCTCTTCGAAGACCGCCGAGAGCTCGTCTCCGGTCGCGTCGACCTCGGTTCCGCCATGGGCGCTGATCGTCTCCCGCAGCAGCCGTCGGACGTCCGCGATCAGGCCGGAGTAGGCGGACCCTGCCGTCTGGACGAGCTTCGTCGAGCCCTCGACGTCGGCGAACAGGAAGGTCACGGTGCCGGTCGGCAGCGCGGTCATCGGGGTGAGTCTACGAGTGGGAGGCGCTACGCGGGAGGGTGGTGCACGGAGCCGGGGGGCGGTGGCGACGGCACGAACGGTGAGTGGGCTCACCGGCGCCGGTCATGGGAGGCCGGCCGCCTGTCCCCGGCTCTCGACGCGGGGAACGTCATCGACGTGCGTATGTGGTCATGGCCCCAAGGATGAACGGCGCGAGCGCCGCGCACCCTGCGGCCCACCGGTGTCTTGCGGTGCGGTCGCCCGCACCCCTGTCGGCCGGGCTCAGAGCGGGAGCACGCGCGGCGCGGCCGGGATCGTCGCACGGATCCGCGTCCCGCCACCAGGGGGGCTCTCGACCGCGAACGTGCCGTCGAGCGCCTCGATGCGGTCCTCGAGACCCTCGAGGCCCGACCCCCGAGCGGGATCCGCGCCTCCGACCCCGTCGTCGGTGACCTCGACCAGGATCTGGCCCTCCTCGGTGTCCTCGACCACGCGCACCTCGGCGAACGTCGCATGCGCGTACTTCGCCACGTTCGCGAGCGCCTCGGCGGCGACGTAGTAGCCAGCCGCCTCGATCGCCGGCAGGAAGCGCTCGCCCGTGACGTGCACCTCGACGGGGATCGGCGAGCGGGCGACGAGCGCCTCGAGCGCCGGGCCGAGGCCGCGGTCGGTGAGGACGTTCGGGTGGAGTCCCCGAGCGAGCTCCCGCAGCTCGTCGAGCGCCTCGGCAAGCTCGGTGCGGGCGGAGACGAGGATCTCCGCTGCCTGGCCGACGTCCGTCTCCAGCTTCGACTCGGCGAGCCGCAGGGAGAGCGAGAGGGCGGCGAGCCGTTGCTGCGCGCCGTCATGGAGATTGCGCTCGAGACGCCGTCGCGCCGCGTCCGTGGCCGCCACGATGCGGCTCCGTGACGCCTTGATCTCGGCCTCCTGGCGCTTCCGCTCCGTGATGTCGGCGCCGGAGACGAGCACCCTCGGGGCGCCCCACTGGTCGACGATCGGGGTCGCCGTCCACGCGACGGTCAGCTCGCTGCCGTCGCAGGTCAGCCAGCGGCTCTCGCGCTCGAATTGGGGGACGCCGTTCGCGGCGCCCGCGATCGCCATGCGGGCTTGGAACTCGTCGTCGGGCGCGACGAGGCCGAGGAACGACGCACCCTCGAGCTCGTCGACCGAGCGCCCGAACGTCTCGACGAACGCGCGGTTGGCGCCGTTCGCCACGACGATCGCGTCGTGGTCGGTGACGACGATGAAGCTGGGGATCGTGTTCGCGACGGTGCTCGCGAAGTCCCACTGCCGTTGGAGCTCGACCTCGCGTCGCTTGCGGTCGGTGATGTCGATGCCGCCGGCGATGATCCGCACGACGTCGCCGTTCTGGTCGACGAGCGGTGCCGTCTGCCAGGCGATCACGCGCTCGTGCCCCTGTGCGTTCCTGAAGGCGTTCTCGTACTCCGATGCGGGAAAGTCGGGCGACGCCTCGCGGAAGCGCTCGATCATCGCCTCGCGCTCGTCGGGGTCGATGAAGATCTCCCAGAAGTAGCGCCCTTCGATGCTGGCGCGGTCGTCGAGGCCGCTCGCCACCTCCACCGCCCGGTTGAAGTTCCTGATCCGACCCTCGGTGTCGACGACCGAGAGCAGGCTCGGCGCGGTGTTGATGATCGTCTCGAGGAAGCGATACTGCGCCCGCAGCTCGGCCTGGAGGCGCTCCTTCTCGAAGGCGAGCGAGGCGGTCGCCGCGACGGCGTCGACGAGCGCTCGCTGCTCGACGAGGCTGCGGTCGTGGAGAAGCGCCGCGACGCGCTTGCCGCCCTGCTCGACGAACGTCGCGGCACGCGCGCCCCGCGCGATCGGCTCGGCGAGCGTGCTGCCCTCCTCGTCCACCCACGCCTGGCGTTGCGGCGACCAGTAGGCGAGATCGAGGGAGGGGTCGCCCAGTGCCGTCGCCAGCGCGTCGCGCAGCGGCACGCCGTCTCCCAGGGCGATCGCGAGGTCGGCGATGCCCGCCCGCGCGAGACGCGTGCGGAGGATCCCGACGAGGAACGCCACGGGCATCAGCGCGAGCGACGCGAGGGCCGCGAACTCGATCGCGTAGCCCGCCTCGGCGTCGATCGTGCCGACGAGGCTGCTCACCACGAGTCCGACGAGCGCGACGAGCGTGAAGAGGTAGACGGGGCCGATCGCGCGCCGCAACGGCGGCGTCGCAGCCTGGTAGCGCCTCACGAGGCGCAGGAAGACGAGCGCCGACAGCGCGGCCGCGCCGAGCGCGACCGCGACGTTGGCCGTCTG
Source organism: Gaiella sp. (assembly GCA_036556865.1). Classification (GTDB taxonomy): domain Bacteria; phylum Actinomycetota; class Thermoleophilia; order Gaiellales; family Gaiellaceae; genus Gaiella. The sequence goes on from DATBIQ010000048.1 coordinate 28,666, forward strand.
CGCGACTGCGGGGCGGTCCGAGACGAGGAACGCGCTCTCGGGGCAGTCCGAGCATCCGGGTACCGGTGAGGGGTCGACGAAGCTCACGAGCAGCGGCCCGACCGTGACGAGCAGGAGCACCGCCCAGACGATCCACTCGTCGCCGGGCCGCAGGCGGCCTCCGGGATACGAGAGGATGAGGTGGGCGAACGCGACGAACGCGACTCCACCGAGCACGTAGCCGATCGTGAAGAGCAGCGAGTTGCTCGCGAGCTGGAGCGCGCCGAGCGACCAGAGCAGGCCGACCGCCAGCATCTGCGCCCCCGTTCGGTTGTCGGGGGCGCGGACCGCGGCGATCACACCGGTGACCGTGAAGATGAGCCCCGCGACGGTGACCATCGCGATCAGCGCACGCGGCTCGCCGAGGTCGGCCGTGACGACGAGGTAGAGGGCGCCGCCGTACAGCAGCGCGCCGAGCCCGATCGCGGCGGCGAGCCGGCGCCGGGTCACCGCAGCAGCACGCGAACGGCGGCGCCGGTCAGCTCGGCCTTCGAGATGAAGCCGCGCGCGCCGCTGGCGCGGATCAGGCCGTCGTAGTCGGACGCCTCGCGGCTCGAGACGAGGACGACCTGGGGCTCGTCCGTGCCGTTGGTCTCGAGCTGCTCCAGCACCGCGAACCCGTCCATGTCCGGAAGCTGGACGTCGAGGAGCACGACGTCGGGCCGGAGCGAGCCGATCGCCTCGAGGGCGCCCTCGCCGTCCTCGGCCTCGCCGATCACCGCGAACCCGTCCTCCTCGAGGAGCGCCCGGGCGCATCGCCGAAAGCTCGGGTGGTCGTCGACGATCAGAATCCTCACGCCGTTCTCCATCGACCGTATCGTGTCAGACGCGTTTCGGGCGAGTGGTGTGGCAAACCGCACCCGGCTCGACGGCACCGGAGCGGCCCCGGGTGCCCGTCGACACTGGCCTGTCGGCGTCTCGGACCGGTTTGCGACCGCTGCGCATTGCGCGGGAAAAAGGGGCTCCGGTCGCGCAATTGCGTGCTGACGGGCGGGCCGCGATCGTGCATACTCGCGCGCATGCAGACGACGGAACAGCTCTCGCACGACCAGGTGCTCGCCGATCGCGCCCGGTATGTCTCCGCCGGCGTCGCAACGCCGAGGCTCGTCGTCGCGGGTGCCGACGGGGCCCGCGTGACCGACGTGAACGGCCGGGTGTTCGTCGACTTCGCGGGCGGGATCGGGTGCCAGAACACCGGTCACCGTTTCGCGCCCGTCGTGGACGCGATCCATCGGCAGGCGGACCTCTACCTGCACCAGTGCTTCATGGTGGGCGTCTACGAGCCGTACGTCGAGACGTGCCGCCTGCTCGCGGAGGTGTCGCCGTGCGCGGGTGCGCAGCAGAAGTCGATCCTCGTCAACTCGGGTGCCGAGGCGAACGAGAACGCGGTGAAGATCGCCCGCGCCGCGACCGGCCGCCCCGCGGTGGTCGTGTTCGACAACGCCTTCCACGGGCGCACGCTCCTGACGATGACGATGACGAGCAAGGTGCACCCGTACAAGGCCGGGTTCGGGCCGTTCGCGCCCGAGGTCTACCGCGCGCCGGCGCCCTACCCCTACCGCGGGGTGACGAGCGACGACGCCATCGCAGGTCTCGAGAAGCTCTTCAAGTCGGAGGTCGACCCCCAGACGGTCGCGTGCGTGCTGCTCGAGCCGGTGCAGGGCGAGGGCGGCTTCGTGCCGATGCCCGAGGACTACCCCGCACGGCTCCTCGAGATCTGCGCCGAGCACGGGATCCTCTACGTCGACGACGAGGTGCAGTCGGGTGCGGGGCGCACCGGCAAGGTGTGGGCGATCGAGCACTACGGCATCGAGCCCGACCTGCTGGTCTCCGGCAAGTCGATCGGCGGCGGCCGGCCGCTCGCCGCCGTCACCGGGCGGGCGGAGCTGATGGACGCCGTTCCGACGGGTGGGTTGGGCGGGACGTTCGGCGGCAACCCGCTGTCCTGCGCAGCGGCCAACGCGGCGCTCGAGGCGATCCGCGAGCCGGACTTCCTCGAGACGGCCACGCGGGTCGGCGAGCGCGTCCGGTCACGGCTCGACGACCTCGCCGCGAGGCATCCGGAGATCGGCGAGGTGCGGGGCCTCGGGCCGATGCTCGCCTTCGAGCTGGTGGAGCGCACGCCGGGCAGGGCGAAGGCGATCGTCGACGCCGCCTTCGAGCGAGGCCTGCTGCTCCTCGCCTGCGGGCTCTACGGCAACGTGATCCGGCTCCTGCCGGCGCTGACGATCTCGGACGAGGACCTTGACGAAGGGCTCGCGTTGCTCGAGGAGTCGCTCGCGGCAGTCGATGGATAGCCGCCCCGCCGACATCGACATCCGCATCGTGGGCCTGCGCAAGCGGTACGGCGACGTCGCGGCCGTCGATGGCATCGACCTCGAGGTCGGGCGCGGCGAGTTCTTCACGATGCTTGGGCCGTCGGGCTCCGGCAAGACGACGACGCTGCGGATGATCGCCGGCTTCGAGCGGCCCGACGAGGGACGGATCGAGCTCGGCGGCGCGGACGTCTCGCGCCGGCCGCCCTTCGACCGGCCCGTCAACACCGTCTTCCAGGACTACGCGCTCTTCCCACACATGACCGTGCAGCAGAACGTCGAGTACGGCCTACGGGTGAAGAAGGTGGCGAAGGCCGAGCGACGCGAGCGGGCCCGCGAGGCCTTGACGCTCGTGCGGCTCGAGGGTTTCGGCGACCGCAAGCCGGCGCAGCTCTCCGGCGGACAGCGCCAGCGGGTCGCGCTCGCGCGGGCGATCGTCAACACGCCACAGGCGCTCCTGCTCGACGAGCCGCTCGGTGCGCTCGACCTCAAGCTGCGCCAGGAGCTGCAGATCGAGCTCAAGCAGCTGCAGCAGCGCCTGGGGATGACATTCGTCTACGTGACCCACGACCAGGAAGAGGCGCTCACGATGAGCGATCGGATCGCCGTCTTCAACGAGGGCAAGGTCGAGCAGGTCGGGACCCCCGCCGAGATGTACGAGCACCCGGCGACGGAGTTCGTCGCGGGCTTCATCGGAACGTCGAACGTCATCGAGCGGGACGGCCGCACGTTCACCGTGCGACCCGAGAAGATCCGGCTCCTGCCCGAGACGGCGTCCGAGGGCGAGCCCGGAGTCGTCCGGGCGGTCGCCTACCTCGGGTCGGCCACGAAGTTCGTCGTCGCGCTCGACGCAGGGGGCGAGCTCACGGTGCTGCAGCAGAACCTGGAGACGTCCTCCGAGGACGTCCACGCGATGGAGGGCAAGCACGTCCGGCTGTCCTGGAGACGGGACGTGGAGTTCGCAATCGAGGAGGAGGGAACGTGAAGCGGATTCGCTTCGTGCACGTGGCGCTCGCGGCGGTGGTCGCCGCGCTCGCCGTTCCGGCGGCGGGTGTCTCGAAGGGGAACGCCGTCCCGAGCTCTGTCGGCAAGGGCGAGGGGAAGCTCACGATGGTCGTCTGGGAGGGGTATGCCGAGAAGCAGTGGGTGACTCCGTTCGAGAAGCAGACGGGCTGCAAGGTGAGCGCGAAGTACGCGGGCAGCTCGAACGACATGTTCAACCTGATGACCTCGGGCGGCGGTGGCCAGTACGACGTCGTCTCCGCCTCGGGTGACGCGAGCCTGCGCCTGATCTACGCCGGCGCGGTCGCCGAGGTGAACGTCAAGCTGATCCCGGCCTACAAGGACTTCTACAAGGCGTTCCAGTCGCCGCCCCACAACACGGTCGGCGGCAAGCACTACGGCATCTCGATCCAGTTCGGCCCGAACGTCCTGATGTACAACACCAAGTCGTTCCCGAAGCGGCCGACGAGCTGGAGCGCGATCTACTCGCCCGCCAACAGGGGCAAGATCACGATCCCCGACAACCCGATCCAGATCGCCGACGCGGCGCTCTACCTCTCGAAGACGAAGCCGGCGCTCGGGATCAAGGATCCGTACGAGCTGACGAAGCCACAGCTCGACGCGGTCGTCGCGCTGCTCAAGGCGCAGCGCCCGCTGATCAAGAAGTACTGGGCGCTCGCCTCCGACCAGATCGACCTCTTCAAGAACGGCGGGTCGACCATCGGCGCCTCGTGGCCGTACCAGGTGAACACGCTCGCCGACGCGAAGGTGCCCGTCGCCGCCCTGATCCCCAAGGAGGGAGCGACCGGCTGGGCGGACTCGTACATGGTGTCGTCCAAGGCGCAGCATCCGAACTGCGCGTACAAGTGGATGCAGTACATCACCCAGCCGAAGCCGCAGGCCCAGCAGGCGATCTACTTCGGCGAGACGCCCGTCAACAAGAAGGCGTGCAAGGTGATGGACACCCTCTCGAAGGGGTCGTGTGCGAAGTACTCGGCCAACAAGCCCGAGACGTACTACCGCTCGATCAAGTTCTGGAAGACCCCGGTCACGGACTGCGGGAACGGCCAGAAGAACTGCATGGACCTCCGGGCGTGGACGACGGCCTGGACGCAGGTCAAGGGCTGATGGTTGGCGGCTGACCCTGCAGCGCTGACGGAGGGCTCCCCCCGAGGGGGAGCCCTCCGCGCCCTGTCACGGTTCTCGTGGCGCCGACCGGGCCTCGTGACGTTCGGGCAGGTGTCCGCCCCGGTCGTCGCCTTCGTCTTCGTCTACGTCGCGGCGGTCGTGGTGCTCCTGATCCAGGGCTTCTGGACGACCGACTCGTTCACCGGAAAGGTCGTCCACACGTGGAACCTCGACAACTACCGGGCGATCGCGGACGCACCGTATCCGCGGATCATCTTCCGAACGATCGGCATGGCGGCCGCCGTGACGGTCACCTGCATGGTGCTCGCGTTCCCGTACGCGTACTTCATGGTCCGGATCGCAGGACCGCGGCTGCGGGTGATCCTGCTCGTCGCGACGGTGCTGCCGCTTTGGGTGAGCTACCTCGTGCGCGTCTACTCCTGGCGGCTGATCCTGAATCCCGACGGCGCGCTCAACTGGGCGCTCAACCTCGTCGGCCTGCCCGACCTGAACATCGCCTACACGAACTGGGCGATGTGGATCGTCTTCACGTACATCTGGTTCCCGTTCATGGTGCTGCCGGTCTACGCGGCCCTCGAGCGGATCCCGCAGTCGTACCTCGAGGCCTCCGCCGACCTCGGCGGCCGCGGCTCCATGACCCTCAGGCGGGTCATCCTGCCGCTCGC
>DATBIQ010000049.1:0-3338 GCA_036556865.1 Gaiella sp.
CAGGCCGGTCGCCTCCGCGAGCTCCTCCTTCGTCGCCTCGCGACCGAGCTCGACTTCGAGCCGCCGCGCCGCGCGCGAGAGCTTCTGCTGACGCTCGACGACGTGCACCGGGACGCGGATCGTGCGCGCGTGGTTCGCGACGGCGCGCTGCACCGACTGGCGGATCCACCACGTCGCGTAGGTCGAGAACTTGAACCCGCGCCGCCAGTCGAACTTCTCGACGGCCCGGTTCAGGCCGAGGGTCCCCTCCTGGATGAGGTCGAGGAACGGCACACCAAGCCCGCGGTAGCCCTTCGCGATCGACACCACGAGCCGCAGGTTCGACTCGATCATGTGGCGCTTGGCGACCGGGTCGCCGCGCTCGATGCGCTTCGCGAGCTGCACCTCCTGCGCGGCGTTCAGCAGCTTGTGCCGGCCGACGTCGGCGAGGAACAGCTGGAGCGAGTCGGCGGCGCCCGAGAGCGATTCGCTCGCCCACACGGCGGCCTCCGCGGCCTCCTTCGCCTTGTCCTCCTCGGTCTCGACGATCGGCGCGCCGATTTCGAGGCCCATCGCCTCGAGCTCCCGCGTGACCTGCTCGACCTCCTCGGCGGCGAGCTCCTGCTCGGTGACGAAGCCCTCGAGCTCCGCGGGATCGACCCATCCACGCTCCTCCGAGCGCTCCACGATCGACTTCAGCTGGTCGGTTTCGAACAGTTCGATGAGCTGGTTCTGCGTCAAGCCTGTGGTCAGTCCTTTCGCATCCTCGGAGCACAATCTCCCTGACTTTACGCGCGCTTCTCCGTTCTTTCCACGGGATGGAGACGACAAACAGTGTCACAAACCCGCAACGAGTCTCCCAGATGTCGTATTTCAGCCGGTGCCGCTCCGGCCACCAATGCGGTCAACCGTACTCTGACATGCTACGACGCCTCGCGGACACGGGTGGTTAGGCGTTCGTGACGCTGCCCTACCCCCGTGAGCGTGTGCGCCGACGCGGCTTCGCGGGGCCCTTCGCCCGTCGTTCGGCGAGGAGCTCGAGCGCCCGCTCCAGCGTCAGGCCGTCGACGTCGTCGCCGCGGCGCAGACTCGCGTTCGTCTCACCGTCCGTGACGTACGGCCCGAAGCGGCCGTCCTTGACGACGAGCGGCTTGCCGCTGCCGGGGTCTGCGCCGAGCTCCTTGAGCGGCGGCTTCGGGGCGCCACGGCCGCGCCGCTGCTTCGGCTGCGCGAGGATCGCCTCCGCCTCGGGAACCGTGAGCGTGAGAAGCTGTTCCTCGGACTCGAGCGAGCGGGTCTCGCTGCCGCGCTTCACGAACGGCCCGTAGCGCCCGTTCGACACGAGGATCTCCTCGCCGTCCGAGCCCTCGAGGGTGCGCGGCAGCGTCAGCAGCCGCTCGGCGTCGGCGAGGCTCACGGTCTCCGGGCTCATCGAGGCGAACAGCGACGCGGTGCGGGGCTTCGTCCCGTCGCCGTCGGGCAGCACCTCGGTCACGTATGGGCCGTAGCGGCCGACGCGGACGACGACCTCGTGACCTGTCTCGGAGTGGGTTCCGAGCGACCGTTCAGCACCGGTGGGCGTCGCGAGCAGCTCTTCGGCGCGCTCGGCGGTCAGCTCGTCGGGCGCCAACTCGTCCGGCACGCTCGCCCGCTCCTCGCCACGCTCGACGTACGGGCCGTAGCGACCCACGCGGACGACGACGTCGGAGTGCGGGATCGCAATCGAATTGACCTCGCGCGCGTCGATGCCCTCGAGGTGGTCGGTGACGAGGGCACGCAGGCCGGGATCGCCGTCGCCGAAGTAGAAGCGCCCGAGCCACGCGACCCGCTCTTCGTCCCCCGCGGCGATCTTGTCGAGGTCGTCCTCGAGCCGCGCCGTGAAGTCGTAGTCCACGAGCCGGTCGAAGTGTCGCTCCAGGAGCTGCGTCACCGCGAACGCGAGGAAGGTCGGGACGAGGGCCGTGCCCTTCTTGTAGACGTAGCCGCGGTCGAGGATCGTCCCCATGATCGAGGCGTACGTCGAGGGGCGGCCGATGCCGCGCTCCTCGAGCGCCTTGACCAGGCTTGCCTCCGTGTAGCGTGCCGGCGGGCTCGTCTCGTGGCCCTGCGGCTCGAGCGACGACGCGGAGAGCTCCTGTCCCACGGTGACGGCCGGGAGGCGCCGCTCCTCGTCGTCCTCGCCCGGCTCGTCGCGGCCGGCCGCGTAGGCGAGCATGAAGCCGGGGAACGTGATCACGGTGCCGCTCGCACGGAACGTCGCGTCGGTGCCGTCGGCCGTGGCCGCGCCCAGCTCGATGGAGACGGTCTGCCCGGCCGCGTCCTTCATCTGCGAGGCGATCGTCCGCTTGAAGATGAGGTCGTAGAGCGCGAGCTCGTCGCGGTTCAGCTCCCGCGCCAGCTCCGCCGGCGTGCGGAAGACGTCGCCTGCGGGCCGGATCGCCTCGTGCGCCTCCTGCGCGTTCGCGACTGCGCGCTCGTACCGCCTGGGCTCCTCGGGCACCGTCTCGGGCCCGTGCTCGCGCGCCGCGTGCGCCCGGGCCGCCTTCAGCGCCGCGTCCGAGAGCGTCACCGAGTCGGTGCGCATGTACGTGATGTGGCCGTTCTCGTACAGCCGCTGCGCGAGGCTCATCGTCGTCTGGGACGAGAACCGCAGCTTGCGGCTGGCCTCCTGCTGCAGCGTCGACGTCCGGAACGGCGCCGCCGGGCGGCGCGTGTACGGCTTCTCGTCGACGGTGCGCACCATGAACGGGCGTCCCTCGAGGCTCGTCGCGAGCGAGCGGGCCCGCTCCTCGTCGAGCACGAGGACGCCGGCTGCGGGAGCGCCGTCTTCGCCGAAGTCGCGGCCCTGTGCGATCCGGGCTCCGTCCACGGCGACGAGTCGCGCCTCGAACGAGCCGGGCTCGAAGATCCCGACGACGTCCCAGTAGCTCGCGGCGACGAAGCGCATCCGCTCGCGCTCGCGCTCGACGACGAGGCGGGTCGCCACGGACTGCACGCGGCCCGCGGAGAGACGGGGCATGACCTTCTTCCACAGCACGGGCGAGACCTCGAACCCGTAGAGGCGGTCGAGGATCCGGCGCGTCTCCTGCGCGTCGACGAGGCGCTCGTCGATGTCGCGTGTCTCGCCGAGGGCACGCTGGATCGCGTCTTTCGTGATCTCGTGGAAGACCATCCGACGCACCGGCACCTTCGGTTTCAGCACCTCGCGGAGGTGCCATGCGATCGCCTCGCCTTCGCGGTCCTCGTCCGTCGCGAGCAGGAGCTCGTCCGCGGAGCGAAGCTTCTGCCTGAGGTCGGAGACGACGCGCTTCTTGTCGGCGTCGACGACGTAGTACGGCTCGAAGCCTCGCTCGACGTCG
>DATBIQ010000050.1:0-1643 GCA_036556865.1 Gaiella sp.
TCGAGCGGCAGGAGGCGGTGCGCTCCGAGGTGACGATCCGGGCCAAGTTCCCGGTCACGCGCCGGGCGCCTGTCTCAGACCTGCCGACGCAGGAGATCTACCACCTGATCGGGCACGCGCTCGCCAACGGCAAGGGCGCCCGGCGGATGGTCGGCGTCGAGGTGCGCGGCCTGAACGCCTGTCCGTGCGCGCAGGGACTCATCCGCGAGCGGGCGGGCGAGCGGCTCGCCGACGCCGGCTACGACGACGCCCAGATCGCCGAGATTTTCGCGATGCTCCCGGCCGCGACACACAACCAGCGGGCCGAGGCGACGCTCATGATCGGGACGGCGCGCGAGATCGACGCCCGCGACCTGATCGGGATCGCCGAGAGCTCGATGAGCGCCCCGGTGTTCGAGCTCCTGAAGCGGCCCGACGAGCTCTTCGTCGTCGAGCACGCCCACCTGCAGCCGCGCTTCGTCGAGGACTCCGTCCGGCTCTCGCTCAAGGGCGCGCTCGACACGCTCGCGGAGCTCGCCGACGAGGACTTCCTCTTCGCGCGGCAGCTCAACTTCGAGACGATCCACGCGCACGACGTCGTCGCCGAGCGGGAGGGCACGGTCGGCGAGCTGCGGGTCGAGCTCGCGCAGGGCACGCCGACGCCGCGGCACACGTCGCTCCCCGACTGGCTCAGCGCCTAGCGTCGGCCCACGTCGGCGGAAACCGCCGGCGCCGCCACGACGCCGTCACGGGCCGAAACGGACGTGTCCGCGGGACTGTCCCTCCGACGCCCTCGCAGCGCTCGCGGGCTCGAAATGGACGCGTCCGCGGGACTGTCCCTCCGACGCCCCTCGCAGCGCTCGCGCGCCGCGAGGGGACAGACCCTGGGACGTGGCGAAACCGGGCGCGCGGTTACCGGCGTCCGGTCAGGCCCGCCGCAGCCGGAAGCGGTTCTCGGTGCCGGCGCGGAGGCGCGCGATGTTTCCGCGGTGGAGAACGAGGACGACGGCCGCGGCGGCCGTGGCGAAGACGACCACCGGCCACGGCTCCCCGAGCGCCAGCGAGACGAGCGGGAGCGCGACCGCGGCCACCATCGACGCGAGCGACGCGTACCGCGAGACGAGGAAGACCGCGAGCCAGATCGCCAGCCCGACGACGCCGACCTCGGGCGCCACCCCGAGGAGGGTCCCGCCCGCGGTCGCCACGGTCTTGCCGCCCTTCTGGAAGCGCAGGAAGAGCGGCCGCCAGTGCCCGAGCATCGCGGCGCCCCCGGCGAGGACGCCCGTGAGCTCGCCGACGAGCAGCGAGCCGACAAGCGCGGGCACGAACCCCTTCGCCACGTCGAAGAGGACGACGGGGATCCCGTACCAACGACCGTACGTCCGCCAGACGTTCGTGCCGCCGATGTTGCCGCTGCCGACCCGGCGGATGTCCTCCCCCTTGGTGACCCGAACGAGCCAGTACCCGAAGGGCACCGAGCCGAGGAGGTACCCGCCGAGGACGACGAGTGCGGACGTCATCGGCCTACTTCAGCGGAATCTGGTACTTCGAGACCCAGTCGTTCACGACCGTCCAGTCCAGGTTGTCGAAGAACGCGTCGATGTAGGCGGCGCGGTCGGTCTGGAAGTCGAGGAAGTACGCGTGCTCGTAGACGTCGAGCGCGA
>DATBIQ010000051.1:0-23323 GCA_036556865.1 Gaiella sp.
GAAGCTCGCCGGCCGGTCGGGGTACGAGATCGTCGTGCGCGACCCCGCGGGCCAGGCGATCGACGTCGTGACGTCGCGAAAGGAGCGGCCGGGCAGGAACGTCTTCCTCACGATCGACCACCAGCTGCAGGCGACCGCCGAGCAGCTCCTGACCTCGGCCGTGAGCCGCTGGAACGCGAAAGGCGCGACGGCGATCGTCATGGACCCGAGGACGGGGGCGATCCTCGCCATGGCCAACGCGCCGACGTTCGACGCGAACCGCTTCACGTCCGCGCCCGCCGACGAGCGACGCAACCGGGCGGTCACCGACCTCTACGAGCCGGGGTCGACGTTCAAGATCGTCACGATCGCAGGCGCGCTCGAGGACAACCTCGTCACGCCCGACTCCTCGTTCGTCCTCGCCCCGACCATCAAGGTCGCCGACCGGACGATCCGCGAGGCGCACGTGAGGGGCACCGAGCGCATGACCGTGCGCCAGATCCTCGCCGAGTCGTCGAACGTCGGCACGATCACCATCGCGAAGGACAAGCTCGGCGGCCCGGAGCTCGCGCGCTGGGTCTCGCGCTTCGGCTTCGGCAGGACGACGGGCTCCGAGCTCCCGGGCGAGAGCGCCGGGATGGTGCTCCCGTACGACCGGTGGTCGGGCTCGACGATCGGCACGGTCCCCATCGGGCAGGGCATCGCTGTCACGCCGCTGCAGATGGTGAGCGCCTATGCCGCGATCGGGAACGGCGGCGTGATGCCCCCGGCGCACGTCGTCGCGAAGATAGGCGGCAAGAAGGTGAGGCACGGCAAGGGCCGGCGGATCGTCTCCGAGCACACCGCCGACCGGATGACCGCGATGTTCCGTGACGTCGTCCTCGAGGGGACCGGCACCGAGGCCGCGATCCCCGGGTACACGGTGGCCGGCAAGACGGGAACGGCGAACAAGGCCGAGAACGGGCGCTACGTCTCCAAGTACGTCGCCTCCTTCGTGGGGCTCGTGCCGGCACGCAAGCCGCGACTCGCGATTCTCGTCATGGTCGACGAGCCGCACGGGCAGATCTGGGGCGGCGTCGTCGCGGCGCCGATCTTCCGCGATCTCGCGCGCTTCGCGCTCCAGTACCTCGAGGTGCCGCCCGACGCACCCGAGACGAAGCGCTCGTCGAGCCTGCTCGCGGCCGCTCTGCCGTAGGGCCCGCGGCGGGCGTCCATACAATCCGGCGCGTGGAGCTCGACGCGCTCATCGGCGCGCTCGCGCCGGGTGACGTGATCGGGCGGCGACCCGTCGAGATCCTCGACCTCGCCTACGACACCCGTCGCGTGGGTGCGGGCACGCTGTTCTTCTGCGTTCCCGGCGCGCGCGTCGACGGGCACGACCTCGCCCGGCCGGCCGTCGCAGCCGGTGCGTCGGCGCTCGTGGTGGAGCGCCCGGTCGAGGCGGACGTGCCGCAGCTCGTCGTCGAGTCCGCGCGGGCCTCGATGGCGGTCGCGGCGGACGTGTTCTTCGCGATGCCGACCGAGCGACTGACGGTGGCAGGCGTGACCGGCACGAACGGGAAGACGACGACGAGCTACCTGCTGCGCTCCATCCTCGAGGCGGACGGCCGCTCGACGGGGCTCGTGGGCACCGTGACCTGGGTCGTCGGCGGCGCGTCCCGGGCCGCGCCGCACACCACCCCCGAGGCGATCGACCTGCAACGGCTCTTCCGTGAGATGCTCGACGCCGGCGACGAGGCGGTGGCGCTCGAGGCGTCGTCGCACGGCTCGCACTACCGCCGCCTCGACCGCGTGCGCTTCGACGCGCTCGTCTTCACGAACCTCACGCAGGACCACCTCGACCTGCACGGCGACATGGAGGAGTACTTCGCGGCGAAGCGGCGGCTCTTCGTCGGCATCGACCCGCCGCCGGCGGCGGTCAACGTCGGCGATCCCTACGGCCGCCGGCTGGCGGACGAGCTCGCATCCGCCCAGCGCGCCCCGCTCGTGACGTACGGGCTGCGGCCGGAAGCGGCTGTGCGCGCGGATCGCCTCGACCTCGGCCCTCGGGGATCGAGCTTCACCGCGGCCGGGATCGCGATCGAGACCCCGCTGCTCGGGATCTTCAACGTCGAGAACGTCCTGGGCGCGGTCGCTGCCGCGCTGCTCCTCGACGTCGCGGACGACGCCATCGCCGAAGGCGTGCGGTCGGTGGCCGGCGTGCCGGGTCGGTTCGAGGGTGTCGACGAGGGGCAGGAGTTCGCCGTCGTCGTCGACTACGCGCACACGCCGGGGGCGCTCGAGACGGTCTTGGAAGCTGCACGACCGCTGGGCGACGGCCGTCTGACGGTCGTTTTCGGCGCGGGCGGAGACCGCGATCGCGACAAGCGGGCGCGCATGGGGGAAGTCGCGCGGCGGCTCGCGGACACCGTCGTCGTGACGAGCGACAACCCGCGCTCGGAGGACCCGCTCGCGATCGTCGAGGCGATCCTCCAGGGCGCGGGGACCGACGTCGAGGTCGACCCCGACCGGCGCTCGGCGATCGAGGCCGCGATTGCGGCGGCGGAGCCGGGAGACGTCGTCGTGATCGCAGGGAAGGGGCACGAGCAAGGACAGGAGATCGACGGCGTCGTCCACCCGTTCGACGACCGCGAGGTCGCACGGGAGGCTCTGCGGCGGCGCGGGGGCGCGGGATGATCCCGCTCGGTTGGGACGAGCTCGAGGCGCTCGGGCTCGGCGACCTCCGCGGCCGGCCCGTGGACGGCGTCGTCCGCCGGGTGCACGACGACTCGCGCGAGGCGCGGCCGGGCGATCTCTTCGTCGCCCTCAACACGGGCGTCGGGTTCGTCTCCGACGCGCTCGAGCGCGGAGCGGCGACGCTCGTCCCGGCCGATCAGGAGACTGCGCTCGCGACCCTCGCGGGGCTCGTCCGGGACCGGTCGACCGCGCAGGTCGTCGCGGTCGTCGGCTCGACGGGAAAGACCACGACGAAGGACGTGCTCGCCGCGCTCTGCGGCGCGGTGACGCCCACGGTCGCGGCGGCGGCGAGCAAGAACAACGAGCTCGGCCTGCCGCTCACGGTGCTGCGGCTCGAGGCGGACACGCGCGTGCTCGTGACCGAGATGGGGATGCGCGGGCTCGGCCAGATCGCCGAGCTCTGCGCGGTCGCGAGGCCGACCCTGACGCTGGTCACCTCGATCGGCCCCGAGCACCTCGAGCTCGTCGGGTCGGTCGAGGACGTCGCGCGCGCGAATGCCGAGGCGATCGCGGCGCTGCCCACGGGGGGCATCGCCGTCGTCCCGTCGCGCGAGCCGCTGCTCGAGCCGTTCCTTCGCGCGGAGGTCGAGGTGAGGCGCTTCGACCGTTCGTCCGTCGAGCGAGACGGCGACCTCTGGCGCTTCGAGGTCGGCGGCCACGAGCTGAGGCTCGAGCTGCCGTTCACGCAACGCCACCTCGCCGAGAACGTCCTCGCGGCGCTCACGGCGTACGACGCGCTCGGCCTGCCGCTCGACCGCGCGAGCGAGGGAGCCGCGCGCATCCTGCTCTCGGCGTGGCGCGGAGAGGTCTACGAGCTCCGCGGCGGCGGCCTCGTGATCAACGACGCGTACAACGCGAATCCCACGTCGATGCGCGCGGCGCTCCTCGACCTTGCCGAGCGGGCGGACGGCAGGCGGCGCGTCGCGATCCTCGGCCGTATGGCCGAGCTGGGGGAGGAGAGCGCGCGCTACCACGCCGAGATCGCGACGCTGCTCGACGAGCTCGGGATCGAGCTCGTGATCGCGGTGGGCGAGGAGGCGCCCGGCTACCTCGCCGGCGCCCACGGCGTCGCGGTCGCGGACGCGGCCTCGTTCGACGAGATCGCCGAGCTCCTCGAGCCCGGCGACGCGATCCTCGTGAAGGGCTCGCGCGCGGTCGGTCTCGAAGGCATCCCGGCGCTGATCGAGAAACACTCCCGGGCATGGTGAGGGTCCTGATCGCGGGGCTCGTCGCGATGGTGATCGCCGTCGCGGTGGGCCCTCAGTTCATCGAGTGGCTGCGACGGCAGTCGATCGGACAGCAGATCCGCGAGGAAGGGCCGGCACGGCACATCGTCAAGCAGGGGACGCCGACGATGGGCGGGCTCTTGATCCTCGTCGCCGCGTTCGTGCCCGCGCTCGTCGTGTCGCTCTACACGGTCCCCGGTGTCACGATCCTCCTCGCGACCCTCGGATGCGGCCTGATCGGGTTTGCCGACGACTTCCTCAAGGTGCGCAGGCGCCGCTCGCTGGGGCTCAACGGGCGGTGGAAGATGCTCGGCCTCGTCGCCATCACCGCCGGAGTCGCCTGGGCGACCACGCAGATCGGCTACATGGACACCGAGATCTACTTCCCGCTCGTCGACGTCAACATCGACCTCGGCTGGGCGTACTACCCGTTCCTCTTCCTCGTCATCGCGGGCACGTCGAACGCGGTCAACCTCACGGACGGGGTCGACGGCCTCGCCGCGGGAACGTGTGCGATCTCACTCATCACACTCCTCGCGATCGCGTCGATCGACTGGATCCGGAGCGCCGATGTGGTCGCGAACCGGAGCGACGAGTACCTCGACATCGCGATCTTCGCCGCCGCGCTGATCGGCGGCGTGATCGGATTCCTCTGGTTCAACGCGTTCCCCGCGGAGATGTTCATGGGCGACACGGGCTCGATGGCGCTCGGCGGCGCGATCGCGACGCTCGCGATCCTCACCGAGACGGAGGTACTGCTCGTCTTCATCGGCGGTGTCTTCGTGATCGAGGCGGTCACCTGGATGATCCAGATCGCGAGCTTCAAGCGCACCGGCAGGCGGGTCTTCCTGATCGTGCCGATCCACCACCACTTCGAGATGAAGGCATGGTCCGAGACGAAGATCATGGTTCGCTTCTGGATCGTCGGCGCGATCCTCTGCGCGATCGGGTTCGTCCTCTACTACCGCTACTACCTCCGCTTCCAGCTCTAGGTGCGCGAGCCCGGGAGCGCAGTTCGCGCCCGAGGTGTCGGACCGAGGCACGACATGGGAAGACGCATCACCGCACCCGTCCTCGTGTCGCTTGCGGTGATGGTCTTCTGGGGCGCGACGCCCGTTCTCACGCGCATCGCGACGGACGACCTCGAGCCGCTCTGGGTCGCCGTGCTGCGCACCGTGCTCGCAGGGCTCGTCGCCGTGCCGCTCGTCATGACGACCGAGCGCAAGCCGCCCGCGAGCGCCCGGGCACGCCTTCTCCTCGCCGCCTCGTCCGCCGCAGGGTTCGTGATCTTCCCGGTGGTGTTCACGGTCGGGCAGGAGCGGACGTCCGCGATGCACGGCGTGGGCATCCTCGCGGCGCTCCCGGTCTTCACCGGCGTCTACGGGATGATCGTGGCGAGGCGGCGACCCGGGCTGTGGTGGCTCGCCGGGTGCGCGCTCGCGCTCGCCGGCGAGGCGGTGATCGTCGCTGTTCGCGCCGACGGTGGAGGCACGGCGACGCTGCTCGGCGATCTGCTCGTCCTCGCGTCCGCGCTCGTCGTCTCCGGAGGGTACGTCGCCGGTGCGCTGCTCGTGCCGCGCGGGTTCTCGAGTGCCGCCACGACGTATTGGGGCGTCATGCTCGGCGCGCTCGCGCTGACGCCCCTGGCGCTCGGGCTGCTCGCAGTGGAGGGTCTGCCCCGCGCCGGGACCGCGTCGTGGGCGGCGGTCCTGTTTCTCGCGATCGTGACGTCGATCGCGGGCTACGTCGGCTGGTACTGGGCGCTCGCCCGGGGCGGGATTGCCCGCATCGCGCCGCTCCAGTTCCTCCAGCCGCTCTCGGGCCTCGCGCTCGCTGCCCTGCTGCTCGGCGAGCGGCTGACCTGGCCTCTCGCCGTGGGTGCGGCCGCGGTCATCCTCGGTGTGGCGATCGCCCGGCGCCCCTGAGGCGTCGTCACGCGGACGGGCGCGGGTCGGCGACGTCGCGGAACGCCCGGGCGACGGCGTCGTGGCCGGCCTTGAGCCGCTCCGTCGCGTGAACCGCGTTCCAGCCGTCCCAGCGGAGCGTCGCGGTGGCGGACGCACCGCGCGAGGGATCGACGCGGAGACCGACCGACGGGGCGGGCACGGCCGTGGCGACCGGCACCCCGGCCTCCGCGATGGGAACGAGCGCGCGGTGCGATGACGGGTCCACGATCCCGAGCTGCAGCCAGGGGACGCGGAGCCAGACGTCCTTGCCGTCGACGCGCCAGGTTGCGAGGCTGTCGAAGGCCGGCGACGCAGGGTTCCAGTTCCCGCGCCGGAGCGCGCCCGCGTTCATCGTCTCGTAGGGGAGGTGCCGGCCGGTCGTGGGAATCGTGAGTTGCCGGTTCGTGGAGAGGAGCATCTCGTTCCAGCCGTCGCGTGACCGCGTGACGCCTGCCGGCAGCGGAAACAGGTCGAGCTGCAGCGGGTCGAGCGCGGAGCGGACGTATGCCTGGCCCGTCCCACGGTCGACGTCGAGCACGACCGCGTAGTCGCTCGCGCCGTCTCGGCCCGTCGAGCCCGGGAGGTGCGCGGCGCCGCCCGGGACGACGTCGAACCCGAGCCGCAGCGCCCCCGCGGCCGGGTGGTCGAGGTGGATCCGCAGGTGCAGCCACGCGGGATCCGTGGCGAGGCGTATCTCTCGCACCTCGGCCCTGCTCTCGTGGACGACGCGTCCCGTCGGGAACGGCACGCCGGCGTCCGTCGCCAGCAGTCCGAACCACTGCTCGTTCGTCCACGCGTCGTGCCACAGTTGCCGGCGGTCGGCGACGGGCGCGTGGCGCGGGAGCGTGTTCCACGTGAACTTGAACCACTCGTCGGCCCACGAGAAGAGGAACCCTCCCGCGAGCCGCTGACGACGGATGAGGCGGAGCAGGTCGGCGTCGATCCGCATCGCCTCCTGCTCCGTGTGCCCGCCCTGGTTCCGGCCGAGCGGGCCGTGGTGCGCCGAGCCGATCGACGACGGCACGCCGAACTCCGTCACCATCGTCGGCATCGCGCGGTGGTGGTCGCGCAGCGCGGCGAGGTAGCCCGCGTACGGGTCGACGTGGCCGTTCAGGCGGTAGCGCTGGAGTGCAGGCTCGTGCCGCTGGAAGTCCGGGTAGTACGGATACGCGTGATAGCTCGCGAACGTCCCACCGGGCCACGCGCGCGTCGGAAGGACGTGGTTCGCATCCACCCCGACGAGGTCCTCGCGTTCGAGCGGCTCGCTCGGGTGGGCGAGCGGGTCGGTCGTCGGCCAGTTCGCGAACGCGACGGGCATCGAGACGCCGTGTGCGTGCTCGAGCGTCGCGACGCGGTCGAGATGGCGTGCGAGCCAGCGCTCGGTCGGCGTGGCCTCCTCCGTGCTGCGGAAGTAGTGGCCCCTGACGGCCGGCGCACCGCGGTTCGCCCGGTCCGTCCGCTGCACGCCGAACGGATCCCACTCGACGCCGAGGATCCACGCAGCGAGCCACGGGCTGACGTCGGCGCGCCAGCGGCCGGAGGCGCGACCCCGGTGCGGCGCGCGCGTGAGCGTCCCGTGCACCGCCGCGACGGCGTGGGCGAGCTCGTGGTCGAAGGCCCTGTCGACGGCCGGGTCGTACAGCCCGAGCGGGCGCTCCGGGTACGTCTCGTCCGGGAGGTAGACGCCCTGCACGAGGTACAGGGGCGCGTCGGCGTGCGCCCCGTTGTAGCGCACGAGCTCGTCGTAGAACGCGGGCGGATGGATCGTGTAGATCCGCACCGCGCGAATCCCCAGCGCACCCATCTGGGCGAACCAGCGTCGGTAGTGCGCGGCCGTGATCGCGAGCTCGCCCGGCTGATGGCCGGGCGTGGTCGCGCCGAGGTTGACGCCCGGGAGGAAGTCGACGCCGCCGTTCGCCGTGTGGAGCACAAAGCCCCGAGGGCCGGCGGAGGCGACCACCGACACGCCGTCCTCGCGGACCGGCGCCGGACGCCAGGAGAGCGAGCCGGCTCGCGCCGTGTCACCGCCGTCTCGCACGACGAGCGCCGTGACCACGACCGCCGCGCCCGCCAGGGCCGTGAGGGCGAGCGCCGCCCGCCGACCGATCGAGGTCACCCGCATCCAGAGCGCTCCCCCTTGGGAATCGACCGTCGTCGGCGCGGACTTGAGCGCGTCGGTGTCTCGCCACCTGCGCATCCACGGCAGCCGTCACAGAGTCGACACGGTTCCGTGACACTGCCGTCCGCGGTTCCTCGATAGCGTGACATCAGGGACACGGGAGTGCCCCTGGGGGAGGTTGGGCGTGCGTACGCTTGACGCGTGGGCACGGTGCTCGTGATCGGGCTCGCGCGCTCCGGGCGGGCCGCCGTGTCCGCGCTGCGGGCGAGCGGGAGCGACGTCGTCGCGTTCGATTCGGACAGCGGGCTCGACCGCACCGGAATCGACGCCGACGTTCGACTCGCGGACTGGGACGACGCGTTGCTCGACGGGGTCGCGCTCGTCGTCAAGAGTCCCGGCGTGCCGTCCACGGCAGAACCGGTCAGCGCTGCGCGCTCGCAGGGCATCGAGGTGATCTCCGAGATCGAGCTCGGCGCGCGGCTGCTGCCGAACCCGGTGATCGGGGTCACCGGGACGAACGGCAAGACGACCACCGCGGCGCTGCTCGGGGCGATCCTCGAAGCCGCCGACGTCCCGGTCGAGGTCGCGGGCAACATCGGGCGGCCGCTGACGTCGCTCGTCGGAGCGGTCGAGCCCGACGCGTGGATCGTGTGCGAGCTTTCGTCGTTCCAGCTCGAGGACGTCGTCACGCTCCGCCCTCGTGTCGCGGTGCTGACGAACCTCGAGCCCGACCACCTCGATCGCCACGGCACCTACGACGCATACGCGAGCGCGAAGCTGCGCCTCTTCGAGTGCCAGCGCGACGACGACGTTGCCGTCGTGCCCCGGGGGTTCCGCGAGGTGCCCGGCGATGCCCGCCGCGTCGAGTTCGCGGCGGACGACCCACTGCCCGCCGAGCCGCGGATCCGCGGCGCGCACAACAGGGAGAACGCCGCGGCGGCGACGGCGGCCGCACGTGCCATCGGTGTGCCGGACGCGGCTGTCGCCGCGGCGCTCGGGACCTTCCACGGCGTCGAGCACCGCATCGAGGACGTCGCGACCATCGCCGGCGTCCTCTACGTCAACGACTCGAAGGCGACGAACGCCGCCGCGGCGCTCCGCGCGCTCGCGTCGTTTGCGGGCCGGCGGAAGCACGTGATCCTCGGCGGCCGGGGCAAGGCCGAGCCCTACGACGGCCTGGCCGCCGCGTTCGAGCCCGGAGATCGCGCCTACCTGATCGGCGAATCGGCGACCGAGATCGGCGCGGCACTCGACGCCGCAGGCGTGCCCTACGCCCGGGCCGTGACCCTCGACCGAGCACTCTCGGAGGCGGCGGCAGCTGCCTCCGAAGGCGACGTCGTGCTCCTTTCGCCGGCCTGTGCGTCGTTCGACCAGTTCACGAGCTTCGAGCACCGCGGGGAGGAGTTCCGCCGCCTCGTGCAGAAGCTTCCGGGGTGGGGACTCCACGACGCGCGGACCGGGGCCAGCTCGAGCAGCGGCTGCTGATCCTCGTCACGCTCGGGCTCGTCGCGTTCGGGCTCGTGATGGTCTTCAGCGCGACCTCCGCCTCCGCCGCGCTCGGCGCCGGCGACCCCATGCGGTTCCTCGTCAAGCAAGGTCTCTACGCCGGGGCGGGGCTCGTCCTCCTTGCAGTCTTCACGCGCGTCGACTACCACGTGTTGCGGCCGCTCGCGCCGCTGCTCCTCGTGGTCGCGTTCCTCGGCTGCGTCGCCGTCCTCGCCGTCGCGCCCTCGATCAACGGCGCGCACCGCTGGTTCGTGTTCGGCCCCGTCAGCGTCCAGCCCGCGGAGCTCGCGAAGCTCGCGGTGCTGCTCTGGGCGTGCGCCGTCCTCGCGCGCCGTCCGGCCCCGGCGACCTTGGGGGAGCTGATGAAGCCCGTCGGGGTCGTCGTCGTCGCGTTCGGCGGCCTCATCGTGATCGAGCCGGACCTCGGAACGACGATCTCGCTCTTCGTGATGGTCGCGGGGATCCTTCTCGTCTCGGGCGTCCGGTTCCGCCTCTTCGCGCTCGCGACGAGCCTCGCCCTCGGTGCCGGCCTGCTTGCGATCTGGATGGAGCCCTACCGGCGCGAGCGGGTCTTCAGCTTCCTCGACCCGTGGAAGGACGCGCAGGGGGCCGGCTTCCAGAACGTCCAGGCGATCATCGGGATGGGCTCGGGCGGGATCACCGGCGAAGGGCTGGGGCAGGGGATCCAGAAGGTGAACTTCCTCCCCGAGGCGCACACGGACATGATCTTCGCCGTCGTCGGCGAGGAGCTCGGGTTCATCGGCTCGTCGCTCGTGATCGCGGCGTTCGCCGTGTTCGCGTGGGCAGGGTTCCGGATCGCGCTGCAGTGCCGCGACCCGTTCGGCAAGAGGCTCGCGGCGGGTATCACGACGCTCGTCTGCGGCCAGGCCGCGGTCAACCTCGCCGCCGTCCTCGGGATGGCGCCGCTCACAGGGATTCCACTGCCGTTCGTGTCCTACGGCGGGTCGTCGCTGCTCGTGCTCCTCTCCGGTGTGGGGGTGCTCCTTAACATCGCGGTGAATGAGCGCGTCGTCGAAGCTCGCGTGCGTGATCGCGGCGGGGGGAACCGCGGGTCACGTCCGTCCCGCTCTCGCGGTCGGGGAAGCGCTCCGCGATCGCGGCGTGACGGTGACGTTCGCCGGCACTCCCGACCGCGTCGAGTCGCGGCTGGTGCCTGAGGCGGGCTTCCCACTCGACACGTTCCCCGTCTCCGGCCTGCCGAGGAAGCCGAGCGCCGCCCAGCTGCGCGCCGCCTGGCGCGCGTCCGCCGCACCCGCGCACTGCATGCGGATCCTGGCACGGCGGCGGCCGGACGTCGTGCTCGGCGCGGGCGGCTACGTCGCGGGCCCGATGGTGCTCGCCGCGCGCCTGCGGGGCATCCCGGCGGCGCTCACGGAGGCGGACGCCCACCTCGGGCTCGCGAACCGGCTCGCGGCGCCGTTCGCACGGCGGCTCTTCCTCGCCTATGCGATCCCGGGCCGCAACGGGGCCAAGGTGCGGGTCGTGGGCCGCCCGATCCCGGTCGCCCATCGCGGCTCGACGAGGGAGGAAGGGCGGCGGCGCTTCGGGCTCTCGCCCGATGCGCACGTCGTTGCCGTCTTCGGCGCGCTCGCCGGCGCACGGTCGCTCAACGAGATGGCCGTCGACGCGTGGAGCGCCGACGGGCCGGAGATCCTCCACATCTGCGGCGACCGCGACTTCGAGGCGCTCCGCGGCCGTGTCGACCGCCCCGGGTACGTCCTCGTGCCCCAGACCGACCACTTCGGCGACGCGCTCGCCGCGGCCGACCTCGCCGTCTCGCGCGCGGGTGGGACGGTGTGGGAGCTCGCCGCGGCCGGGACGCCCGCGATCCTCGTCCCGTACCCGTACGCCACGGCCGACCACCAGACGCTCAACGCGCGGCATTTCGAGCGCGGCGGAGGTGCGGTCGTCCTCCCCGACGCCGAGGTCGACCGCGTCCCGGCGCTCGTGGCGGAGCTGCTCGCGGACCCCGCGCGGCTCACGTCGATGCGCGAGTCGATGCTCGCGCTCGGGCGCCCCGACGCCGCAGACGTCGTGGCCGACGAGCTCGTCGCACTGGCGCGCGGCGCGAAATGAGCCCCTGTTGACTCGACACACGCCTCTGGACGGACGCCGGCTGTACTTCGTGGGGATCGGAGGCTCGGGGATGTCGGCGTACGCCAACATCGCCCGGGCGTGGGGGGCCGACGTGCGTGGCTGGGACGCGCAGGAGACGATCTTCAGCCGGACGCTCGACGGGATCGATGTCGACGTCGGCGGTGAGCCCGTCCCGCCCGACGGGTACGAGACGATCGTGTCGACCGCGCACCGCGATCGCATCGAGGGCACACCCCGAGCGACGTTCCTCGCCGAGCTCGTCGCGGCCCGACCGTCGATCGTGGTGACGGGCGCTCACGGCAAGACGACGACGACGGCGATGATCGCCTTCGCGCTCCGCGAGGCGGGCAACGACCCGGCGTGGATCGTCGGCGGCGTCGTCCCGCAGCTCGGCGGCAACGCCGGAACCGGGACGGGCTGGCTCGTCGTCGAGGGCGACGAGTCGGATCGCTCCGCCTTCGCGCTGCGACCGAAGCTCGCCGTCGTGACGAACGTCGAGCTCGACCACCACGCGGCCTACGGCTCGACCGCCGAGCTTCGGGCCGCAATCGACGCATGGCTCGGCGAGGTGCCGGACGTCGTGCGCGGCTGGGAGCTCGAGCCGGTCGACTTTCCCCTCGCGGTGCCGGGCGAGCACAACCGCAGGAACGCGGCCGCTGCACGGGAGGCGCTCGTCCTGGCAGGCGTCGAGCGCGACCCGGCGGAGAAGGCGCTCGCGCGGTTCGCCGGCACGGAGCGTCGGCTCGAGCTCGTCGGCGAGCGGGGTGGCGTGACGGTGATCGACGACTACGGGCACAACCCGACCGAGCTTCGCGCCGCCCTGGAGACCGTCGCAGCCCAGACCGAGCACAGGCTGTTGGCGATCTACGTCCCGCACGTCGTCGAGCGCACGCGCCACCTGCACCGCGAGCTCGGTGAGGCGCTCGGGCTTGCGGACGTCGCGATCGTGACGGATTTCGTCGGACGGCGGGATGCTCCGCGCGAGGGCGTCACGGGACGTCTCGTCCTCGACGACGTGCCCGACCCCACCCGCCGGATCTGGGCCCCGACGCTCGACGACGCCGCTGCGCTCGCCCTCGCGGTCGTGCGACCGGGTGACGTCGTCGTCACGCTCGGCGTCGGGGAGCCGTGGCGGATCGCCCGCGCGATCGTCGAGGGGCTGCCGGACGGCGACGGAGAGCGTTGAGCGAGATGGAGATCGAGACCGGATATCCGTTGTCAAAATTGACGACGATCGGGACGGGCGGGCCGGCCGCGGCGTTTGCGCGCCCGCAGTCGCTGGCGGAGCTCGAGGAGGCGCTCGCGTGGGCGGCCGAGCACGACCTCGTCGCGGTGGCGGTAGGCCTCGGCTCGAACCTCCTCGCGGCCGACGACGGCGTCGACGCCCTTGTCCTGCGTCTCGAGGCCGACCTGGCCGCCGTCGAGGTGGACGGCGAGCTCCTGCGCGCCGGGGGCGGCGCGACGAACGCCGTCTGTCTCCATCGCGCCCGCTCGGCCGGGCTCGGCGGGCTCGAGTTCGCCTGCGCGATTCCGGGCACGGCCGGTGGAGGCGTCTGGATGAACGCCGGCGCGTACGGATCGGACTGGTCCGCGATCCTGGAGCGGGCGCTCGTCGTCTCGGCACACGGGAGCGGCTGGTTCACGCCTCAGGAGCTCGGCCTCTCCTACCGGCACTCCGACCTTCGGCCGGGCGATGTCGTGGCGCGGGTGGAGTACCGGCTCACGTCACGCCCCGTGCAGGAGATCAAGGCCGATGTCTCGGAGCTCGTCGCGAGGAGGAAGGCGACACAGCCGACGAACAAGCGGACGTTCGGCTCCGTGTTCAAGAACCCGCCGGGCGAGCTCGGCGCCGGTCGGATGCTCGAGCTCTGCGGGCTCAAGGGGCACCGGATCGGCGGCGCCATGATCTCGCCGCGGCACGCGAACTTCATCGAGAACGCCGACAGCGCGACGAGCGGCGACTGTCTCGCCCTCATGGCCGAGGCGCGCCGTCGGGCGCGCGAGGAGCACGGCGTCGAGCTCGAGCACGAGGTCGTGCTGTGGGGTCTGTCGCCGCCAGGTGCCTGACCCCGCGGGCTAGGAAAGCGACCCCCGGCGCAGAAGACAAGGCAGTGGCCGAACGGGGACGAGCAGGGCGACAGGTGCGGCCGCGTGCGCGCACGGCGAGTGTCGTCGTCCCGTTCCCGCGCACGACCCCGGGCGATCGTCTCGAGCTGGGCCCGCTCGTCCCTTCCGGCCGCACGCTCCTCGTCGCGTTCGCCGCCCTCGGCGCCGTGCTCCTGGCCATCGTCGTCGCTCGTGAGACGCCGCTCTTCGCCGTGCGCGAGATCTCCGTCAGCGGCGCGACCCCCGGCATCGAGAGCCAGGTGCGAAAGGCGCTTCGCGAGCGGACGGGTTCGAGCCTCGTCGGCCTCGATCTCGAGGCGGCCCACTCCGACGTCGTGGCATTGCCCACCGTTGCGTCGGTTGCCTTCGACCGGGCGTATCCCCACACGCTGCGGGTCACGGTCGTCCCCGAGCGGCCGGTCGCCGTCGTCCGCCAGGGAGCGGACTCGTTCCTGATCTCGGAGCGCGGCCGGGTGATCGCCCGCGTCGGACGCGCCGCATCGCCGGACCTCGCCCGGATCTGGGTCAAGCGCGACGTGCCCCTCGACCCGGGAGCGCTCGTCGTCGGAGACCTGCTGACCGCAGTCGGCGCCGTGGCGCCACTCGCGGGGACGCGGTTCCCGAGCCGCGTCGTCTCGGTCGCGACGGCGGACGGGCTGACGTTGCGCCTCGCGTCCGGTCTCGAGCTCCGGCTCGGCGACATGCACGACGTCCGCCTGAAGCTCGCGGTCGCCGCCCGTGTGCTGCGCGTGCTTCCCGCCGGCTCGGGCTACCTCGACGTGAGCGTCCCCGACCGCCCCGTTGCGGGGCCACCTGGCCTCGACTCTCAGGTCGAGGTCGAGACTCCTGCCTCCAGTGGGGCTTGAGGGTTCCGTTGACAATGTCGACAAGGAGACCGTACCCTGGCTCCGAATCGGGGAATTCCAGGCATTCCGTAGCTCGATGAGAGCTTGACCCTCAGGCAGGTCGAGATGAGCACGCAGAACGGCAACTACCTCGCAGTGATCAAGGTCGTCGGTGTCGGCGGCGGCGGCACGAACGCCGTCAACCGCATGGTCGAGTCCGGCCTCACCGGCGTCGAGTTCATCGCCGTCAACACCGACGCCCAGGCGCTCCTCGACACGGACGCCGACGTCAAGATCCACATCGGCTCGAAGGCGACCCGCGGGCTCGGCGCAGGCGCGAACCCCGAGGTGGGCCTCGCCGCCGCGCAGGAGAGCCGCGACGAGCTGAAGGAGGCGCTCAAGGGCGCCGACATGATCTTCGTCACCGCCGGCGAGGGCGGTGGCACCGGAACGGGCGCGGCGCCCGTCGTCGCCGAGCTCGGCCGGGAGCTCGAGGCCCTCACGGTCGGCGTCGTCACGAAGCCGTTCGCGTTCGAGGGGCGTCGCCGTTCGGACCAGGCGAGCCTCGGCATCCAGAACCTCCGCGAGCGGGTCGACACGCTGATCGTGATCGAGAACGACCGTTTGCTGCAGGTGGTCGAGAAGACGACACCGATCCTCGAGTCCTTCCGGATGGCCGACGACATCCTCCGCCAGGGCGTCCAGGGCATCACCGACCTGATCACCGTCCCCGGGCTCGTGAACCTCGACTTCGCCGACGTCCGCACGATCATGCGAGACGCCGGCTCGGCGCTGATGGGAATCGGCATGGCCCGCGGAGAGGGACGCGCGACCGCCGCCGCGAACGCAGCGGTCTCCTCGCCGCTGCTCGAGACCACGCTGGACGGGGCGACCGGGATCCTGCTCAACATCACGGGCCCCTCCGACGTCGGCCTGTTCGAGGTGAACGAGGCGGCAGAAGTCGTCACGGGGCACGCAGACCCGAACGCGAACGTGATCTTCGGTGCCGTGATCGACGAGTCGCTCGGCGAGGACGTCCGGGTCACGGTGATCGCCACGGGCTTCGGCGGCGGCCGCCCCCGCCGCAAGCGCGTCGAGCCGGCCGCGACGACGACGGGCCAGTCGCCGGAGCCGTCGCCCGCGCCGAGCTTCGACCCGCGCCCGCGCAGCGACGACACCGAGATCGACGTCCCGAGCTTCCTGCGCGACTGACGCGGCGCAGGTCTCACTCCTAGGCGCCGCCGCTCCGGGGCGGCGGCGCTATTGTCGCGGCCGTGAACGCGACCCTGCGCAGGACGCCTCTGTACGCGCGGCACGTCGCGGCGGGGGCGCGCATGGTGCCGTTCGCCGGCTGGGAGATGCCCGTGCAGTACGCGGGGGTGATCCCCGAGCACCTCGCGGTGCGCAGCGACGCCGGCATCTTCGACGTGTCGCACATGGGTCAGCTCCACGTCGAGGGACCCGCGACTGCGAGCTTCCTCCAGTCGCTGCTCTCGAACGACGTCGACCGGCTGGCCGACGGCGACGCGCAGTACACGCTGCTGACGAACGAGCAGGGCGGGATCGTCGACGACCTGATCGTCTACCGGATGGCGCACGGCCACTACCTCCTCGTCGTCAACGCAGGCAACAGAGAGAGCGCGTACAGCTGGCTCAAGGAGCGCGAGGCACGCGGAACCGAGGTGCGCGACGCGTCGGACGAGTACGCGCTGATCGCCGTTCAGGGGCCGCGGTCGCTCGAGCGCCTCGGGCTTCCGGACGCACCGGCGTTCACGCACGCGATGGGCGAGGTGGACGGCATCGAGGTGATGGTCTGCCGGACCGGCTACACGGGGGAGCGGGGCGTCGAGCTGCTCTGCTCCGCCGACGACGGCGCGGCGCTCTGGGATGCCGTGCTGGCGCGCGGCGTCGTCCCGTGCGGGCTCGGTGCGCGCGACACGCTGCGCCTCGAGGTCTGCTATCCGCTCCATGGCAACGACATCACCCCGGAGACGGACGCGATCTCCGCCGGGCTCGGGTGGACGTGCGCGCTCGACACGGAATTCACGGGGGTCGACGTCCTTCGCCGCATCAAGGAGGACGGGCCGAAGCGGCGCCTCGTGGCCTTCGTCATGCAGGAGCGGGCGATCCCTCGGCAGGGCATGCCGATCGAGGGCGGCGGCGAGGTGACGTCGGGCACGCAGTCGCCGTCGCTCGACGTCGGCATCGGGATGGGATACGTGCCCGCCGCGAGCGCCGCGGTCGACACCGAGCTCGTCGTCGACGTCCGCGGCAAGCCCCGGCGCGCCCGGGTCGTCCAGAAGCCGATCTACCGGAAGGAGAGCTAGTGGCCCCGAACGAGAGCTACCCCGAGGACCTCCGCTACCACCCCGAGCACGACTGGGCGCGGATCGAGGGCGACGAGGCGGTGCTCGGAATCACGTGGTACGCGCAGGACTCGTTGGGGGAGCTCGTCCTCTTCGACGGGCCGGAGGCCGGCGCGACGCTGCGGAAGGACGAGCCGTACGCCGAGGTGGAGTCCGTGAAGGCGGTCTCGGACGTGATCGCGCCCCTCTCGGGCGAGGTGCTCGCCGTGAACCAGAAGGCGGTCGACGAGCCGGAGACCGTGAACGAGGACCCGTACGGCGAGGGCTGGCTCGTCCGGATCAGGGTCGCCGACGCGGGCGAGGCCGAGGCGCTGATGGACGCCGGAGCCTATCGGGCGCACCTCGCCGAGCTCTGAGCCACGGCATGAGCACCGCCGGCTACCTCTCACTCACCGACGCCGATCGCGAGGCGATGCTCGAGGCGATCGGCGTCTCCTCGATCGACGAGCTGTTCGAGCAGATCCCCGGGGGCGTGCGCCTCGCCCGGCCGCTCGACGTGCCGGAGGCGTTGCCCGAGGCGGTGCTCGTCCGTCACCTGGAGGAGCTCGCCGGGAGAAACGCCGACACGTCGCGCGAGCTCAGCTTCCTCGGCATGGGGATCTACGACCACTACGTCCCCGCGATCGTCGACACGTTCCTCTCACGCGGAGAGCTGCTCACGGCGTACACGCCGTACCAGCCGGAGATGAGCCAGGGCGTGCTCCAGGCGATCTTCGAGTACCAGACCGCGATCTGCGAGCTGACGGGCATGGACGTCTCCAACGCCTCGGGCTACGACGGGACGACCGTCGCCGCAGACGCCTGCTTCATCGCGCGTCACCACACGGGCCGCTCGAAGGTCGTCCTCGCCGAGACGCTCAACCCCATGGTCCGGCAGGTCGTGAAGACGTACGCGCCCGGGTTCGGGATGGAGGTGACGGAGGTTCCGCACGACGGTGGCACGACCGACCCCGCGCGGTTCGCCGAGGAGGCGCGCGACGCCGCACTCGCGATCTTCCAGCAGCCGAACGCCTTCGGCTGCCTGGAGCCGGCGCCCGCCCTCGCGGCTGCCGCCGGCGAGGGGGGCGCGCTGCCGGTGGCGCACGTCGACCTCGCATCGCTCGGGCTGCTCGAGGCTCCGGGCGCCTACGGCTGCGCGATGGCGATCGGCGAAGGGCAGTCGATCGGGAACTACCAGTCCTACGGCGGCCCGCACTACGGGTTCCTCGCCGCGGGCAACGAGTTCATCCGGCGCATGCCCGGTCGCATCGTCGGCGAGACGACGGACCTCGAGGGCCGCCGCGGCTACGTGCTCACGCTCCAGACGCGCGAGCAGCACATCCGCCGCGAGAAGGCGACGTCGAACATCACGACGAACCAGACGCTGCTGGCGCTCGCCGGCCTGATCACGCTCTGCTGGCTCGGGCCGGACGGCCTGCGCGAGCTCGGCGAGACCTGCACGGCGCTCGCGGCGTACACGGAGGAGCGCGTCGCGCTCCCGCTCGCGTTCGACCGGCCGACCTTCAGGGAGGTCGCGTTCCGAACGCCGATCCCGGCTCGGGACGTCGTCGCGCGGGCGCGCGAGCACGGCGTCCACCCCGGCTACGCGCTCGGGCGCGACTACCCCGGCCTGGACGACGTGCTGCTCGTCGCCCTCACCGAGAAGCGGACGCCCGCGGACGTCGACCGGCTCGCGGACGTGCTCGCGGAGGTGTGCGGCTGATGGAGCTCATCTACGAGAAGTCCAAGCCCGGCCGCCGCGCGGGTCGCGTCCCGTCGTACGGCCTCCCGGTGCCCGAGGTACCGGACGATCTGCGCCGCGCCACGCCTCCGCGCCTGCCCGAGGTGCCCGAGAACGAAATCGTGCGGCATTTCACGGAGCTCGCCGATCGCAACTTCGGGATCGACACCGGCTTCTATCCGCTCGGCAGCTGCACGATGAAGCACAACCCGCGCGTGAACGAGCGCGTCGTCGCGCTCCCGGGGTTCCGTGATCTGCACCCCCTCCAGGAGGACGACGGGGCGCAGGGCGCGCTCGCGCTGATGTGGGAGCTCGAGCGGATCCTCGCCGAGGTCGCAGGGCTGCCGGCCGTGACGCTCCAGCCCGCCGCGGGGTCGCAGGGCGAGCTGACGGGACTGATGCTGATGCGGGCTGCGTTCGCCGATCGCGGCGAGCCGGGACGCAATGTGATCATCACTGCCGACACGGCGCACGGGACGAACCCTGCGAGCGTCACGATGGCGGGGTTCGAGCTGGAGAAGGTCGCGACGACCGATCGCGGCAACCTCGATCTCGACGACCTCCGCGCGAAGGTCGACGATCGCACCGCCGGGCTGATGCTGACGAACCCCTCGACGCTCGGGCTGTTCGACGAGGGGATCGAGCAAGTCGCCGAGATCTTCCACTCCCGCGGCGCGCTCCTCTACTACGACGGCGCGAACCTCAACGCGATCGTCGGCCGCTCGCGGCCGGGCGACATGGGATTCGACATCGTCCACTACAACCTCCACAAGACGTTCTCGCAGCCGCACGGGGGCGGAGGGCCGGGCGGCGGCCCGGTCGCGGTGCGGGCCGAGATCGAGCCGTTCCTGCCCGCGCCGACACTCGTGCGCGACGGCGACACGTTCAGGCTGGAGCACGATCGCCCGAAGTCGATCGGCCGCGTGCGGGGGTTTGCCGGGCCGTTCGGCGTCTTCGTCCGCTCGTACGCCTTCATGCGCGCGTACGGCCCGGCGCTCAAGGAGATGTCCGAGGCCGCCGTGCTGAACGCGAACTACCTCCTCGCACGCCTGCGGGACGTCTACGACCTCCCGTACGACCGGCTCTGCATGCACGAGTTCGTCCTCTCCGCGCGGACGCTCAAGCGCGAGCACGGCGTCACCGCGCTCGACGTCGCGAAGCGGTTGATGGATCACGGCATCCACCCACCGACGATCTACTTCCCGCTCGTCGTCGCGGAGGCGCTCATGATCGAGCCGACCGAGACGGAGACGAAGGAGCGGCTCGACGAGTTCGTCGACGCGATGCGGTCGATCGCGCGCGAGGCGGTCGACGACCCCGACGTGCTGAAGAGCGCGCCGCTCACCCGGCCCGTGCGTCGGCTCGACGAGGTGAAGGCCGCCAAACAACCGGTGGTGCGCCACGCGTTCGAGGCGGAAGCGGAAGCGGAAGCGGAGGCGGCTAGGATCGAGGCCGGATGACGACGACCGCCGTCTCCCACGAGCTCGTAGAGCTCGCGCACGAGCTCGCGCAGGCCGTCGCCGAGCACGACGTCGAGCGGCTCGAGACGATGCTCGCGACAGAGTTCACGCTGCAGGGCGCGGCCGGGCAGCTCGACCGTGAGGCGTTCCTCGAGGCCGCCGCCGGCCCGTACGAGATCGACGAGTTCGGCTACGAGCAGATCGACCCCGAGGTCTACGGGAACACTGCGGTGCTGGTCTCCCGCTACCACCAGGTCGCGCGCCTCGACGGTCGTGACCTGACCCACCGGATGCACGTGACGGACATCTGGACGCGTCGAGACGCACGCTGGCAGATCGTCCGCCGCCACGCGACGATCGCGGACTGATGGCGACGCCGGTCGACAGCGCCGAGGGCGTGGCGTCCGGCTCGCCCCTCCTGGTTCACGTGAGCGACGCGCCACGCGACGCGGGAACCGTCGAGCTGATCGCCCGTCGCCCCTCGGTCGACGAGCGCGAGGTCGTCGGGGAAGCCGTGCTCGACGTCGAGGAGGGTCTCGTCGGCGACAACTGGCGTGCACGCGGCCGGTCGGGCGGGCGACGCCCACCGAATCCCGACGCCCAGATCACGGTGATGAGCTCCCGGGCGATCGCGCTCGCCACCGGTGAACGCGACCGCTGGCCGCTCGCCGGCGACCAGCTCTACGTCGACCTCGACCTCTCGGGCGAGAACCTGCCACCCGGCACGCGCCTCGCGCTCGGCACCGCGGTGATCGAGGTGACCGCGGAGCCGCACACCGGCTGCAAGAAGTTCCGGGCACGCTTCGGAACGGAGACGCTCGAGCTCTTCAACTCCCCCGAAGGCAGGGCGCTCAACCTGCGCGGGATCAACACGCGCGTCGTCGAGTCCGGCGTGGTGCGCGTCGGCGACGTCGTCCGGAAGCTCTAGGCGGCGCCGGCGGGCCGTCGCCGGCCCGCCGAGACACCGGCTCTAGCTCGCCGTGAGGTTGCCGACCTTGATCGCGACGATGCGGATCTGCGCGACGGACTGCGCCCCGCCGGTCGAGCAGCGGAAGTCCACCGTTCCCGCGGCGGCGAACTCGTGCGTGAGCAGGTTCGCGAGCGTGAACTGCGTACCGTTGCCGAGCGTGTCGTCCTGATCCGTCCCCGCGACGAGGCGACAGAGGGCGGTTGCAGCCACGGCGCCGGAGACGTACGCCTTCGAGCTGATGACGTACTTGCCGGCCTGCGGGATCGTGAGGCTGACAATCGTCGTGCCGATCCCGGGGATCGCGATCGGACCGGCGAAGAAGCGGGCGTAGGCGTCGCTCGGGCCGGCCGGCCCGGCCGCGCCGGCAGGCCCTGCCGGCCCGGCGGGCCCGGCGGGCCCCGCCGGCCCCGCGGGCCCGGTGGGGAGCTGGTTCTTCTTGAAGTCGGCCCTCACGAGCGTGCCGTTCTTGACCTTGGCGGTGGTGACCGCGTTGTTCTTGAGCTGGGGCGTGCCGACGCTGTTGGGCGCGAGAGCGACGGACGCGGCGACGGCCGATCCGGAGAGAGCGACCGCGAGCGCGAGGCAGGCGACCACGAGGGCGGGGGAGGGGCGGCGTATTCGACGCATCTGGAGACCTCCATCGGGATAGGAGTGCGTCGTCCTCTTTCGCCGCGCGAGGCAGGGATCATGCCGCCGCCACAGTCCCGACGCGCCGAGCTACCCAGCGTGCCGGCCCGCGGGATGGCGTCCGGCGCTACGGGAGGCGCGCCCGGGCCGGCCGGCGCGGAGGAGAAGCAGCCCGGCGAGGACAGGCGGAAGTGCGAGCTGTAGCGCCCAGACGAGCGGCAGGTCGCGCACGACGAGGAGCACGACGTAGGCCAGGCCCAGCGGCACCGCGAGCAGCAGAAGAACGATGCCGGCGGTCGTCGGCCGCCTCCACGCGAGCCAGATGAGGCCGGCGAGCACGAGAACGGGCGGAAGATGCTGAATACCCGAGACGTCGCCGCTCGCCATCTCCCCGACGGTGAACAGCACGTAGAAGGCAACTCCGAGCCCGAGCAACACCAGTGCCGCGACCTTGGCTCGACGTGCGCCTGCGTCCACCGGGTCGGCTCCTTGTCGTCTTCGCGGTCATTGTCGGTCGTCGTCGCCGAGAAAGCATCGGGGAGAACGCGGATCCCGGAACGCGGTACCGGGTCGCGCCGCGGACCGGGCCCTACGGCGCGCGAACGCGGGGACGCGGATCGGTCGCGAGCTGCCCGCAGGCCGCTGCGATGTCCCGGCCGCGGGTGAGGCGGACGGTCGCCGGAATCCCCCGGGCGAGGAGGGTGGTCCTGAACGCCTCGATCGCTTCCCGGGACGAGCCCTCGTAGAGCGAGTCCGGGCCGATGCTGTTGTACGGGATCAGATTGACCTTGAACGACTCGCGGCCGACGAGCGCGGCGAGCGCCCGCGCGTGTGCGGGCGAGTCGTTCACACCGGCCAGCATCACGTACTCGACGAAGACGCGGCGCTTGGTCCGCACCCAGTGGCGCCGGCAGAGAGCGACGACGTCGGCGAGCGCGTACCGGTCGTTCACCGGCATCAGCTCGCTGCGGAGCTCCGGGTCGGCGGCGTGGAGCGAGAGCGCGAGGCGGATGGGCTCGGAGACCTCCTCGACGAACCGCTCGAGGCCGGGCAGCCACCCGACCGTCGAGATCGTGGTCCGGCGATGGGTGATGCCGACGTCGGGGAGACGGCGCGCCGCGTCGAGCACGGCGTCGACGTTCATGAATGGCTCGCCCATCCCCATGAACACGAGGTGGTTCACGGGCTCGGTTCGCCGGAAGTGGAGCACCTGATCGAGGATCTCGGGGGCCGTGAGGTTGCGGCCGAAGGCCATGCGACCCGTCGCGCAGAAGGTGCACGTCAGCGGGCAGCCCGACTGCGACGACACGCACACGGACCGCCTCCCGTCGCGGTAGCGCATCAGCACGGCCTCGACGGGGTGGCCGTCGTCTGTGCGGAAGAGCGTCTTGACCGTGCCGTCGCTGGAGCGCTCCTCGGCGTCCGCGACGAGGGTCGAGAACGGCACGTCCTCCTCGAGCGAGGTCCTCAGGGCGAGCGGCAGGTTCGTCATCGCGCCGTAGCCCGGCGCGCCGCCCGAGGCCCATTCCCAGACCTGGCGGGCTCGGTAGGCAGGCTCCCCGAGCTCCTCGAGCCGCTCGTCCAGGCGTTTCAGATCCA
>DATBIQ010000052.1:0-19328 GCA_036556865.1 Gaiella sp.
GTTGAGCTGCCAGCCGTCGAACCGGTAGCGGGCGGACCACGCGTCGCGCACGTCGATCTCGGCACCGAGAACGTCGCGGTAGAACGCGTTGGATCGTGCCCAGTCCGACACTGCGATCACGCAATGGTCGATGCGAAGGGCTCGCCTCACTTCGCCACTTCGATCGCGCGCGACTCGCGGATCACGATCACCTTCACCTGCCCTGGATACTCGAGCTGGTCCTCGATCTGCCGGGCGATCTCGTACGACAGCAGCGCGGTCCCGTCGTCGTCGACCTCCGACGGCTCGACGATCACGCGGATCTCACGCCCAGCTTGGAGCGCATACGCCTTCGAGACGCCGGTCTTCGACATCGCTATCTCCTCGAGCGCCGAGAGCCGCTTGATGTAGTGCTCGAGGCTCTCGCCACGGGCACCCGGCCGTGAAGCGGAGATCGCGTCGGCGGCGATCAGGAGCACCGCCTCGACGGTTTGCGGCTGCACCTCGTAGTGATGCGCCTCGATCGCATGCACCACCCCCTCCGACTCGCCATAGCGTCGCGCGAGCTGGGCCGAGACGAGGGCGTGGGATCCGTCGACCTCGTGCGTCATCGCCTTACCGAGGTCGTGGAGTAGCGCCGCGCGCTTCGCGGTCTTCACGCCGGCGCCGAGCTCGGCGGCCATGATTCCCGCAAGGTGGACGACCTCGAGCGTGTGCTTGAGGACGTTCTGCCCGTAGCTCGTGCGGAACCGCAGCCGGCCGAGGATCGCGACGAGCTCCTCGTTGAGCTCGCCGCAGTTCGCCTCGAACACCGCCTGCGCGCCGGCCTGCTGGATCTGCTCCTCGAGCTCGGCCTTGGAGAGGTAGTACATCTCCTCGATCCGCGCCGGGTGGATGCGCCCGTCCTCGATCAGCTTCTCGAGCGTCAGCTTCGCGATCTCGCGGCGGATGCCGTCGAACGACGAGAGGACGACGGCATGCGGGGTGTCGTCGACGATCACGTCGACCCCGGTGAGATGCTCGAGCGCGCGGATGTTCCGACCCTCGCGTCCGATGATCCGCCCCTTCATGTCGTCGCTCGCGAGCTCGACGACGGTCACCGTCGTCTCCGCCGTGTGGCTCGCCGCGACGCGTTGCAGCGCGTCGGCGACGAGGGCGCGCGCCCTTCTCCGTGCTTCGCCGCGCGCCTCCTCCTCCATCTGCCGCACCGACCGCGCGAGCTCGTGCCGTACGAGATCCTGCGAGCGCTCGAACATCGCGCTCTTCGCCTCGCCGAGCGTCATCCCGGAGACGCGCTCGAGCTCCTGGAGCACGCGATCGCGCGCCTCCTTCTGCTCGTCCTGGAGCTGCTTCAGGTGCACCTCCCGGTCGCCGATCCCCTGCTCGCGGCGCGTGACCTCGACGAGCTTCTGGTCGAGCTCCGCCTCGCGCTGGGCGATCCGCTCCTCGACCTTGGCTATCTCGACACGGCGGTCCTGCACCTCGTTCTCGACCTCCGCCCGCAGCTTGACGGCGCCCTCGCGCGCCTCGACGTGAGCCTCGCGCCGGATCGTCTCCGCCTCGCGCTCGGCATCGGCGACGAGCCGGCGGCGCTCCTCCTCGCTCCGTCGCACCGCCGACGCGCTCGATGCGCGCAGCCAGACCGCGGTCGACACCGCCCCCACTCCGAGCCCGACCAGCAGCGCGATCACCGTGAGCATCTGAACTCCTCCAGGAGCCTGGTTTGTCCACGGCGAAGCCGCGGCTGCTCACATCCGGAGCCCCCTCCGCGCGCGGGGTTCCGGTACCGCTGGGCGTGGCGCTAGGCCGGCGAGCCCTCCCGCAGGCACGCTGCGCATGCCCGGTTGTGTGCGAGGTGGGTTGTCGACTCGAGTGTCACGAATTCGATCGGGTTCGAAAAAACGCGTTTGCAGGGAAAGTCCGGATGAAGCACGGTCATCCTAGCGCCCGGCTCTCGATGTCCGCAACGAGAGCCTCGAGCGACTCCTCGGCGAAGCCGCGCGAGGCGAGGTACCTGAGCGTCTGCGGGCTCGCTCCCCTCCGGCCGACGATCTCCGCGACCCGGTCCACCTCGGCGTCGAGCGTCGCGACCGCCTCGCGCGCGAGGTGCTCGTCGATGCCCTGGCGCGCGAGGTCGGCGAGCACGAGCAGGTCGCCCGCGCCCCGTTCCGCGAGCTGACGGGCGCGCGTCGCGGCGAACCGCGCGTCGTCGACGAGGCCCGAGCGCTCCGCGCGGGTGAGCACGTCCGCGCGCTCGGGCGCGGCCACGCCGGCGCGGGCGAGTCGGGCGTCGAGCGACGCCCGCGAGCGGTCGTGACGCGCGAGCGCACGCAGCGCGACGCCCTCGGCGCGCTGTCGGCGCACCACCCGCGCGAGGGCCCGCGCTCGCGCGCGGTCGAGCTCCGTGCCGACGGCGAGATCGGCTTCGAGCACGGCCGCAGGGGGCAGCGTCCGCCACGGCACACCGTCGAGCTCCACGGCGACGGTGCCGCGTGCAGCCCGCAGCGCGGTGATCGTCGGCATGCGTGCTGCCCCGTGCGCCTGTGCTCAGACCTCTGCCGCCACCTCGTCCACGACCGGCTGCACCTCGGCCGGAGGCTCCGCCGACGTCGGCAGGAGACGGGCGGAGACGATCTGCTCGGGGCCGGCGTCCGCCTGGATGCGCGCGAGGATCGACTGGACGAGGTCGGGGTTCTCGGTGAGGAACGCCGTCGCGTTCTGGCGGCCCTGGCCGAGCCGCTCGTCTCCGAACGAGAAGTACGACCCGGACTTCGTCACGATCTTCCGCTCCAGCCCGACGTCGAGGACGGTCCCCTCCCACGAGATGCCCAGCCCGTAGATCACGTCGAACTCCGCCTGCTTGAACGGCGGGGCGACCTTGTTCTTGACGACCTTGACGCGCACCCGATTCCCGATCGCCTCGGTGCCCTCCTTCAGCGTCTCGATGCGCCGGATGTCGAGGCGGACGGAGGCGTAGAACTTGAGCGCGCGCCCGCCCGGGGTGGTCTCGGGCGATCCGAACATGACCCCGATCTTCTCCCGGAGCTGGTTCGTGAAGAGGCAGATCGTGTCGGTGCGGTTGAGCGTTCCGGCGAGCTTTCGCAGCGCCTGGCTCATCAGGCGAGCCTGCAGCCCGACGTGGCTGTCGCCCATCTCGCCTTCGATCTCCGCCTTCGGCGTCAGCGCCGCGACGGAGTCGACCGCGACGACGTCGACGGCGCCGGAGCGAATGAGGAGCTCGGCGATCTCGAGCGCCTGCTCCCCCGTGTCCGGTTGCGAGACGAGGAGCCCGTCGATGTCGACGCCGATCCGCCGGGCGTAGGTCGGGTCCATCGCGTGCTCGGCGTCGATGAACGCGCAGATCCCGCCGCGCCGCTGCGCCTCCGCGATGACGTGGTAGACGAGCGTCGTCTTCCCCGAGGACTCCGGGCCGTAGACCTCGACGATGCGCCCGCGCGGGAGCCCGCCGATCCCGAGAGCGAGGTCGAGCGAGAGCGAGCCCGTCGAGACGGCGCCGATCGACACCTGCGCGGCGTCGCTCATGCGCATCACCGAGCCCTTGCCGAACTGCCGCTCGATCTGGCCGAGCGCGACGTCGAGCGCTTCCTCCCGGTTCATGCGATTCATCCTCCTGCGTTCAGCGAGACGCGTTCGAGCACCTCGTACCGGGCGCCGGCCGGGTGCAGTCGAGATAGGTAAGCAGCCGCACCGGACGGAACGAATGTTCCCGTCTCCGGAAGCGGTGGTGCGAGCCTCGGCCGCTCGCGAAAGCGGAGCACGGTGAGATGCGGCAGCCATGGCCGCGACTCGCGACGGTAGACGCCGAGCGCCTCGAGGCGCTCGTGCACGCGGACGGCGAGCCCGGCCGCGCCGCGGTCGCGATCGTCGAGCACGACCATGCCGACGCTCCGGGTCTCGCGCCAGCGTGACGGCTCGAGCACGATCGTCGGATCGGCCTCCTCCACGGCGGCGCGGAGCGCGGCGACGATCGCGGGGAGCTCACGCGCGGGCCGGCTCCCGAGGAACGCCAGCGTGACGTGGAGATGATCGCGTGGCACGATCCGCCCGGCGCGGAGGTGCGCGTCCGCCCACGCCTGGAGCACGTCCACGGTCGCGAGGGGGAGCTCGAGCGCGAGGAAGAGCCGCAGGCGGTCATCGCCTCCGACGCTACCCGCCTGGGTCATGCGTCTTCGTGTCGACTTCGTGTCAAGACGCGACGCGCGAGGTGGAGCGCCGCGACCGTCGCACGCGAGCGGATCGTGTCGCGGTCGGCCGGGAGCGAGAAGTGCTGCCCCCGCTCGCCGTCCGGCGCCGAGACGTGGTGGTAGACGAGGCCGACCGGCTTCTCCTCGGTGCCGCCGTCCGGTCCCGCAACGCC
Source organism: Gaiella sp. (assembly GCA_036556865.1). Taxonomy (GTDB): domain Bacteria; phylum Actinomycetota; class Thermoleophilia; order Gaiellales; family Gaiellaceae; genus Gaiella. The sequence goes on from DATBIQ010000052.1 coordinate 4,358, forward strand.
CGTGACGGCGATCCCGACGTCGACGCCGAGCCGTCGGCGGACTCCTGCAGCCATCGCCGCCGCCACCTCGGCCGAGACCGCGCCGTGCTCGGCGAGCAACTCCTCCGGGACGCCGAGCTCGCGCGACTTGACCTCGTTCGCGTACGCGACCACGCCACCCGCGAGGACGTCGCTCGCGCCCGGGACGTCCGTCAGGCGCGCGGCGACGAGACCGCCCGTGCACGACTCGGCGGTCGCGAGCGTGAGGCCGCGGGCGCGGCAGAGCTCGAGGACGAGCTCGGCGACGGAGCGCTCGTCCTCGGTGAAGAGGTAGCGGCGCAGCGGATCGCGCAGCGCGCCGGCCAGCGCGTCCGCGCGGTCCTCCGCGCCCGGCTCGACGACGAGGTCGACGTGGATCTCGAAGTCGCGTGCGCAGATCGTCGCCTCGACGCCGTCGCCGTCGCCGCCCGCCTCGGCGAGGGCGCGCGCCACTGCGGACTCGCTCGCGCCGTAGAACCGGAGCACCCTGCGACCGGGAGGCGTCGTCCGGGCCAGGACGCTCTGGAACGGCTCGCTCGCGACAGCGGCCGGCCAGAGGCGGCGGAGCTCGCCGGGAGGCCCCGGCATGACGACGTAGATGCACCGCTCCCCCCGCACCACGAGCCCCGGCGCCGTGCCGGCGATCCCGACGACCACCGCGCCCTCCGGGACGGTCGCCTGCTTCGTCACGCCCGCGGCGAAGTCGGCGTACGGCCGTCGCAGCCGCTCTGCGACAGCGCGGGACACGCCCTCGATGTGCTCTTCGAGCGCGGGATCGACCCGCAGCGCCGCTCCGGCGACGCGCGCGACGAGCTCGACGGTGCGGTCGTCGTGGGTCGGTCCGAGACCGCCGGAGACGAGGCACACGTCTGCCTCGGAGGCCGAGCGCAGGGCGGCCTCGAGGTCGGCCGGGTCGTCGCCGACGATCAGGATCCGCTCGGGCGTGAGACCGAGCGAGAGCGCCTCGCGCGCGTAGAACGGTCCGTTGCGGTCGGTTCGCTCGCCGCGCACGAGCTCGCTGCCCGTGACGACGATCGCCGCGCGCGGGCGCGCGCTCACCCGCTGACTGCAGTCGCCCCGGAGACCGTCAGCCGCCCGTGCGGCTCGAGCCGGTAGCGCGTGCCGTCGACTTTGACGACGACGTTCGCCGGCTTCGCGACGGAGATGCTGAGCGCCTTCTTGGTGAACCGCTGGAGCTGGCCCTTCTCGAGCGTTCCCGTGTAGAGCGGCTTGCCGGAGACGGTGCGCACCTCCATGAACGACGGGCCCTTGACCGCGCGCACGGTCAGCACGACCTGCTGCTGTGTCGAGCGGGCCGCCGTCGTGCGCGGGGTCGACGTGTTGATTCCCTCGACCTGTGGGTCCTCGTGGCCGCCGAAGCGCCACGCAGCGATCACGAGCGCGGTCACGAGGAGGATCGCCGCAAGGGCGATGCCGACGGTGCCGGACTCCCGGCGGTCGCGACGGCGGCGCGGGCGACCGGCCGGCGTGCGGGACACCCGCGGCGAGCCGAGCTCCTCGCCCACGACGTAGCGGGAGTTGTACTCCTCGACGTACAGCCGGCCGTCCAGACCGAGCGCGTCGGCGTAGACCTTGAGGAACCCCTTCGTGTAGGCGTGCCCCGGAAGCTGGTCGAACCGCTCCTCCTCGAGCTGGCGGAGGTACTTGGCGCGCACCTTGGTCCGCGTCTCGAGCTCCTCGAAGTCGAGGTCCTGACGGATGCGCGCCTCGCGTAGGCTCGAGCCGATCTCGAACACGAGCGGCCCAGTGTAAGCGAAGCCCTCAGCGCTCGCCGAGGTACGTCAGGATCCCGTAGACGGCCAGCGCGACTGCGCACGTCGACGCCAGCGCGATCCCGAGGACGCCGAGCGCACGGCCGAGACGCGCGGCGGTGCGGCCCCCGGCGCGCCCGAGCCGCATGTCGTCGTGCCGCAGCGCGCCGCGTCCGAGCGCGATCGCCGCGGCGCCGAGCACGACGGCCACCGGGATCGCAAACCCCGCGTGGAGGAGCTCGTACGAATCCGAGTAGCGCGTCGCGAGGATCGCGAGCGGCATCGTGCCGGTCGCAAGCAGGCCGACCAGGACGGCGGCGAGCGCGCGACCGTTGCCCGCCGTCCGCGTTTCCGACTCCTCCGTGGCCGCCCGCGCCGCCACTACTGCTTCTTGTACGGCCGGCCGACGGCGGCGGGCGGGATCGAGCGCCCGATCACGCCGGCCACGGCGATCAGCGTGAGGACGTACGGCAACGCCTGGAAGAGCACCGAGGCGGACTGGGAGTACTCCGGCAGCCGCTGGGCGAGCGCGCTCGAGAACCCGAACAGGAGGCAGGCGGCTGCGGCGCCGAACGGCCGCCAGTTCCCGAAGATCAGTGCGGCGAGCGCGATGAACCCTCGGCCCGCGGTCATGTTCTCGTTGAACGAGTTGACGAAGCCGATCGAGAGGTAGGCACCGCCGGCCGCGGCGAGCATGCCCGAGAGGGTCACGGCGCCGTAGCGCACGCCGTACACGCTGATCCCCACGGTGTCGGCCGCGCGCGGGTGCTCGCCGCACGCGCGGATGCGCAGACCGATCGGCGTCTTGAACATGATCGCCCACGTCAGCGGGACGAGGACGATCGCGATCCAGATCATCAGGTTGAGACGGCCGAAGATGTCGCCCACGAATCCGTCGCCGAGGAAGCCGAGATGGATGTTCGGGATGCTCGGGATGTCGGTCGGCGTCCCCTCGCTGCCGTAGATGTCGATGAAGAGGTATCCGGTGAGGCCGACGGCGAGGAAGTTGATCGCCGTGCCGCTGACGATCTGGTCGGCCTGGAGGTGGATCGCCCACACGGCGTGGACGAATGCCGCGGCCCCGCCCGCGAGGATGCCGCACAGGAGGCCGAGCCACCACGAGTCGAGCTTGTCGGCGCCCATGATCCCGAAGAACGCGCCCATGAGCATCATCCCCTCGAGGCCGATGTTCACGACGCCGGAGCGCTCGGAGAACATCCCGCCCAGCGCGGCAAATGCGAGCGGCGTCGCGAATCGCAGCATCGCCGCGAGGAGCGCCGACCACACGACGACGCTCTCGAGCTTGCCGACGCTGGAGAACGTCGCGAGGAACGCGATCCCGAAGCCGAAGAGGCCCGCGGCGATCGCGAACCCGCCGAACCGGCGCTCGCCCCGGATCGCGACGCCGATGCCGAGCATCACTGCGATCAGCGCGAGCACGAGGCTCGGCACCCAGGACCGGATCGTGAGCGGAGGCAGCCCGAGCCAGGCGGCGGCGATGCCGACGACGATCCCCACCCAGGCGACGCGACGCAGGGCGTTCGGCATCCGGGCGGCGACGGGGAGCGCGATGCTCGTCATGCCGACAACCCGCTTCGGCGCAGCCGCCGGAGCAGCCAGAGGACGATCAGGTCGGCCCCGACGAACAGGACGACGAGGCCCTGGATGAGGAGGGTCAGGTTGAAGGCCAGCTCGGGCTGGAAGATCTCGGGGTCCAGGTTGCGCGTCGAGGTGCCGGTCACGAGCGAGCCGAACAGGAGCGCGGCGAGGAGGACGCCGACGGCGGTGTTCCGGCCGAGAAGCGCGACCGCGATGCCGATGAACCCGAGCTGGCTCGTCTGGATGTCACCCGTCGCGAGCCGGAACTCCCACCCGAGCACGTCGATCGCGCCTCCGATGCCGGCGAACGCGCCCGAGATCGCCATCGCGAGGAAGTAGTTGCGGCGGACGCCGATGCCGCCGTAGCGGGCCGCCTCGGGGTTGAAGCCGACGGCGCGCACGCCGTAACCGAGCGTCGTCCTGTTGAGCACTGCCCAGTACACGACGAGCGCGGCGATCGCGAGGAAGATCCCCGTGTGGAGGCCCTGGAGCAGTGGATCGCCCCAGAGGATCGGGAGCTTCGCGCCTTCGACGATGTCGTTCGAGATGGGGACCGACGACTGCGTGTCGTTCTGGAGCGGCCCTCCGAGCCCGAAGAGGAACGAGCCGACCCAGATCGCGATCCAGTTCAGCATGATGGTCGAGATCACCTCGTGCGCCCCGACGGTCGCCTTCAGGAACCCGGCGATCCCCGCCCACACGGCGCCGGCGAGCGTCGCCACGACGATCGCGAGCGTGATGTGGAGGAACGGGTTCATCCCCTCGAACGAGGACCCGATCCAGACGGCCCAGATGCTGCCGACGATGTACTGCCCCTGCCCGCCGATGTTGAAGAGGCCGCAGCGGAACGCGAAGGCGACGGCGAGACCGGTGAAGACGAGCGTCGTCGTCACGATCAGCGTCTGCTGGAGGTTGACTGCCGCCACCGAGTCGATGTCGTTGACGTTCCACGGGAACCAGATCTTGGCGTCGCTGAACGGCAGGCCGATCTCGTGGTTCCCGACCTCGAAGAACCACGAGAGCCCGGCGCCGTCGAAGATCGCGCGATACGTCGTCAGCGGGTTCTTCCCCGTCGTCACGATCACGACGAGGCCGCCGACGAGGAATGCGAGCACGGTCGTCAGCAAGGGCGCGAGGATGCCTTCGGCCCGCTGAGCGATGCCGTAGCGCTCGACCCACGGCGTCTGGAGCTCCGGCCCGAGGCCGGACGGGTCGACCCCCGGCGGCGGCGTCTCGCCGCCCGCGCCGGTGCTCACGCGGCGCGCTCCTCGGAGCGCCCGCCGCCCGTCATCGCCACACCGAGCTGCTCCTCGGTCGCGGTCGGCGGGAACTCGCCGACGATCTCGCCCTCGTACATGACGAGGATGCGGTCAGAGAGCGACAGGATCTCCTCGAGCTCGAGCGAGACGAGCAGGACGCCACGGCCCTCGTCGCGCTCCTCGACGATCCGCCGGTGCACGAACTCGATCGCGCCGACGTCGAGGCCCCTCGTCGGCTGGGCCGCGATGAGGACGCGTGGGTCGCGGTCGATCTCGCGCGCCAGGATGACTTTCTGCTGGTTCCCGCCCGAGAGGCCGCCGGCGGGCGTCTTCGGCCCGCCGCCGCGGACGTCGAACTCCCGGATCAGCCGGCGGGCCCGCTCGATCAGGCGGGCGGGCGAGAGCCAGCCGAAGCGGGAGTCCGGCGCGCTGCGGTAGTCGTGGACGGCGAGGTTCTCCGCGATCGAGAACTCGAGCACGAGCCCGCGGCGCTGCCGGTCTTCTGGGATGTGACCGAGGCCGGAGTCGAAATGGTCCTGCACGCCGTCGCCCGTGACGTCCCGGCCTTCCACGACGACCGTCCCCCCGTCGACGTGCCGAAGCCCGGTCATGGCGTCGATCAGCTCCGTCTGGCCGTTGCCGTCGATGCCCGCGATGCCGACGATCTCCCCGGCGCGGACCTCGAACGAGACGCCGCGCACCTTCTCGATCCCGCGGTCGTCGAAGACGCGGAGATCCTGCACCGAGAGCAGCGGCTCGCCCGGGGTGCCCTCGGTCTTGTCGACTCGGAGCAGCACCTCGCGACCGACCATGAGTCGGGCGAGGCTCGCCTCGGTCGCACCCTCGGCGGGGAGCGTCTCGACGAGCTTCCCCCGACGCAGGACGGTGATCCGGTCGGCGATCTCCGCCACCTCGTTGAGCTTGTGGCTGATGAAGATGATCGACGTCCCCTGCTCCGTCAGCCCCCGCACGATCTCGAAGAGCTCGCGTGCCTCCTGCGGAGTGAGCACGGCCGTCGGCTCGTCGAGCGCGAGGATGTCCGCGTTGCGGTAGAGCGCCTTCAGGATCTCGACCCGCTGCTGCTGCCCCACCGTGATCTCGTCGATCCGGGCGCGCGGGTCGACCTCGAGCCCGAAGCGCTCCGACAGCTCCCTCACACGCTCCTCGGCGGCGCGCAGGTCGAGCAGCACGCCGTCGCGAACCGGCTCCTGGGCGAGCACGATGTTCTCGGCGACCGTCATCACCGGGATCAGCATGAAGTGCTGGTGCACCATGCCGACGCCGGCGTCGATCGCCGCCCGCGGCGAGCCGAGCTGCACGCGCTTGCCCTTGATCCGGATCTCGCCCTCGTCCGGGTGGTAGAGCCCGTAGAGGATGTTCATCAGCGTGGACTTGCCGGCGCCGTTCTCGCCGAGCAGCGCGTGCACCTCACCCTCGACGAGGTCGAAGCTGACGTCGTCGTTCGCGACGATGCCCGGGAAGCGCTTCGTGATGTGCTCCATCTCGAGGACGACCGGCCGCTCGGGCATGCGGGCGATCATAGTCTCGCCCCGCGCCGGACGAAATCCGTTGCGGGGTTACGAGTGCGGCCGAGGCGCCGCTACGGGCGCGCGATGTCGAGGTCGCCGTCGGCGATCTGCTTCGAGACGTCGTCGAGCTTCGCGATCAGGGCGTCCCGGTCGGGCGCGTCGGCGCTGACCTTCCCGTAGCCGACACCGTCGTTCGAGACGTCGTAGAGCGTGTCGCCGCCACCCTCGAAGTCACCGTCGACGACCTTCTGGATCGTGTCGAACACGGCGACGTCGACCTTCTTCGTGGCGCTCGTGAGGATGTACGAGCCGAGGAACGACTGGTCGTTGTCGACGCCGATCCCCCAGGCGTTCCGCTCCTTCGCCGCCTGCAGCGCGCCGAGGCCGCAGCCGCCAGCCGCGGCGAAGACGACTTTCGAGCCCTGGCCGAGCTGGGTGAGCGCGACCTCCTTGCACTTCGCCTGGTCGACGAAGTCCTCCGAGTAGCCCTCGACCACGCGGATCTGCGGGACGGTCGCCTTCGCGCCCGCGCGGTAGCCCGCGAGGAACGCGACGACCGCGGGCACCTTCTGCCCGCCGACCGCGCTCACGGCGCCGGTCTCGGCGACCGTTGCCGCGGCGACGCCCGCGAGGTAGCCGGCCTGCTGCTCCGCAAAGATCAGGCCGCGCGCGTTCGCCGGCTTGCCCTTCAGGGCCTCCCACGGGAAGTCGATGATCGCGAAGCTCGTGTCGGGGTACTGCCCGGCGACCGACGCCAGGGCGTCTCCCATGAGGAAGCCGTTCCCGATCACGAGGTCGTAGCCGTCCCGCGCGGCGCGCGACAGGTTCGGGACGTAGTCGTTGGCCGCCCGTGAGATGAACACGCGGCCTTCGATGCCGAGCTCCGTCTCCGCGCGCTCGAGGCCCTCGTTCGCAAGGGCGTTGAAGCCGCGGTCGTTCAGCCCGCCGATGTCCGTGACCAGCGCGACGCGGACGTCCGACCCACTGCCGGTGCCGCCGCCGCCGTCGCCCCCGCAGCCCGCGACCACGACCGCGACCAGCACAGCAAGGGCGCACACCACCGCTCGCTTCGCCGCGACCATGTTCCGAAGCTACCCGCCCGGCGGCCGTCTCAAACGAGACGGGCGGGCCCGAAGGGCCCGCCCGCTGGTTCTTCCGGCTCCGCCGAGGTGCTACTTGATCGGCGGCTTGATCTTGCCGGCAGCGATCTGCTTCGAGACCGCGTTCAGCTTGGCGATCAGCGCGGCGCGCTTCGGCGCCTTCGTGCTGACCTTGCCGTACCCGACGCCGCCGTTCTTGACGGTGAAGACGCCGTCGGTGCCGCCCTTGAACTTGCCCGACTTGACCTGGCCGGCCGTCGTGAAGACGGCGAGGTCGACCTTCTTGGTCGCGCTCGTGAGGATGTGCGTTCCGAGGTAGCCCTGGTCGGAGTCGACGCCGATGCCCCAGACCTTCTGCTCCTTCGCCGCCTGGAGGGCGCCGAGCCCGCAGCCACCCGCGGCCGCGAAGACGACCTTCGCGCCCTGCGAGATCTGGTTCGTCGCGAGCTCCTTGCACTTCGCCTGGTCGACGAAGTCCTCCGAGTAGCCCGACAGGACCTGCGTGCCGGGCTTCGTCTTCGTCGCCCCCGCCTTGTAGCCGGCGAGGAACGCGACGACAGCCGGGACCGCCTGGCCCCCGACGGATGCGACCGGCTCACCGTTGGCCACCGTGGCAGCCGCGACGCCGGCGAGGTACCCGGCCTCGGCCTCCTTGAAGACGAGGCCGCGCACGTTCTTCGGCTTGCCCTTGAGAGCGACCCACGGGAAGTCGATGATCGCGAAGTTCGTGTCGGGGAACCGCTTTGCGACGGCCGCCATGGCGTCGCCCATCAGGAAGCCGTTCCCGATCACGAGGTCGTAGCCCTGGCGGGCCGCGGTCGACAGGTTCGGGATGTAGTCCGCCGCCGTCTTCGAGATGTAGACGCGGCCCGTGACGCCGAGCTTCTTCTTCGCGTCGTTCAGGCCCTTGGCCGCAAGGGCGTTGAAGCCCTTGTCGTTCAGGCCGCCGATGTCGGTCACGACCGCGACCTTGATCGCCGCGTTGGCCTCGGGCTTCGCCGAGCCGATCGAGGCGACGGTCAGCGCCAGGACCGCGACGAGCGCGAGCGAGGCGACGACCATCCATTTACGAATCGCCACGTACCCTCCTTGGTGGTGCTTTGACGGAGCCTCCCGCCCTTCTGACGCGGGATTGCACACGAAGTTGGACTGAGCGGTAACGGCGGAACAATAGTCGCTGTCCGGACGACGAGTTGTTAGAAAGCTCGGGCGCGCGGGGGCGCTAGGACGGCCCGATCACCGACGTGAGCTGGTGCTCCTCGAGGAGCACCCGGCGCGGTTTCGAGCCCTCGTAGCCAGAGATGATCCCGCGGCGCTCGAGCATGTCGATCAGCCGTCCCGCACGCGTGTATCCAACGCGCAGACGCCGCTGGAGGAGCGACACCGACGCGGTCTGGGTCTGCACCACGATCTCGATCGCCTTGTCGAGCAGGGGGTCCTCGTCCGGGTCGAAGTCGAGGTCGTCCTCCCCGTCCTCGGACGGCGCGCTCTCGGGGGCCTCGAGCAGCGTCTCGTCGAGCTCCTGGCCGCGCTGCGAGCGGCACTGCTCCACGACGAGCGCGATCTCCTCCTCGGTCACGAACGCGCCCTGGACGCGTTGCAGCCGGGAGGTTCCGAGCGGCTTGAAGAGCATGTCGCCCTGGCCGAGGAGGCTCTCGGCCCCCGCGCCGTCGAGGATCACCCGCGAGTCGGTCTGGCTCGAGACCGCGAACGCGATGCGGCTCGGGACGTTCGCCTTGATCATGCCGGTGATCACGTCCACCGACGGGCGCTGCGTCGCGAGCACGAGGTGGATCCCGACGGCCCGCGACTTCTGGGCGAGGCGGATGATGGCGTCCTCGACCGCCTGCGGCGACACCATCATCAGGTCGGCGAGCTCGTCGATGACGACCAGGAGGTACGGCAGCGGGTCCTCTCCCCGGGCCCTGAACGTGCGGTTCGCCTCGGGCAGGTTCCGCGCGCGGACGAGCGACAGGCGCTCGTAGCGGCGCTCCATCTCGGCGACGACGTTCTGGAGCACCGCCGACGCCTCCTTCGGGCTCGAGACGACCGGCGTCAGAAGGTGCGGGATCGACTCGTAGAAGTTGAGCTCGATCCGCTTCGGGTCGATCAGGATCATCCGGACGTCGTCCGGCGTCGCCCGCAGGAGCACGGACGTGAGCAGCGTGTTGATGCAGCCCGACTTGCCCGAGCCGGTCGTCCCCGCGATGAGCAGGTGCGGCATCCTCGCGAGGTCGGTCCAGACGGCGTTGCCCGAGATGTCCTTGCCGAGCCAGACCGAGAGCGGGCTCGCCGTGCCGGGCAGGTCGTCGTAGATGTCGCCCAGCGTGACCATGCGGGGCGCGAGGTTCGGCACCTCCACCCCCACGGCCTGCTTCCCGGGGATCGGCGCGAGGATGCGGATCTCCGTCGTCGCGAGCGCGTACGAGAGGTCGTCCTTCAGGCCTGCCACCTTCGAGACCTTCGTCCCCGGCGCGAGCTGGAGCTCGTAGCGGACGACGCGGGGCCCGGCGATGGTGCCGACGACGGTCGCCTCGACGCCGAAGTGCGCGAGGGTCTGGACCAGCACCTGCGCCGTGCGGGCGCTGACGTCGGCCGAGTCGCTCCGGCTCGGAGGGCTCGGCTTGAGGAGCGCTCGGTCGGGCAGCCGGTAGGTGCCGCTCGTCCGGGGTGCGGCGAACGCGAGCGCGGGATCGTCGGCCGTGGGCTCGTCCTCCGGCGCGGGCTCGGGCGGCAGCAGCGGCGGCGGCTCGGCCGACTGGGGCGCGGGCGCAACGACGTCGGGGAAGGCCTCCATGCCGTCCACCGGCACGGGGCGTGTGAGGGAGCCGCGGGAAGGTGCCGCCTCGAGGCTCTCGACCGAGGAGTCGTCGCTCCAGTCGGCCCAGTCGATGCTCTCGATCGAGCGCCGCGCGGCGGTCCCGGCTCGCCGGACAGCGTGCCCCGAGCGCCGCAACACGGCTCCCGCCGAGGCGCCCGTGACGAGCAGGAGGCCCGCGAGGAGCAGCGCGACACCGACGATCAGCGTCCCGGCGCCGCCGATCACGCTCGCGAGGCCGCCACCGACCGCCCCGCCGAGCGCGCCGCCGTGGTCCTCGCCGAGCGCGAGCACGAGGCCGACGACGCCGACGACGAGCCCCGTCCGGAACGGTCGCAGGTCGACCAGCTCGCTGCGGACGAGCATCAGGCCGCCGAGGGCGACCAGGCCCGCCGGGACGAGCGGCGCGGCGGCGCCGAGCCCGTCACGCAGCCAGCCGGCGACCTCCGAGCCGACCGGGCCGCCGTCCCAACCGAGCCAGAGGACGGTCGCGAGCAGGAGCCCGACGACGACGAGCCCGAGCCCCCACAGCTCGGGATGGTGATGACCGCGGGTCCTGGTGGACTTCTTCTTCCGGACGCGCGCCGGGCTGCGCGGCTTCCGCGTCCGCGCCGGCGCCCTCCGCTTCCTCCGCGTTGCCATGGGCTTGCTGCTTCTGCGGAGCGGCGGCGAGTCCTGCGCGGGCGCTGACCGAGAACGGTCAGCAGCACGTCTTGAGGTACCCGCGAGGGCCGGTTTCCCAGGCGACGAACACCGCCCCGGCGGGCACACCGTCGACTCGATGGCGTCCGGACCCGTCCGCGTTCAGGACCTCGACTCCCGAGCCGTCCGACGCCGTGTAGGCGATCTTCGTCCCGTCCGCCGACCAGGCGACAGGAGCGTCGTGGCGCGCAGGAACGCCGAGGTCGCGTCTTCCCGTCCCGTCGCTGTACATGACGCAGACGTGTGCGTTCACGCGACCGCAGGCGAAGACGATCTGCTGGCCATCGGGCGCCCATGACGGGTGGCCGTCGAAGACGTCGTCCGAGGTCAGCCTGCGCTCCCAGGTCCCTTGCGCGTTCGTGAGGTAGATCTCGTTGGTCACGCGCGTCGCGGTCTCGCGGAAAGACCGCGCGAACAGGATCGTCCGGCCGTCCGGGGACCACTGCGCCCCCGCCTCCTCATCGTCCGGGGTTCCGGTGAGGTTGCGTACGGGCGTGCCGTTGACACCCACGACCCAGAGGTCCCCTCCCCGTGTGAACAGGATGTGCTGCCCGTCGGGTGACCACCGCGGAGCAGCAGCGTCGCCGACCAGCTTTCGCGGTCGTCGTCCGTCGACGCCGACCAGGAAGATCCCGCCCGCACCGGAGTAGGCGAGGCGTCGCCCGTCAGGCGACCAGGCCGGCGATCGGGCATCGCCCACCAGTCTCCTCCGTCCTGTTCCATCCACGCGGACGATCCAGATCCCGCCGCGCTCCGTCGTGTAGGCGATGCGCCCCTCGTCCGGTGACCACGTTGCGCAGCAGCGAGCATCACGGGCAAGCTGGAGCGGCTTGCCGCCGTCTGCACTCACGACGTAGAGCCCGCCGTCGTGGAGGTACGCCACCTTGGGGGTCTCGCGGGGATTCCAGAACAGGACGCGCGCGGCCCCGAGGGCCGACGCGGTGCCGACGACGACGAGGGCTGCCACGACGACGGCGACGAGATGGCGCGGACGACCACGTTTGCGGACTCCCGCCCTGTCGATCACGTCATCCCAGTCGGCCGGAGCAGGTGTGGGTGGAAGGATGCGATCGAGGGTGGCGCGGTCGATGCCGGTCATGCCCGTACCTCCTGCAAACGGTTTCGGAGCGCGGCGTGCGCCGCGTTGAGAGTCGCAGCGACTGTGCCCTCGGCGATGCCCAGCGCCTCTCCGATCGCCGCGTAGTCGAGGTCCGCGTAATAGCGGAGGAAGACGGCCGTCCGCTGGCGCTCCGGGAGGCGGGCGAGGGCATCGCGGAGTTCGAAGTCGTGCTCGGAGCGGCCGTTCGTGACTGCGTGGTGGCCGTTCGTACCGGCGTACGGGTCGGGTTCCGCGGTGGGCGTCCTCCTTCGTGCTTCCGAGCGTGCGCTGTTGAGCACGATGCGCCACACCCACGCTTCGAGTGGCCCAGCGCCTCGAAAGGAGGCACGCTTGCGCACCGCGGCCGCGAATGCCTCCTGCACGACGTCTCGTGCGCGTTCCGCATCGCCGGTGACGCTCGCTGCAACGCGCGCGAAGACGTCGAAGCGTCGACGGTACAGCGCCTCGAGCTCGTCGAGACTCACTCCACGACGTGAGATCACACCTCTTTGACGCACAGGACGACACTTTTCTTTAGGAGGCACAGCGCGCCTGCGGGGAATATCGTCCCGCGCATGACCGTTGTCGGGATTGCCGTCGCCGGCGCGTTCGGCGCGCTCGCCCGCTACGGCATCGACGGCGTCGTCAGCAGGCAGTGGCCGGGCGCCTTCCCGGTCGGGACGTTCGTCGTGAACATCTCGGGTGCGTTCGCGCTCGGTCTCGTCTTCGTCCTCCTGACCGAGCGATTCACCGTCGATCCATGGCTCCGCTCCGCGCTCACGATCGGGTTTCTCGGCGCGTACACGACGTTCTCGACGCTGTCGCTGGAGAGCTACAGGCTGCTCGAGGACGGGGCCGTCGCGCTCGCGCTCGCCAACACGCTCGGGAGCGTCGCGGCTGGCCTCGTGGCCGTCTACCTCGGCATCGTCGCGGGGAGGGCGTTCTAGTGCGCATGCAGGGCGAGGGCACGCTCCTGCGGATCTTCATCGGCGAGTCCGACACATGGCACGGTCGGCCGCTCTACGAGGCGATCGTTCGTCGCGTCCGCGAGGAGGGGCTCGCCGGCGCGACCGTGCTCCGGGGGATCGAGGGCTTCGGGGCCCACTCGCGGATCCACTCCTCGCGCATCCTGCGGCTGAGCGAAGACCTGCCGGTCGTCGTCGAGATCGTCGACACCGCGGAGAACGTCGAGCGCGTACTGCCGCTCCTGGACGAGATGGTGACCGAGGGAATGGTCACCCTCGAGCGGGTTCGGGTGATCGCGTACCGGGCGCCCGACTAGGTCGCGCGCGCCCGCGCCTCGTCGACGATCAGGTCGGCCTCGGCGCGGTTCCCGAAGCCGCGCGTCTCGACCTTCTCCGCCTCGAGGTCCTTGTACACCTGGAAGAAGTGCTCGATCTCGTTGCGGAGCTCGGGCGGGATGTCGTGGACGTCGTGCACCCTCATCCAGGCGGGGTCCTTGAGCGGGACGCAGAGGATCTTCTCGTCGGGCCCCTTCGCATCGGTCATGTGGAACACGCCGACGACCCGCGCGGGGATCCGGCAGCCCGGGAACGTCGGCTCGCCCACGAGGCAGAGCGCGTCGAGCGGGTCGCCGTCCTCGCCCAACGTGCCCTCGACGAACCCATAGTCCGCCGGATAGCTCATCGACGTGAAGAGGCGTCGGTCGAGGACGATGTGGCCGGTTTCGGCGTCGAGCTCGTACTTGTTCCGCGAGCCGGAGGGCACCTCGACGAAGACCATGACGTCGCCCATGCCGCGAACCTACCGTGTTTCGGCAATGGGGCTGTCGCGACCGCGAAGCGGGCGCCTTCAGGGGCGTGCCCCGCCGTCGGCGAACATCGAGCCGCAGGATTCGGCTCCTGCCGAATCCTGCCTGGGGAGCTGGTCTAGAGCCGCGCGATCCGCTCGACGAGCAGGTCGAAGAAGGCGTCGCTGTCGAGGTCGACGCCGACGTGGGCGTTCGCAGGCCGGTCGGTGCGCTGCCAGAGGTCGACGACGGTTCGACCGCGGCAGAGCTCCGACCCGAGCTCGACCTCCACGTTGCGGAGCTTCGTCTCGACCATGCCTGGCCGGAGGACGTGCGCCACGGCCACGGCGTCGTGGATGGGAGCGCCCTCCCAGCCGTACGTCTGCCGGTGGTAGACGGTGAAGAACTCCACGAGCTCGGCGACGAAGACGCCGATCGAGCCCGCCCCTCGGAGCCTGCGCTGGACGTCGGGTCCCGTCACCGCCCTGTGGGTGACGTCGAGCCCGATCATCGTCACGTCGACGTCGGCGTGGAGCACGGCCTGCGCAGCCTCGGGGTCGGCCCAGATGTTGAACTCGGCCGCCGGCGTCATGTTCCCCTCGGCGATCGCGCCGCCCATGAGGACGATCCGCTCGATCCCGTCCGTCCCGTGCTCCGCGAGGTAGCGCGCGACGTTCGTCAGCGGACCGGTCGGGACGAGCGTCACAGCGTCCGACGCGTCGGCGACGGCACCGGCCATCCACTCGACCGCGTCGGTCGAGAACGGCTCGACGCTCGGAGCCGGGAGCGTGGGCCCGTCGAGCCCGCTCTCGCCGTGGACGTGGGCGGCGACGACGAGCTCCCGCTCGAGGGGCGCGGCCGCGCCCGCCGCCACCGGCACCTCCGGACGCCCGGCGAGCTCGAGCACCCGCAGCGCGTTCGCCGTGGTCTTCTCCAGCGTCTGGTTGCCGTACGTCGTCGTCACGCCGAGCAGCTCGACCTCGGGGCTCCCGAGAGCGAGGAGCAACGCGATCGCGTCGTCGTGACCCGGGTCGCAGTCGAGGATGAGCGGCGTCGCCACGCGGCGATTATCCCCGAGCGAGGATCGCGTCGACTTCCGCAGCGGTCGGGAGCGAAGGCTGGGCGCCGAAGCGCGATGCGGCGAGCGCTCCGGCGGCGCACGCGCGGCGGAGCGCCTCGTCCTCCGGGCGCTCCTCGAGCAGCGAGACGAGCAGGCAGGCGGTGAACGCGTCGCCCGCGGCGGTCCCGTCGACGGCGTCGACGGCGGGAGGCGTCGCGCGCGCCAGCTCCTCGCCGTCGTCGAGGAGCACCGCGCCCTCCGACCC
>DATBIQ010000053.1:0-5543 GCA_036556865.1 Gaiella sp.
CGCCGGTGAAGGTCGCGATCCTCGCGGGCGGCCTCGGGAGTCGCATCTCCGAGGAGACGGAGGTCAAGCCGAAGCCGATGGTGGAGATCGGCGGCCGGCCGATCCTCTGGCACATCATGAAGATCTACGCCCATCACGACCTGACCGACTTCGTGATCGCGCTCGGGTACAAGGGCGACTACATCAAGCGGTGGATGATCGACTACTGCTCGCTCGCGAGCGACCTCACCGTCTCGCTGAAGCACGGAGTCGTGAAGCCGCACGCGAACGGCAACGGCAACGGCGGCGGCGAGGACTGGACGATCGACCTCGTCGACACCGGCCACGACACCGCGACCGGCGGGCGGATCAAGCGGCTCGCGCCGTACCTTGGGGACGAGACCTTCATGCTCACCTGGGGCGACGGCGTCGCGGACATCGACCTCAACGACCTGTACGCGTTCCACCGGGCCCACGGGCGCCTGGCGACGATGACGACGGTGCGGCCGCCGGCGCGGTTCGGCCACCTCACCATCGACGGCGACCGGGTGACGGAGTTCTCGGAGAAGCCCCAGCTCGGCGAGGGCTGGATCAACGGCGCCTTCTTCGTGCTCGAGCCCGAGGTCTTCGACTACGTCGACGGCGACGACACGCAGTGGGAGCGGGAGCCGCTCGAGCGGCTCGCGCAGGAGGGTCAGCTGATGGCGTACCGCCACACCTCGTTCTGGCAGTGCATGGACACGCTGCGCGACAAGAAGCTGCTCGAGGAGCTGTGGCAGAACGGCGCGCCCTGGAGGGTCTGGAGCTCCTGATGCGCGTGCTGGTCACCGGTCACGACGGCTACATCGGCAGCGTCATGGTGCCGTTGCTGGAGCAGGCGGGGCACGACGTGGTCGGGCTCGACAGCTATCTCTACGAGGGCTGCACGCTCGGGACCGAGGAGACGCCGGGCGGCTCGCTGCGGCTGGACATCCGGGCGGCGGAGCAGCGGCATTTCGAGGGCTTCGACTGCGTCATCCACCTCGCCGCGATCTCGAACGACCCGCTCGGCGACTACCGGCCGGAGACGACCTATGACATCAACCACCACGCCGCCGTGCGGGTGGCGAAGCTCGCGAAGGCGGCGGGCGTCCCGCGCTTCCTCTTCTCGTCCTCGTGCAGCCTCTACGGCGCCGCGGGCGACGACTTCCTCGACGAGACCGCCGACTGGAACCCCGTCACGCCCTACGGCCGCTCGAAGCTGCTCGCCGAGCACGATCTCGCGCTGCTCGCGGACGACGACTTCAGCCCCGTGTACCTCCGCAGCTCGACCGCGTACGGCGTCTCTCGCCGGCTGCGCGGCGACCTCGTCGTCAACAACCTGGCGGGCCTCGCGTTCACGACCGGCCGCGTCCTGATCATGAGCGACGGCACGCCCTGGCGGCCGCTCGTGCACATCGAGGACATCTCGCGGGCGTTCCTGGCCGCGCTGGAGGCGCCGCGCGAGCTCGTCCACGACGAGGCGTTCAACGTCGGCCGCACCGAGGAGAACTACCGCGTCCGCGAGGTCGCGGACATCGTCGCAGCGGTGATCCCCGGCAGCGAGGTCGCCTACGCCGAGGACGGCGGCCCCGACAAGCGGTGCTACCGGGTCAACTGCGACAAGCTCGCGGAGACGCTGCCGGCCTTCGACCCGCAGTGGACGGTGCGCCGGGGCGTCGAGGAGCTCTACGAGGCGTTCCTGCGCGAGGGGCTGGGCGAGGAGGAGTTCGCGAGCTCGCGCTACCTGCGGATCAAGCGCGTGAAGGAGCTGCAGGAGGCGGGCGCGCTCGACGAGAGCCTGCGCTGGGTCGCACGGCCCGCGCTGGAGCTCCCCGCGTGACGACCGCGCCGCTGGAGACGGCAGTCGAGGAGGGCCACGCCGGCGCACCGGTGCGCACGTGCCGCTCGTGCGGCGAGGGTGGCCTGCGCGTGTTCCTGGAGCTCGGCTCGATGCCGCTGCCGGACGCGCTGCTGCGGCCGGATCAGCTCGACGGGCCCGAGGCCCGCTACCCGCTCGACGTCGCCTTCTGCCCCTCGTGCTCGCTCGTGCAGATCCTCGAGGAGGTCGATCCGGACGAGCTCTTCGTCGACAACTACCTCTACTTCTCGTCCTTCTCGGAGGGCCTGCTCCGACACTCGCGCGAGCACGCGTTCCGGCTGATCGACGAGCGCCGCCTCGGCCCCGACAGTCTCGTCGTCGAGCTCGCGTCCAACGACGGCTACCTCCTCCGGAACTTCGTCGAGCGCGGCGTTCCCGTGCTGGGGATCGACCCGGCGCCCGAGCAGGCCGAGGCCGCGGAGGCAGCCGGCGTCCCGACGCTGCAGGAGTTCTTCGGCGCGGATCTCGCGCGGCGACTCGTCGCGGAGGGGATGCGGGCGGACGTGATCGTCGCGAACAACGTCATGGCGCACACGCCCACCCTGAACAGCTTCGTCGAGGGGATCGCGATCCTGCTCGCGGACGAGGGTGTCGCGACGATCGAGAACACGTACGTCAAGGATCTGATCGACCACACCGAGTTCGACACGATCTACCACGAGCACTTCTGCTACTTCTCGTGCACCGCCGTCGACGCCTTGATGCGCCGGCACGGGCTGAGGCTCAACCGGGTCGAGCACTTCCCCGACCTGCAGGGCGGCACGCTGCGCTGGTGGGTCAGCCGCAGCGATCGCGTCGAGGAGTCGGCGCGGTCCTACCTCGAGGCCGAGCGTGCGGAGGGCCTGACCGACTTCTCCTACTACGAGTCGTTCGGGAGCCGTGTCGAGGGGATCCGGACCGGGCTGCTCGAGCTGCTCCACCGCCTGAGGCGGGACGGGAACCGGATCGCCGCCTACGGCGCGGCCGCGAAGGGGAGCACGCTCGTCAACTACGCCGGCATCGGGCCCGAGCTCGTCGACTTCGTCGTCGACCGCAACGTGCACAAGCAGGGGCTGCACATGCCGGGAACGCACCTGCCGATCCTCGACCCGGCCACGCTGCTCGAGGAGCAGCCGGACTACGTGCTCCTGCTGGCCTGGAACTACCGCGACGAGGTGATCCGGCAGCAGGCGGAGTACGTCGACCGCGGCGGGCGCTTCGTCGTGCCCGTGCCGACGCCGCAGGTCGTATGAGCGCGCCCGAGACGCTGCTCGAGGAGCCCGGGACGAAGGCGGCGTACGCGTGCCGGAGCTGCGGCTCGCTCGCGACGTCGGTCTTCTACGAGCAGGAGGACGTCCCCGTGCACAGCTGCCGGCTCGTCCCGACCCAGGAGGCGGCGCTCACGTTCCCGCGCGGGACCCTGCGGCTCGCCTTCTGCGCCGACTGCGGCTTCATCGCCAACACCGCCTTCGACGGCTCGCACCAGGACTACTCGGTCGCGTACGAGGAGACGCAGGGCTTCTCGCCCCGTTTTCGCACCTTCGCGCACGAGCTCGCCGCACGCTGGGTCGAGCGCTACGACCTGCGCGGCAAGCGCATCATCGAGATCGGCTGCGGCAAGGGGGAGTTCCTCGCGACGATGTGCGAGCTGGGGGACAACGACGGGGTCGGGATCGACCCGGCGTTCGTCGAGGAGCGCCTGCCGGCTCACGGCGCCGGCCGACTGAGCTTCTTCGCGGAGCTCTACGACGGGGAGTGGGGGCCGCTCGACGCCGATGCCGTCGTCTGCCGGCACACGGTCGAGCACATCGCGCCCGTCCGTGCCTTCCTCGGCGACATCCGCCGCGGCATCGGCGACCGGACGGAGACCGTCGTCCTCTTCGACCTCCCGGACGTCGTGCGGGTGCTGCGGGAAGCGGCGTTCTGGGACCTCTACTACGAGCACTGCTCCTACTTCAGCCCCGGCTCGATGGCCCGCCTGTTCCGACGGTCGGGCTTCGACGTCCTCGACCTCGCCCTCGACTACGACGACCAGTACATCGTGCTCGAGGCGCGGCCCGCCGCGGGCGCGCCGTCGGGCCCGCACCCGGCGGAGGAGAGCGTCGAGGCCCTCCGCGAGACGGTCGACGCCTTCGCAGCCACGCTGGCGGCGACCAGCACCCGCTGGCGGGACGAGCTGCGGGGCCTGCGCGCCGAGGGCGGCCGGGCCGTGGTCTGGGGGGCGGGCTCGAAAGCCGTCGGCTTCCTCACGACGCTCGGCGTCGGCCCCGAGGTCGAGGTCGCCGTGGACATCAACCCCTTCAAGCAGGACATGTTCATCGCCGGGACGGGCCACCGGGTCGTCGCGCCCGAGGAGCTGGTCGGCGTCCGCCCCGATCTCGTCGTCGCGATGAACCCGATCTACGTGGACGAGATCCGGGAGCAGCTCGCGGGCCTCGGCCTCTCGCCCAGGGTCGTGGGCGTCTGAGCACGTCCTTCGCCACCGGCGCCGAGGTGCCGTTTCTCGACCTCCGGTCGAGCCACGAGCCCCTGGCCGAGGCGATCCTCCTCGACCTCGCGGAGCTGATCGAGAGCAATGCGTTCATCAACGGACCGGCGGTCGCGCAGTTCGAGGAGCGGTTTGCGGCCTTCTGCGGGAGCGCCCACTGCGTCGGCACGGCCAGCGGCCTCGACGCGCTCCGGCTCGCGCTCCTCGCCGCCGAGCTCGAGCCGGGCGACGAGGTGGTCGTGCCCGCCCAGACGTTCGTCGCCACGCTCGAGGCGGTGACGCAGGCCGGGCTGCGGCCGGTGCTCGCCGATGTGCGAGACGACGACTACGGCCTCGACGTCGACGCCGTGGCGGACGCGATCGGCGGCCGGACGCAGGCGGTGATGCCGGTCCACCTGTTCGGCCAGATGGCGGACCTGACGCGGCTCGACGCCCTCGCGTCGGCCAGGGGGCTCGTCCTCGTGGAGGACGCGTGCCAGGCGCACGGGGCGACCCGGGACGGGTTGGCCGCCGGTGCGGCCGGCCTCGCGGGCGCGTTCAGCTTCTACCCCGGCAAGAACCTCGGCGCGTTCGGCGACGCAGGCGCCCTCGTGACCGACGACGAGCGGCTCGCGGCCCAGGCACGCGCGCTGCGCGAGCACGGCCAGAGGCGGAAGTACGAGCACGAGCGGGAGGGATACACCGCCCGCCTGGACACGATCCAGGCGGCCGTCCTCCTCCGGAAGCTCCCGGTGCTCGAGGAGTGGAACGAGAGCCGTCGCGCAGCCGCGCGGCTCTACACCGACGCGCTCCAGGCCGTCGGCGACCTGCGGCTCCCGCACGTCCCCGCCGGCAGCGAGCCGGTGTGGCACCTGTACGTCGTCCGCACCGCCGACCCCGCGGCGCTCGCCGACCACCTGGCCGAACGGGGCGTCGGCACCGGGCGCCACTACCCTCAGCCGGTCCACCTCTCGGAGGCGTACGCGTGGCTCGGCCACGGCGAGGGCGACTTCCCCGTCGCGGAGCGGCTCGCCGCCGAGTCTCTGTCGCTGCCGCTCTATCCCGGAATCACGGAGGCCCAGATCGACGCGGTCGTGCGCGCCGTGGCCTCCTACTTCGGCCATGGCTGACCTGCCGGCGAACGAGGCCCCGTACCGCCTGATCGACGGCGTCTCGTTCGGGGACGACGTCGTCGTGCAGGCGTTCGCGAACCTCTAC
>DATBIQ010000054.1:0-19095 GCA_036556865.1 Gaiella sp.
CACGACCTCGTCGACGTCCTCCTCGAGCTCCTCTGGAGCCTCGGGCGCCTCGGCGAGCGCAGCCAGGGCAGCGGCCTCCTCTTCTTCTTCTTCCTCCGCCCGGCGGCGTGCCGCCTCTTCGGCCGCCTCGATCCGGGCCCACGCCTCCGCCTCCGCCTCCGCCTCGGCTCGGGCGCGCTCGGCGGCCTCTGCCTCGGCCCGGGCCTTTTCCGCTGCTTCCGCCTCCGCGCGCGCCAGCTCCGCTGCTTCGGCGTCGGCGCGTGCCCGTTCGGCGGCTTCCGCCTCGACGCGTGCCCGTTCGGCTGCTTCGGCGTCGGCTCGTGCCCGTTCGGCTGCTTCGGCTTCGGCGCGTGCGCGCTCTTCCTCCTCGGCGCGGTGGCGTGCTTCGGCCTCCTCGGCCTCCCGGCGAGCGCGTTCTGCGGCCTCTGCCTCGGCGCGGGCTTTGTCTGCCGCTTCTTCCTCGGCTCGTGCCCGTTCGGCTGCTTCGGCTTCGGTTCGTGCCCGTTCGGCTGCTTCGGCGTCGGCTCGTGCCCCTTCGGCAGCCTCTGCCTCGACGCGAGCGGTCTCCTCCGCCTCCCGCCGAGCCCGTTCCTCGGCCTCCGCCCGCGCGCGCTCGGCGGCCGCCGCAGCCTCTCGGCGGGCGCGCTCCACTGCCTCGGCCCGTTCGCGCTCGGCCGCGGCCTCGGCCTCGGCCGCGAGCCGGGCCGCTTCCTCCGCCGCGGCAGCCTCCACGGCCACGGTGTCGACCTCGGGTGCATCCGGGACCACGCTCATCCGCGGGCTCGAGACGCCGAGTGCGTCGTTCAGCCGCCGCAGCTCGCTGCGCCGGATCTTTCCGCTCGGTGTCTTCGGGAGCTCGTCCACGAACGTGATCGCGCGCGGGTACTTGTAGGGGGCGGTCACCGCCTTCACGTGCTCCTGGAGCTCGCGCGCGAGCCGGTCGCCCGGCTCGTGGCCGGGCCGGAGCACGACGAACGCCTTGACGATCTGCCCCCGGTCGAGGTCGGGGACGCCGACGACGCCGCTCTCCGCGACGGCGGGGTGCTCGAGCAGGGCGCTCTCGACCTCGAACGGCCCGATCCGGTACGCCGCCGACAGGATGACGTCGTCGGAGCGGCCGACGAACCACAGGTAGCCGTCCTCGTCCCTCGTTGCGCGGTCGCCGGTCAGATACCAGCCGTCGCGGAAGACCGCCTCGGTCTCCTCTGGCGCGTCCCAGTAGCCGACGAAGAGCGTCGGCGGCCGCCCGATCACGGCGAGATCGCCCTCGACTCCGGGCGGGCACACGTGGCCCGACTCGTCGATGACCGCGACGTCGTGGCCGGGCGTGGGCACGCCCATCGAGCCCGGCCGCACCGGAGCGCCAGGCGGGTTCGCGACGAGCAGCGAGTTCTCGGTCTGGCCGTAGCCGTCGTGCACGGTGAGCCCGAGGGCGTCCTGGAAGCGCGCGATCACCTCCGGATTGAGCGGCTCGCCCGCGGAGACCGCGTGGCGCAGCCGCGGCAGGTGCGCCGCACCGAGGCTCTCGAGCTTCGCCAGCATGCGGTACTCGGTCGGCGCCTGGCAGAGCACCGTGACCCCGAGCCGCTGGAGCAGCGACAGGCGCTCCTCCGCGTCGAACGGGCCCTGGTGCAGGACGATCTCGGCGCCGTGCGACCACGGCCCGAGGAGCGAGTTCCAGATCGCCTTCGCCCAACCGGTTCCCGCCGTGCACCACACGACGTCGCCTTCGTGGGCGTCGAGCCAGTGCGTCGCCTGGGCGCGTTGGGCCCACGTGTAGGCGTGCGTGTGGACCACGCCTTTCGGATCCTTCGTCGTCCCCGACGTGTAGAGGATGAATGCGGTCTCGCCCGCCACCGTGTCCTCGGTCGGAGCGACGGGCATGTAGCGGCGGAGCTCCTCGAGCGCCTCGTCGAGGTAGAGGATGGAGACGTTGGCCCCGACCTGGTGGCGCATCTCCTCGATCTCCGGCTCGAGGGAGCGGTCCGCGACGACGAGACGCGCGCCGGAGTGACGTGTGCGGAACGCGAGGTCGCGCGCGCGGAGCATGTCCGGGCTCGGCACCGAGACGAGGCCGCTCTTCAGCGCCCCCAGCATCGCGCAATGCCAGGCCGGCACCTTCCCGATCGCGAAGAGGACGCGGTCGCCCCGGTCGAGGCGCGTCCGGAGGAGGTGCGCCCAGCGGGCCGCGTCGCCCGAGATCTCGTGGAACGTGCGCCTGTCGACGATCCCCTCGCGGTCGACGAACGTCAGCGCGGCTCGCGCCGGGTCGGCAGCGAGCGTGTCGACGACGTCGCGCGTGAAGTTGAAGTGCGCCGGCACCTCCCACCCGGGTGCGTACGGCCCGGCGTGGGGGATCTCCGCCCTGGTACGTCGTCGAAGGAGCGCCACCTCAGGTCCTCCCGCGCCTCAGGCGGTGCGCTCCCACGCGTCGCGGTAGTCCTCGCGAACGGGCTGGAAGACGTCGAGGACGAGTGCGCCCTCGGGCCCGCAGTAGGCGGAGTGCTCGACGCCGCCCGGCAGGACGTACCCCTCCATCGGGCCGAGCTCGTGCGGGACGCCGTCGACGACGAGCGCCTGCATCCCGCGCAGCACGAGGCCGAGCTGCTCGTGCACGTGGCTGTGCAGCGGGACGGTCGCGCCGGGCTCGAACTCGATCAGGTTGAGCATCGCGCCCGCACCGAAGAGCGGGCGTCCGGTGACGCCGTCCGCGAGCGCGAACGGACGCACCTCCTCGAAGCGCACGAATAGGGGCTCCACCAGCATGACTCTACTCCGCCTCATGGTCGGCACTTTCGGCCTCCGGCTTGACCGATGGTCGATCGCGGGAGCGACGCGGTATCGTCCGCGCCGTGGCGACGATCGCCCCGGATCTGCTTCGCACACAGGCCTACGTCGACGGTCGCTGGAGCGACGCAGAGGGCGGCGAGACGTTCCCGGTCGTCGATCCCGCGACGGGCGACTCGATCGCCTCGGTGCCGCGGCTCGGCGCGTCCGAGACCCGCCGCGCGATCGAGGCAGCTGCCCGCGCGCTTCCCGCCTGGCGCTCCCGCAGCGCGAAGGACCGCGCACGTGTCCTCGTTCGGCTCGCGGCGCTGATGGCGGAGCGGGCGGAGGACCTCGCCTCGCTGATGGTGCTCGAGCAGGGCAAGCCGCTCTCCGAGGCCCGCGCCGAGATCGCGTACGCGCTCTCCTTCTACGAGTGGTTCGCGGAGGAGGCGAAGCGCGTCGACGGCGCGATCATCCCGTCGCCGTGGGTCGACAAGCGCATTCTTGCGACACGGGAGCCCGTCGGCGTGACGGCGGGCATCACCCCGTGGAACTTCCCGTCCGCGATGGTGACGCGAAAGTCGGCCCCGGCGCTCGCCGTCGGCTGCACGATGGTGCTGAAGCCCGCCGAGCAGACGCCGCTCTCGGCACTCGCGATCGCCGCTCTCGCCGAGGAGGCGGGGGTCCCGCCCGGCGTCTTCTCCGTCGTCACGGGCGCGGCCGAGGACGCGCCGGCGATCGGCGCGGAGCTGACGTCGAACCCGCTCGTGCGCAAGCTCGGCTTCACGGGCTCGACCGAGGTCGGGAAGCTGCTGATGCGTCAGTGCGCGGATGGGGTCAAGAAGATCTCTCTGGAGCTCGGCGGCAATGCCCCATTCATCGTCTTCGACGATGCCGACCTTGATATCGCGGTCGACGCGGCGCTCGTCTGCAAGTTCCGCAACTCCGGACAGACCTGCATCTCGGCGAACCGGATGCTCGTGCAGGCCGGGATCTACGACGCCTTCGTCGAGCGGTTCTCGGCGGAGGTCGACGCCCTCAAGGTCGCGGACGGGTTCACGCAGGACGTCCAGGTCGGGCCCCTGATCGACGAGCCCGCGCTCGACAAGGTGGAGAGGCACGTCGCGGACGCGCTCGACGGCGGCGCCGAGCTCGTCACGGGCGGCGAGCGGATCGAGGGCCAGTTCTACCGCCCCTCGGTCCTCACCGGGGTGACGGCCGCGATGAGCATGAGCCGCGAGGAGACCTTCGGCCCCGTCGCCGCGATCGCGCGGTTCGAGACCGAGGAGGAGGCGATCGCGATCGCGAACGCGACGCCGTACGGGCTCGCCGCGTACTACATGACGAGCGACCTCGCGCGGACCTGGCGCGTCGGCGAGGCGCTCGAGTACGGGATCGTCGGCGTGAACACCGGGCTGATCTCGACGGAGGTCGCGCCATTCGGCGGTGTGAAGGAGTCCGGCATCGGCCGGGAGGGCTCGTCCTTCGGCGTCGACGACTGGACGGAGCTCAAGTACTGGGCGGTCGGCGGTCTGGCGCCCGCGGGCGGCTGAGGGAACGCGATTGATCGTCGAGCAGCGCGACTACCACGTGCACACCGGCAAGCTGTCCGAGCTGGTCCGCCTCTATGCGGACGAGGGCATCGCGATCCAGCAAGAGGTGCTCGGGGGCCTTCTCGGCGCCTTCACGACCGACATCGGCGCGCTGTCGACGTACACGTCGCTCTGGGGGTATCCGAGCTTCGCCGAGCGGGAGCAGCGGCGCGCTGCGCTGCAGGCGAGAACCGACTGGCAAGCGTTTCTCGGGCGGATCCAGCCGCTGATCCACACTCAGTCGAACCGCATCCTCGTGCCGACGTCGTTCTCCCCGATCGCGTAGAAGGGCGGATCATGGGGCAGCTCGAGGGGAAGGTCGCCGTCGTCACCGGAGCGGCGCAGGGGATCGGCCGGGCGATCGCGGACGGCCTCGCCGGTGAGGGTGCGCGGATCGTCGTCGCCGACCTGCGGGGCGCGGAGGAGGCGGCCGCGGCGTATCGCGACGCCGTCGGCCTGACGGTCGACGTCGCCGACGAGGCCCAGGTCGCGCGGCTCGTCGACGAGACGGTCGACCGATGCGGGGGCATCGACGTGCTCGTCAACAACGCGGGCCTCTACGCGTCCCTGGCGATGCGGCCGTTCACGGAGATCCCGCTCGAGGAGTGGCGGCAGGTGATGGACGTGAACGTCGCGTCGATGTTCCTCACCTCCCGCGCCGCGGTGCCGGCCATGCGCGAGCGGGGCGGGGGCGCGATCGTCAACATCTCGTCGGGCACCCCGTTTCGCGGCGTGCCGTTCCTGCTCCACTACGTGACGAGCAAGGGCGCGATCGTCGCCTTCACGCGGGCGCTCGCGAAAGAGCTCGGGCGCGACGGGATCCGGGTCAACTGCGTCGCGCCGGGCTTCACGATGTCGGACGGCGTCAAGGAGCACCCGGAGGTGATCGAGCAGCTTCGCGACGTGTCCGTCGCCGCGCGCACGATCCAGCGTGACCAGGAGCCGGAGGACGTCGTCGGCGCGGTCACCTACCTCGCGGGCCCGTCTGCCGCGTTCGTCACCGGGCAGACGATCGTCATCGACGGCGGGCAGTACTTCCATTGAGGCTCTCGCTCTACCGTTTCGAGACCGGCGTCGAGACGATCGGGGGCAACCGCGTCGTCTACGACCTCGAGCGCGGCGAGGCGCGCTTCGGTGCGGCCGTCGTCGACGGCCCGGCGCTCGTCTGGCAGCTCGACGCCGCGGAGGCCGATGCGGACGGCGCGCTGCTGTCGCACTTCGTGCAGCTCGACCCGTTCGCCTCATGGGTCATTCGCTGCGACCGCATCGACTTCCCGCTCGGCGGCATCGCGCACCTTCACACGCACCCCGGTCCCGGGATCCGCTACCTCCTCCGCGGCGAGATCGAGATCGAGACCGGCGGCCACACCGCCTTCTACGGCGCCGGCGGCGCCTGGTTCGAGACTGGTCCCGATCCCGTGCTCGCGCGGGCCTCTTCGCACCTCGAGACGTCCTTCGTCCGCGCGCTCCTGCTGCCCGCGGAGTGGGCCGGCAAGCGGACGATCAGATATCTCGAGCCGCAGGAGGGCCGCGAGGCGCGCCAGAGCGCCTCGGTGCTGCTCGAGCACGCGATCGCGCTGCCGCGGTGAGCCGCACCGGCGGCAGGATCCTCGTCGACCAGCTCGCCCTCCACGGGGCCGACCTCGCGTTCGGCGTGCCCGGCGAGAGCTACATCGACGTCCTCGACGCGCTGCGCGACAGCCCGATCCGCTACGTCACCTGCCGTCACGAGGCGGGCGCCGCGAACATGGCCGAGGCCTACGGGAAGCTCACCGGGCGCCCCGGGATCTGCATGGTGACCCGGGGGCCGGGCGCGACCCAGGCGTCCGTCGGTGTGCACACCGCGTTCCAGGACGGCACGCCGCTCCTGCTCCTCGTCGGCCAGATCCGCCGCAGCGACGCCGAACGCGAGGCGTTCCAGGAGATCGACTATCGGCGGATGCTCGGCCCGCTCGCGAAGTGGGTCGCGGAGATCGACCGCGCCGAGCGGGTCCCGGAGCTCGTCGCCCGCGCCTTCCGCACGGCGACCTCCGGCCGCCCGGGGCCCGTCGTCCTCGCGCTGCCCGAGGACATGCTCGCGGAGCGCGCCGACGCCCCGGACGCGTCACCGTACGCGCCGGCGCAGGCCGGCCCGACGTCGGGCGATCTCGCGCGCGCACGCGAGCTGCTCGCCGGCGCGGAGCGGCCGCTCGCGGTCGTCGGAGGGCTTCCCTGGAGCACCGCCGCGGGGGCGGCGCTCGCCGCGTGGTGCGCCGCGAGCGGCGTCCCCGTCGCGGCTGCGTGGCGCTGCCAGGACTACGTGGACAACGAGGCGGCCTGCTACGCAGGCCATCTCGGCCTCGGCGCCGATGCGGCGCTGCGCGACCGCCTGCGCGACGCCGACGTCCTCCTCGTCGTCGGGGCCAGGCTCGGCGACATCGAGACCGGCGGCTTCACGACGATCGTCCCGCCCGGCCTCGGGCGCGTGTTGATCCACGTCCATCCCGATCCCGACGAGCTCGGCCGGGTCTACGAGCCGGCGCTCCCGATCGTCTCGTCGGGCGCCGCGTTCGCCGAGGCGCTCACCGAGCTCGAGCCGCTCGACGGAACCGGGCGCGCGACCGCGCTCGAGCGGGCGCATGCCGAGTACCGGGCGACGCTCGCGGCTCGAGAGCTTCCCGGCGAGCTCGACCTGACCCGCGTCATGGCGATCCTCCGCGAACGGCTGCCCGACGACGCAATCCTCGCGAGCGGCGCGGGGAACTTCACGGTGTGGGCGCACCGCTTCTACGTCTTCCGACGCTACGGGACGCAGCTCGCGCCGATCTCGGGCGCGATGGGCTACGGGCTCCCGGCGGCGATCGCCGCGAAGCTGGTCGACCCGGACCGGACGGTCGTGTGCCTCGCCGGCGACGGCGACCTCCTCATGTCCGCGGGCGAGCTCGCGACCGCGCGGCAGGCCGGCGCGGACGTCGTCGTACTCGCGGTCGACAACGGCATGTACGGGACGATCCGGATGCACCAGGAGCGGCGCTTCCCGGGCCGGGTGAGCGGCACCGACCTCGAGAACCCGGACTTCGCGGCACTCGCGCGCTCGTTCGGGTGGGAAGCAGAACAGGTCGAGCGCACCGAGGACGTCCCTGCTGCGCTCGACCGCGCGCTCGGCGCGGGCGCGCCGGCGCTGCTGCACCTGCGGGTCGACCCGGAGGCGCTGACGCCGCGGCAGACGCTCTCCGAGATCCGCGCCGAGGCCGAAGCGCGCGGCGCCCCTCCGTCGTAGGCTTGCGCTTCCTACCACGACCACCGAGGAGGCACGATGGCCAAGTCGTACGCCAGCACCGTGCTCGACGCGTCCGCCGACGACGTCTGGGCCCGCATCCGAGACTTCAACGGCCTTGCCACCTGGCACGGAGGGCTCGTCGCGACGAGCGAGATCGAGGACGGCCGCTCGGGCGACGAGGTCGGCGCGATCCGGAGCTTCACGCTCACCGACGGCACGCACCTGCGCGAGCAGCTGCTCGCGCACTCCGACCTCGAGCGCTCGTACACGTACGACTTCCAGAAGACGCCGTTCGACGTCGACAACTACGAGGCCACGATCCGCGTCACGCCGGTCACGGACGGCGGCAAGGCGTTCGTCGAGTGGTGGACGACGTTCGACTGCGACCGCGACAAGCAGGAGCACTGGGTGGGCTTCTTCGCGAGCGAGGTCTTCCAGGGAGGATTCGACGCGCTCAAGAGCCACTTCTCGGGCTAGCCGGACGGCTAGGCCCGGGTCCAGAAAAAGGCACTTCTGTGCAGGTTGTTCTTTCTTTTTCCGCTGGTCGTACGTACCATTCGGTTCCCCCATGAGACGTCGGACGACCCCCCTCGCGCTCCTCGCAGTCGGCCTGGCGGCCGCGGTCGTCGCGAGCGCCGCGGGCGCGGCCGGCGACGTCGCCCGGGCCGGCGGCGTCCAGCTCACGCTGCCGGACGGGTGGGCGAAGGTCGCCTCGCGCGACACCCGCGCCGACGACCCGCGGACGCTCCTGGTGGTCGGCACGGACGGCGTCAAGGCGGTCGACAGCGACTGCCAGGTGTCGGCGTATCGCGTGCCTTCCGACGGCGCCGTGGTCGTCGTCATCGGCTGGCGCGACTCGATCGGCGGGACGAGCCTCTTGCCCCTCTCGGCGATGAAGCTGCGGCGGGGGACGTTCGACTGCTTCGCCGGCCGGGGCGCCGTCGGGCGCCTGACACGTCGCGACCGCGACTTCCAGCTCAACGTCATGGTGGGCGACCGCGCCAGCGCGGCGACGATCGACGCCGCCTTCGACGCGGTGAAGTCGTTCGGCCTGGCACCGCGCGCGTAGAGGCTTGAGCTCGCGTCGCGAGTACCGGGTCCCAGGGCAGGCAGAGCCGATCTCGCACTTCACCGACGCCGTGCGCGCGGGCGACCTGCTCTTCGTCAGCGGCATCGTCCCGGTCGACGAGCACCGCGAGCTCGTGGGCGGCGACGACGTCGTCGCGCAGGCACGTGCCGTCTTCGACAACATGTCCCATGTGCTCGCGGCCGCGGGATGCACCTTCGCCGACGTCGTGAAGGTCACGGTGTTCCTCACGGACGTCGCCGACCGGCCGCTCGTCAACCCCGTCCGGCAGGAGGTCTTCGGCGAGACGCGTCCGGCCTCCACGCTCGTCGAGGTCTCGGCGCTCGTCATCCCCGGGGCGAGGATCGAGGTCGAGGCCGTCGCGCTGGTTCCGTCGTGAGCGGCCGCGCGGACGACCGCTGGAACGCGGTGATCACCTGGCTCGACGAGCCGCTCCGGACGACGACCGACGGGCCGCTCGCAGGCCGGACGCTGCTCGTCAAGGATCTGATCGACACCGCCGGCATCCGCACGACCTACGGCTCGCGCCTCTACGCGGATCACGTTCCCGTGCGCAGCGCAACGGTCGTCGACCGGGTGCTCGAGGCGGGGGCCGCCATCCTCGGCAAGGCGAACCTCGTCGAGTTCGCCTGGGGCGTGCTCGGCACGAACCCGTGGTACGGCACCGTCCACAACCCCGTTCACCCGGGGTCGACGACTGGCGGCTCGTCGAGCGGCAACGCCGCGGCGATCGCCGGAGGCCTGTGCGACCTCGGGATCGGCACCGACACCGGCTGCTCGGTGCGGCTGCCCTCCGCCGCCTGCGAGATCGTCGGGCTCAAGACTCGGGTCGGCAACGTTCCGGTCGACGGTGTCTTCCCCCTCTGCCCGTCGTTCGACACCGTCGGTCCCATGGGCCGCACCGTCTCGGAGGTCGCGACGTTGTGGTCGGTGCTCGCCGGCCGTGCCGTCCCGGAGCCCGCGCTCGCGGGTCGCACCGTGGGTGTCCTACGCCGGGCACCGAATCTGGCGGACGGGCGCGAGACGGAGTCGAGCGACGCGGCCGACGCCTGGGTCGGGCGGCTCGAGGCGCTCGGAGCCCGGGTCGTCGAGGCGAGCATCCCCGGGCCGAGCGCGAACACCTGGCCGGTCTTCGAGCACGAGGCGGCGCGTTCGCACGCCGCCACCTTCCCGAGTCGGGCGGACGAGTACGGCGACGTGATGCGCGCGAAGCTCGACGCCGCCCAGCGAATCTCGTCCGACGCCGTCTACGAGGGCTACCGCGCGCTTCTCGCGTGGAGGCAGCTCGAGCCCCCGGTCGACCTCTACGTGAGCCCGTGCGTCGCGATCGACTTGCCCCCGGAGGACGCGGACGAGCCCGAGGTGCGCCTTCCGCTCTCGTCGTTCATGCGCTGGGTGAACCTCCTCGGCTGGTCGGCGCTCGCGATCGGGAATCTCCAGCTGATCGCGCCGGCGGACGAGACGGTGCTCGCGGCCGGGCTCGCGTGGGAGCGCGGCTAGGCCACGACCCCGTCACAGGAACAATCGATAATCGGTTGAAAGGCCTCGGACGCGCCGATAGGCTCCGCACGGACGTGGGGCGCCCGGGATCCACACACACCGCGCAGTGCGTCCTGACCTCGCGCCCGGTGGGGGCCAGGTGACGGAGCGGCTGCGGCACACACCTCTCTCGCAGGCCATTCCGCTCGGCATCGCCGCTGCGTCGATCGTCTTTGCGCTGCTCTACGTCGTCGCGATCGCCGATCCGTCGACCGGCGTGGGCGACAACTGGCGGACGACGAACTTCGGCTCCGCGATCGACAACCCCGGCGCGTTCCTCTTCACGTTGCTCGACGCGCTCACGTTCGCCGGCCTGCTGTTCATCGTCGCGAGCGGCTTCTCGCTGATCTTCGGCCTGATGCGCGTCGTCAACATGGCTCACGGCTCCTTCTATCTCCTCGGCGGCTACATCGCCTACGAGATCCAGCAGTCGATGACCGGCGCGGGCTTCTCCGTGCAGCCCGCCGACGTCAACACGTGGGAGTGGGTGCTGCCGCTGCTCGTCGCGATGGGCGTGATCGCCCTCTTCGGCCTGGCCGTCCAGCAGCTCCTCCTGCGCTGGAACCAGGGCCAGGATCTGCGGCAGGCGCTCATCACGATCGCCGTCTCGGTGATCGTCGCCGACCAGGTGATCGCACACTTCCCACGGCACGTCCCCGAGGGCACGAAGCCGTTCGGCGGGAACTCCGTGGGCATCGGCTGGCCCGGCTGGACGAACCGTCTCGTCGACTTCCATGTCTGGGGCGTCCAGTACTCGCTGGCGCGGCTCGTGATGCTCGCCCTCGGCGCAGCGGTCGGAATCGCCCTCTGGCTGTGGCTCTACCGGACGAAGACCGGCATGGTGATCCGGGCGGGCGTCGACGACCGGCAGATGACGTCGGCGCTCGGGATCAACATCCAGGTGACCTTCGCGATCGCGTTCGCGGTCGGCGCCGCGCTCGTGGCGCTCGGCGCGACGGTCGGCACGTCGCAGGGCAACATCTCGCAGGGACAGGACGGCGTGTGGCTGCTCAACTCACTCGTCGTCGTGATCATCGGCGGCATGGGCTCGCTGCTCGGCGCGGTCGCCGGCTCGCTGCTCTTCGGCCTCGTGACGGCGTTCTCGGCCGGCTACCTGCCGACGGCGTCGGCGGACTGCTGCACGCAGTACTCGCCGGTGCTCACGTTCGTCCTCATGGCGCTCGTCCTCGCCTTCCGGCCGCGCGGGCTGTTCGGGAGAGATGCATGAACCTGTACGGACGGAAGTCGGTCGTCGAGCGCGCGATCGGCGTCGCCGTGCTCGTCTTCGTCGTCTTCGCGCCGCAGCTCGTCTCGGGCTTCTGGATGGACACGATCCTGACCCAGACGTTCATCCTCGGCATCGGCGCCGCGAGCCTCGTGTTCCTCTCCGCCTACGGCGGGATGATCTCGCTCGCGCAGGCCGGGCTGATGGGCATCGCCGGGTACGCGCTCGGGAACATGGTCAGCGAGCGCGTCGAGGGCGGGGAGACGAAGGGGCTCCTGCTCGGTTGGGACCCGACGCTCTCCGTCGTGCTGGCGATCCTCCTCACCGTCGGGATCGGGATCCTCTTCGGAGCCGTCGCCTCGCGCAGCTTCGGCATCTACTTCCTGATGCTGACGCTCACGTACTCGGTGATCGCGTTCCTCTTCGTGAGCCAGGTGACCCAGGTCGGGGGCTTCTCGCCGATCGCCGGGATCGACCGGTACACGCCCGGGTTCATGGGCGACGTCGTCAACGACCGCCAGCGCCTCTACTACGTCAGCCTGCTCGTGGCGATCGTCGTCTACGCGCTGATCCGGTACCTCGTCCGGACGCCGTTCGGGATCGCGCTGGAGGGCATCCGGGACGAGCCGACGCGCATGGCGTCGCTCGGCTTCAACGTCACGCTGCACCGCACCGTCACCTTCGCCATCGGCTCCCTGATCGCCGCGCTCGGCGGCGTCCTGTTCGCGTGGTGGTCGGGGCAGCTCTCGCCGTCGGACATCGGGTTGCAGGCCACGATCCAGCTCCTCGTGATCGCGGTGATCGGTGGGCTGACGCGGATCGAGGGGGCGTGGCTCGGCGCGTTCGCCTACATCTGGATCTCGAACGAGGTGACGAACCGGATCCCCGAGGACGGGCTCTGGGTCGTCGGAGGCACCTTCAACACCGTCATCGGGCTCGTGTTCCTGGCGATCGTGATCGCGTCGCCGGACGGGCTGATGGGGGTGTGGGATCGCATCTGGAACGGTTTGCGGGGCCGGGGCGGGCCCGGGGAGCCTGCCGTCGCCGCCGGGTCCGCAGGGTCGCAGGCGTAGCGAAAGGGGGTCGGAGACGACCGACATGTCGGGATTTTCGACGTCACATCCAATCGGAGACACGATCAGAAGGAGGGCAACACGATGAGTCGACGGAACGTGCGCGCGTGGAAGCTCGTGCTTCCACTCGCGGCGCTCGCGCTCGGCACGACCCTGCTGGCGACGTCCGCACTCGGGGCGTCCGGCGGTGTCGTCCGGGTTGCGGTCATGACCGACTGCAAGGGCGCGTTCGGCGGGGCCTACGAGGTCGGCGCCGCCGGCGCCAACATCGCGCTCGCGCAGTTCGCCGGCGGCAAGGTGAAGAACAAGAAGAAGCCGTCCGCGGGCATCACCGGCGCGAAGGCCGGCGGGAAGACCATCCAGGTCGTCGGCTACGGCTGCGGCGACGACACGCCGGCGACGATCCTCAAGGAGACCCGCCGGCTGATGCAGCAGGCCAAGGCCGACGTGATGGTCGGTCCGCTCTCGGGCGACGAGGCCGTCGCCGTCGCGAACTGGGCGAAGGCCCGTCCGGCGAAGACGGTCATCATCGGCACCGCCGGGTCGCAGGACCCGACGCTGCAGATCGCGCCGAAGAACGTGTTCCGCTACCACGGCGACGGCGCCCAGTGGAACGCCGGCATCGGCGAGATCGTCTACAAGAAGCTCGGCTGGCGGAAGGCCGCCATCATCATGGACGACTACAGCTTCGGCTGGACGTCCGGGGCGGGCATCATCGCCGACTTCTGCGCCATCGGCGGGCAGATCACGAAGCGCGTGTTCCCGCCGCTGAACACGACGGACTACTCGTCGTACGTCCGGCAGCTCCCGCCGCCGGGTCAGGTCGACGGGTACTTCTGGGTCGTCGGCGGCACCGGCACCGGGCCGGCGCTGAAGGCGTTCGAGCAGGCATACGGGACGATCAAGCCGACGCAGCACTCGGGGAACCTGTTCCTGTGGTTCCTGACCGGGTTCCAGGACGTCGCGCCGCGCCTGATCGGCTCGTACGTCGGCGGCTTCGGCACCGCGCCGGGGCTGAAGAGCAAGGCCGTCAACCAGTACCACGCCTTCGCGAAGAAGACGTATCCCAGCCTCACGAACGCCAACTTCGACGACGGCTTCCTCTACAACTACTACCAGGGCACGAAGGCGCTCGTCGCCGGCCTGAACCAGTCAGGAGGCGCGGTCGGCGCGAGGCTCCAGAGCGCCCTCCCGAAGACGCTCTCCGCTCCGTTCAACATCTCGAACGGCGGGAACGTCAAGCTCGACTCGAACCGGCAGGCGATCCAGGACCAGTGGCCCGTGCAGATCGTGCAGGGCTCGAACGGCCCGACGGTGACGCTGACCGGGTACGTGCCGAACGTCGACCAGTCGTTCGGCGGTCTGTTCAAGAAGACGAGCCCGGCGCCGGGCCGCACGCAGCCTCCGTGCGTGAAGAAGACGCTGCCGTGGCAGGGCAAGATCCGCGAGGTGAAGAACGGCGTCGTCACCAACGCGGTCATCAAGTGAGGCAGTGACCGACCAGGAGCACAGCGTGGGGGACGGGCGTCAGTCCGTCCCCCACACGGATTCCGCCGCACCGACCCTCCGCTTGCGGGGGGTCGGCCGGCGTTTCGGCGGCTTGCTCGCCGTGCGGGACGTCGACCTCGACGTCGCGCAGGGCGAGCGCCGCGCCGTGCTCGGGCCGAACGGCGCGGGCAAGACCACCCTCTTCAACCTCATCTGCGGCGACATGCCGGCGTCGAGCGGCACGATCGAGCTCTACGGCGAGGACGTCACCCGCAGCCCCGCCCGCACGCGCGTGAAGCTCGGGCTCGCGCGGACATACCAGCAGTCCCGGCACTTCCTGGGGCTGACCGTCGAGGACAGCATCTACCTCTCGATCGTCGGCGTCGAGGGCGGCCGCATGCGCCCGGCGATCCTCGGCCGGGACGCCGAGATGCGGGAGCGTGCCCGGGAGGCGGCGGGCCGCGTCGCGATCGACGGGAAGCTGCGCGAGCGCGTGGGCGACCTCTCGCACGGGGAGCACCGGCAGGTCGCGATCGCGATGGCGCTCGCGGCCCGTCCGAGGATGCTGATGCTGGACGAGCCGGCGTCCGGCCTCTCGCGCGGCGAGCGGGTCCTCCTGACCGAGCTCCTGCTCGGGCTCGACCCGGCGATCACGCTGATCCTGATCGAGCACGACATGGACATCGCGCTGCGCGTCGCGCAGAGCGTGACGATGATGCACGACGGGCGCGTGATCGTCGAAGGCACCCCGGACGAGATCCGCGCGAACGAGACCGTGCACGACCTCTACCTCGGACGCGCATGAGCGAGGCTGCGACCGCGCCCCCCGCGACGGCGGAGACGAGCGCGCTCCTCGAGATCGAGGGGCTCAGCGCGTTCTACGGGAAGGCGCGGGCCCTCGACGACGTCAACCTGCGCATGGAGCCCGGGTCGCTCGCGATCGTCGGCCGCAACGGGATGGGGAAGACGACGCTCTGCAACGCGATCATGGGGATCACGCCGCCGACCGCGACCGGGTCGATCCGGTTCGCAGGCCAGGAGCTCGTCGGCGGCCACTCGTACCGCATCGCCCGCCGCGGGATCGGCTACGTCCCCCAGGGACGGCGCCTCTTTCCCTCGCTCTCCGTCGACGAGCACCTCAAGATCGCGTCGCGAGGCGCGGGTGGTGACAGCGGGAGCGACTGGACGAGGGAGCGCGTCTACGACCTGTTCCCGCGGCTCGCAGAGCGGAAGCGCAACGGCGGTGCGCAGCTCTCGGGCGGGGAGCAGCAGATGCTCGCGATCGGGCGCGCGCTCGTCACGAACCCGAGCCTCCTCGTGATGGACGAGCCCTCGGAGGGGCTCGCGCCCGCGATCATCGAGAACATGATCGAGACCTTCCAGCAGCTCGAGCGCGACGGCCTCGCGATCCTCCTGATCGAGCAGAACCTCGGCGTCGCGACGGCGCTCGCGGAGCGCCAGCTGATCATGGTCGCGGGCACGATCGCGGCGGAGACGACCGCCACGACGCTGTCGAGCGATCCGGAGCTCCAGCGGCGCTACCTCGGCGTCGAGCCGCTCGCCCACTAGTCTCCGCTGCTTGCGCCCCGTCGTCACCATCCCGAGCGTTCGGCCGCTCGTCGTCGCGGCCGCCGCGGCGTGCCTGCTCCTCGTCGGCGGGTGCGGCGGCTCGGGCACGCCCGGCGACGCGATCCTGTTCGTGTCGACGCGCGACGGCGACTATGCCGTCTACGGCATGAACGCCGACGGAAGCGATCAGGGCAGGCTCTCCGACGAGAGCGGCGACACCTCGACCCCGGCCGGCACGACGTTCCAGATCGACCCGGACGTGTCGCCGGACGGCAGCCGCATCGCCTTCGCGAGCGCCCGCAGCGGCTCGCTCGACGTGTACGTGATGGACATCGACGGGTCCGACACGCGCCGCCTGACGACGACCCGCGGCAACCAGTCCCAGCCGACCTGGTCGCCGGACGGGTCCCGCATCGCGTTCCAGAGCGACGCGGACGGCGATCACATCTACGTCATGGGCTCCGACGGGAAGGGCGCGCGCCGGGTGACGAACGACCCGGCGCCCGAGATCGAGCCGGCGTGGTCGCCCGACGGCCGCTGGATCGCCTACTCGCGCCGCCTGCCCGGGACCGAGATCAGAGAGCTCTGGCTCGTGCATCCGGACGGCTCGGCGAGGCATCGGTTGACCGGCCGGGCGCAGGCCGCCTATGGGCCCGCCTGGTCGCCGGACGGGAGAACGATCGCGTTCGCGTCGAAGCAGGAGACCGGCCGCTTCGAGATCTACGCGATCGGCGCCGACGGCAGGGGCCTGCGACGGGTGACCTTCTCCAACGACGATGCCTTCGAGCCGGCGTGGTCGCCCGACGGGAAGACGCTCGCCTTCTCGCGCGACGGGTCGATCGTCACCATCGACGCGACCGGCGCCGACCCGCAGGTGCTCACGGGCTCGGAGACGAACGACTCGAGCCCCGACTGGAACCCTCGTCCCACCGACGGAGAGGAGGAGAGCTGATGGCGACCGTGGTGCTGGTGGGCACGCTCGACACGAAGGGCAGGGAGTACGCGTTCCTCGCCGACCGGATCCGCGAGCACGGCGTCGACGTCGTCCTCGTGGATACGGGCGTCATGGGCGAGCCGTTGGCATCGCCGGACGTCACGCGCGAGGAGGTGGCCTCGGCGGCGGGCGCCGACGTGGCCGCGCTCGCAGCGGCGGGCGACCGTGGGGCGGCGATCGAGACGATGGCGCGGGGTGCGGCAGAGGTCGTGCGGCGGCTGCACGCGGAGGGACGCCTCGACGCGATCGGCGGGCTCGGCGGCTCGGGCGGCTCCGCGCTCGTCACCCACGCGATGCGGGAGCTGCCGATCGGCGTCCCGAAGCTGATGGTCTCGACCGTCGCCTCCGGCGACACGAGCCCGTACGTCGGCTCCGTCGACGTGACGATGATGTACTCGGTCGTCGACATCGCCGGCGTCAACCAGGTCTCGGCGCGGATCATGGCGAACGCCGCCGGTGCCCTCGCCGGCATGGCGAAGGCCACGGTGCCCCCGCTCGGCGAGGAGCGCCCGATCGTCGTCGCCTCGATGTTCGGCGTCACGACGCCCGCCGTCACGACCGCCCGCGAGCGGCTCGAGGAGCTCGGCTACGAGGTGCTCGTCTTCCACCAGACGGGCGCCGGCGGGGGGTCGATGGAGAAGCTGCTCGAAGCGGGCTTCGCGGTCGGGTCGCTCGACGTGACGACGACCGAGTTCTGCGACCAGGTCGCGGGCGGCGTGCTCGCGGCCGTGCCGGAGCGGCTCGAGTCGGCGGGGAAGGCGGGGATCCCTCAGGTGGTCTCGCTCGGCGCGCTCGACATGGTGAACTTCGGGCCGATGGACACCGTGCCGGAGCGGTACCGCGACCGGAACCTGTACGTCCACAACCCGACGATCACGCTCATGCGGACGACCCCGGACGAGTGCCGCCAGATCGCGGAGATCGTGGCGCGGAAGCTCAACGCCGCGACGGGGCCGACCGTGCTCTACGTCCCCCTGCGGGGCGTCTCGGCGATCGCGACCGAGGGGCAGGTCTTCCACGACGCGGAAGCGGACGAGGCGCTCTTCTCGACGCTGCGCGAGCTCGTCGACGCGTCGAAGGTGGAGGTCCACGAGCTCGAGCTCGACGTGAACGACCCCGAGTTCGCGCTCGCGATGGCGAACCGGCTCCACGAGCTGATCGGAGCGCGATCGTGACGGCCGAAACGGACGTCTTGACGAACATCGGTGTCAGACACCGTTTTCTGTCAAGGGCGAACCGTCGCGGATACGTGCCGATTCGTCCACATGGTGGAAGGAGGCGACGATGACGCGAGACGAGGCGCTCGCCCGGCTACGGGCGCAGATCGAGGCGGGGAAGCCGATCATCGGTGCTGGCGCCGGCACGGGACTCTCCGCGAAGTGCGCGGAGGCCGGTGGCACCGACCTGATCATCATCTACAACTCCGGCCGCTACCGCATGGCCGGCCGCGGCTCTCTCTCGGGCCTGCTGCCGTACGGGGACGCCAACGAGATCGTTGTCGACATGGCGAGCGAGGTGCTCCCGATCGTGAAGGAGACACCCGTCCTCGCCGGCGTCTGCGGCACGGACCCGTTCCGCCTGATGGACGTGTTCCTCGACGAGCTGCGCCGGATCGGCTTCAGCGGGGTGCAGAACTTCCCGACCGTCGGGCTCTTCGACGGGACGTTCCGCCAGAATCTCGAGGAGACGGGGATGGGCTACGGCCTCGAGGTGGAGATGATCCGCGTCGCGCACGAGAAGGATCTCCTCACCGCGCCGTACGTCTTCACGGTCGACGAGGCCGTGGCGATGGCGGAGGCGGGCGCGGACGTGCTCGTCCCGCACATGGGCCTGACGACCGGCGGCGCGATCGGCGCGGAGACGGCGAAGACGCTCGACGACTGCGTCCCGCTGATCCAGGCGATGCACGACGCCGCGAAGGAGATCAACCCCGAGGTGATGGTGCTCTGCCACGGCGGCCCGATCGCCGAGCCGGACGACGCGGCGTACGTCCTCGCGCACACCGAGGGCGTCGTCGGCTTCTTCGGCGCCTCCTCGATGGAGCGCCTGCCGACGGAGACGGCGATGACCGAGAACATGCGCCGCTTCAAGGCGATCCCCGTCGGGGGTGGGGCATGAGCCGCTTCCGGCCGGCGGCGGCGATCGACCGTCAGGAGCACGACTGGGGCGTCTTCGCGCAGATGTCGGGACCGCGCGACGGGCTCGCGGGCATCGTCGCGATCGAGGCGACCTTCCTTCCCGGGAAGGCGCACCCGTTCCACTTCCATCCGGGCCAGGAGGAGGTGATCTACGTCCTCGAGGGCGCGATCGAGCAGTGGGTCGAGTCGGAGTCGCAGACGCTGACGGTGGGCGACGCCGTCGTGATCCCCGCCGACGCGGTGCACGCGACGTACAACGAGACCGCCGAGCCGGCGAAGATCCTCGCGATCCTCTCCCCGGCAGTCGAGGGCGACGGCTATGCGGCGGTCGACGTCGCCGCCGACGAGCCCTGGGCGTCGCT
>DATBIQ010000055.1:0-6251 GCA_036556865.1 Gaiella sp.
TCGCAGGACGTGATCATCCGCGAGGACGACTGCGGTACCGACGACCACGTCGAGCTGCCGGTGATCCTCGACGGCCAGGCAAACCTCAACGCCGCCGGCCGCGTCCTCGCCGCGGACGTCCACAAGCCGCTCCGCGACGGCAAGCCGGGCAAGACGGTGCTCGCCGAGAAGGGCGAGCTCCTCACCAAGCCACGGCTGCAGGAGATCGCGGAGCAGCTCGAGGAGCATGCCGACGAGGCCGCGCTCCCCGTCCGCACCGTGCTCAAGTGCCGCAGCGAGGTCGGGGTCTGCCGGGCCTGCTACGGCACGTTCCTCGCCACGGGCGACATGTGCGAGATCGGCGACGCCGTCGGGATCGTCGCGGCGCAGTCGATCGGCGAGCCGGGCACCCAGCTCACGATGCGCACGTTCCACACGGGCGGTGTCGCCGGCGCGGACATCACGCACGGCCTCCCGCGCGTCGTGGAGATCTTCGAGGCGCGGAACCCGAAGGGCGCCGCGACGCTCGCGGAGCACGCGGGCAAGGTGTCGGTCGAGGAGCAGGAGCGGACGACGGTGGTGACCGTCACGCCGACGGAGCTCGACGCCGACGGTGAGCCGCTGCCCGTGAAGGAGTACGCGTTCCCACGGCGCACCCGGCTGCTCGTCCAGGAGGGCGGCACGGTCGTGCAGGGCGATCCGCTCAACGAGGGGTCGCTCAACCCGACCGAGCTGCTCGACCTCCACACGCGTGGGGGGCGGGGCTCGACCCCGACCGAGCAGTACCTCGTCGGCGAGGTGCAGAAGGTCTACAAGTCGCAGGGCGTCGACATCCACGACAAGCACATCGAGCTCATCGTCCGCCAGATGATGAAGAAGGTGCGCGTCGAGACGCCGGGCGACACCGAGCTCCTGCCGGGCCAGCTCGCGGACAAGGTCGTCCTCGAGCGGGCGAACGAGGCCGCGCGGGCCGCCAAGGGCGAGGAGGCCACGTTCGAGCCGCTCATCCTCGGGATCACGAAGGCGTCGCTCGCGACGGAGTCCTT
This sequence comes from Gaiella sp., assembly GCA_036556865.1. GTDB lineage: Bacteria > Actinomycetota > Thermoleophilia > Gaiellales > Gaiellaceae > Gaiella. Next base: position 1,026 of record DATBIQ010000055.1, read on the forward strand.
CCTCTCGGCGGCCTCCTTCCAGGAGACCACGAAGGTGCTCACCGACGCCTCGATCGAGGGCAAGGTCGACCGCCTGCTCGGGCTCAAGGAGAACGTGATCATCGGGAAGCTGATCCCGGCGGCCACGGGTCTCAAGAAGTACCGCGGCATCGACATCGAGCCGTCGGAGCCGCTCCCCGCAGGCATGTTCGGCCCCGGGACGGACGCCGAGCTCCTCGCGGCGCTGGAGGAGATCGGCGACGGCGATGGGCTCGACCTCGCCTCGCTCGGCCTCGGCTACGAGGACCAGCTCCCGGAGCTGCCCGAGCTGCCCGAGCTGCCCGACACGCCGGACGAGCAGGCGTAGAAGCACGCAGGCGACCGGCCCCGCACGGGGCCGGTCGCCAGCGACGCGTGTGCGGGGGTCAGTCCCCTTTGCGGACAGACCCCGGGACAGACCCCCCAGACCCCCCAGATCCCATGAGCCTGGCAAGGAGGTCGACGCCGTCCTCGCCGTCCTCGAGCTCGACGGCCCGCCCGGAGGTGTGGCACGCCGCCTCGATCCGCGCGAGCAGCCCGAGCGCGTCGGCGCGGCCGAGACCCGGCAGGATCAGGGCGACGGCGCGGGTCCCGACGGCGTAGACGGGCGCGTCGACCACCGTCCGGACGTGCCGCGCGAGCGTCGTCGCGTCGTCCGCGCCGCTGCGGACGACCGCTGCGGCGATTCTCGATCCCTCGGCGCGCGCCTCGCGGACGCGCTGCGTCAGCGCTTCGACGAGCGCCGCGCGGCCGGGGAGGTCGGCGGCGACCGCCGGCGGAGAGCCCTCGCGGGGGAGCGTCGGCAGCGGCTCGCGGTCGTGCACCTCGAGGTCGCGGAGCGAGGCGACGGCGGTGTCGATCCTGCGCGCGGTCTCCTCGAGCGCGGTGAGCCGACGCCGGCGCCGAGCGACGCGCAACCGGCGTGCACGCCATGCGACGAGCACGACGATCAGCGTCGCGACGACGGCAGCGGCGAAGACGACGACGACGGTCACGTTCCCGAGTATCGGCCTCGGGGCGCCCGGGCGTCAGCCTTCGAGCACGATCTCCCCCGGCGCGGGCGCGAGCTCGTGGAGCGTGCCGTTCCGCTTCGCCGGACGTGAAGGCTCTCCGGTCGCGACGACCGTGCCTCGTGCCCGGCTCTTCGCCTCGGCGAGCGCCGCCTCCGCCCGGGCCGCGAACGACTCGTGGCCGTCCTGCGGCTCAAGCTCGGCGATGCCGCCCGAGACGGAAACCTGGCCGGCGGCGGGGATCGGCTCGTTCGCCAGCGCGCTGCGGAGCGTCTCGAACAGCTCGCGCGCGTCGCCGCCTTCCGATCCGGGCCGTAGGACGGCGAACTTCCCGCCACCGAGCCGGAACGCGTAGTCGAGCCGGTGGACGCACGCCTGCAGGCGCTTCGCGAGCTCGAGGAGGACGTCGTCGGCGGCGAGGATCCCGATCCGGGCGTTGAGCCATGTGAGCCGGTCGACGTCGACGACGAGCAGCGCGAGCGGGTGGTGTGCGAGCCGCGCCCTGAGGATCTCGCGCTCGAGGACGGCGGCGAACGCCTGCCGGTCGAGCAGGCTCGTGAGCATGTCGAGCTCCGGCACGACGTCGGCCTCGCGGAGGTCGAGCGACCTGGCGATCGGCGGCCGCGCGCGCTGCACGAGGTCGTGGAGGCCGTCGACGTCCTCCTCGCTGAAGCGCCGGTCCCGATCGCGCGTCAGCACGCCGAGGAGGCTCTGCGGCCCCTCGTCGTCCAGGAGTGGCACGACGAGGCCGGACCGCACCGGCTCCTCGCCCTCCGGTGCGGCGAGGTCTCCCGAGAATCCCACTTCGATCGCTCGCGCGCCGCGGTAGTCCGGAAAGCCCATCCGCGCGATGTGATTCGTCTCGGACTCCGACAGCCCGACCGTGGCGACGATGGGCACGCCCTTGGCGCCGGAGACGAGCGCGATCGCCCCGTCCGCGGACGTGCGCTCGCGGGCGAGCTCGAGCGCACGCACCATCGGCTCGGGGTCACTCTCGAGCTCGGGCGCGGCGACCGGGCGGGCGGTCTGCATCGCCGAGATCGCGTCGTTGAGCGTCTGCGCGAAGCCGGCCAGGCGATCGTCGTAGCGCCGCAGCATCGCGGCGGTGACGTCCGCCTGGCGGGAGAGCAGTCGCCGGAGCGCGACGACGAAGAGCACGACGGAAAGGGCGGCGAGGAGGATCGCAGCGAGCGCGAGCCACGTCGTCATCGTGCGCCGCCCGCCCCGCGTCCCTCCATCGAGGTAACCCTACAGAGGGGGGTGGCTGGAGCATCCTGCCCGGCGCCCGGTGTCCGACGTGAGATCGGATCACATCGGGAGTCGTCAGCCGCGCGATCTATCCTCGCGGCATGGCGTCGACCCGCGTCCAGCTCGTCCCGCTCGAGCGGGACGAAGAGGTGCGCGAGGCGTCACGCGGTGCGCCGATGCCGTTTCCGGCGCTCGAGCTGCCGCCCGCGCGGCGGCCGGGGTGGCCGACGCTCGCTGCGCTCGCCATGGCCTGTGGCATCGTCGCCATCGCGCTCGGGACGTGGGCGTTCGTCGCAGAGACGACGTCGAGCCCCGATCCCACGCGAAGCGCCGCGGACGAGCGCTCGCTCGCCCTCCTGACCGACGCGCGCGCCGAGCGGTATCCCTTCCGGGGCGCGGCCGGCCGCATCACGCTCGTCGTCGGCGAGGGGAACGCCGCACTCCTCGCCCTCGACGGGCTCGGCGCACCACCGCCGGGCGCGGCCTATGCCGTCTGGGTCGTGCCGCGCGCCTCCGCCGTCCCGCTTGCGGCGGGCACGTTCGACGCCGCCGAGCGCGTCGTGGAGCTCACCCGCCCGGTGCCGACGGGAGCCCGCGTCGGCGTCACGCTCGAGCGCTCACCCGCGCCCGAGCGGCCGTCACGGACGCTCCGGCTCGTCGCCGTCCGCGACGGCAGCTGATCGCTTCACTCCGTCGCGACGCTCGCACGGTCCTTGCCGAGCTCCTTCGCGCGGTAGAGCGCCGAGTCGGCGCGCTCGAAGAGCCCGGCCGCGGTCTCGCCGTGGTGCAGCTCGGCGATGCCCGCCGAGATCCTGACCCTGCCGCCTCCCGGCGTCGACATCGTGGAGACCGCCTCGTGCATCCGTTGGAAGAGCTGTGAGGCATCCTCGGTCGTCGACTCCGGCATGACCACCGCGAACTCGTCGCCGCCGATGCGGCAGCCGACGTCGACCGAGCGAATCTCGTTCCGGAGCCGCTCCGCGACCTGCGCGAGCACCGCATCGCCGGCGAGATGGCCGATGCGGTCGTTCACCGTCTTGAAGTCGTCGAGGTCGAGGATGAGGAGGGCGAGGCGGCGGTCGTAGCGCTGCGCGCGCAAGGCCTCCCGGCGGAGCGTCTCGTGGAAGTAGCGCTGGTTGAAGAAGCCCGTCAGCGCATCGGTCTCTGCCATCTGACGAGCCTCCCGGTAACGGCGCGCGTTCTCGATCGCCGGGATGCACGTCATTGCGATCTGCTCGACCGCGCCGACGCGCTGGGGCGTCGGCTCGTAGCCCGGCGTCCGCCAGAACAGCGCGAGGCTGCCGAGCGTCGACCCCTCACGGCTCACGAGCGGCACGAACAGCCCACCGCGGATGAGCTGCGTGTCGGCCGCGTCGGCGGCGCCGTAGCGGTAGCTGACCGTGATCGGCCCCGGCGGCAAGGCGCCGCCGGCCCCGGACGACGGCGGGTGGGCCGCCTCCTCGGGAGTCATCCCGCGCGTCGTCATCGTCGTTTGCCCGCCGGCCTCGTCGAGCGTGACCATCGCGGCGTCGAAGCCCGGCACCTCGAGCGCCGCGTCGAGGACGCGGTCGAGGAGCTCCTCGAACTCGATCGAGCTTCCGAGGTCGCTCAGGAACCTGTTGCGCCTGCTCTCTCGCTCCGCCCGCTCCAGCGCCTCCGACAGGTCGCGCCCGAGGTTGTCCATCCGCGTGCGCATCTCGTCGACGGCCTGGACGAGGCGGTCGTCGCGGGCGGGCGCCTGGCGCCGCCGTCCGAGCACGAGCGCGCCGACGGCCGCGGCGCCCAGGAGGGCCGCCGCAGCGATGACCAGGCTGATCGTCGTTCCGCTCGAGATTCTCGGTCCCCCAACCTTCCCCGCATCGCAATCTAATCGGCGAAACGCCGTTCGGCCATCCCGATTGCCTCCACGCACGGCGTGCGCGTTTCGGCTACCATGGCCGCTTCCGGGCGGCTGGGACGGTGTCCCTGCCGGCCGTCTTCTCTCTGACAAGTTCCGACCGAGACGACAGGAGTAGCGTGCCCACCGTCAACCAGCTCGTGCGCAAGGGTCGCAAGGCCCCGAAGACGAAGGTGAAGACCCCCGCGCTTCGCGGAGCGCCGCAGAAGCGGGGTGTGTGCACGCGCGTCTACACGACGACGCCGAAGAAGCCGAACTCCGCGCTGCGCAAGGTCGCGCGCGTGAAGCTGACGAACGGGATGGAGGTCGGCGCCTACATCCCCGGCGAGGGCCACAACCTCCAGGAGCACTCGGTCGTCCTCATCCGCGGCGGCCGCGTGAAGGACCTGCCGGGCTTCCGCTACAAGGTGATCCGCGGCGGGCTCGACACCTCCGGTGTCTCCGACCGGCGCCAGGGCCGCTCGAAGTACGGGGCGAAGCGAGGCTCGTAGACCCATGCCCCGCCGCGCAGAGATCCAGCCGCGCACGGTCGAGCCGGACCCCGTCTACGGGTCGGTGCTCGTGACGCAGCTCGTCAACCGGCTCATGGTCGACGGCAAGAAGTCGATCGCCGAGCGTGTCGTCTACGACGCGCTCACGCAGGTCGGGGACAAAACCGGCAAGCCGCCGCTCGAGGCGCTCGAGGCCGCCGTCAAGTCGGTGACGCCCGTGCTCGAGGTTCGCTCCCGCCGCGTCGGCGGCGCGAACTACCAGGTGCCCGTCGAGGTGCCGCCGCGCCGCGGCCGCACCCTCGCGATCCGCTACCTCGTCACCTACGCGCGGGAGCGCCGCGAGAAGGGGATGGAGGCGAAGCTCGCGGGCGAGCTCTCCGATGCGATCGACCAGCAGGGCGGCGCATTCAAGCGCAAGGACGACATGTACCGGATGGCGCAGGCGAACAAGGCCTTCGCGCACTACCGCTGGTGAGCCCGAGATGACGACGACCGCCACCCAGGTCGCGCTCGACCGCGTCCGCAACATCGGGATCATGGCCCACATCGACGCGGGCAAGAC
>DATBIQ010000056.1:0-6337 GCA_036556865.1 Gaiella sp.
CCCGCCTGGTTCTTCGGGAACGCGATCACGTCGCGGAGGTTCGGCTCGCCGGCGAGCACCATCGTCATGCGGTCGATGCCGAGCGCAATGCCGCCGTGCGGCGGGGCGCCCATCGCGAGCGCGTCGAGGAGAAACCCGAACTGCGACCGCTGCTGCTCCTCCGACAGGGCGAGAAGGTCGAACACCCGCGCCTGGATGTCCGGCTCGTGGATCCTGAACGACCCGCCGCCAAGCTCGTTGCCGTTCACGATGATGTCGTACGCGTACGCGAGCGCGTGCCCGGGGTCCTCGTCGAAGCGGTCGCGCCACTCGTCGGTCGGCCGCGTGAAGGGGTGGTGGATGGCGGCCCAGCGGCCTTCCTCGTCGTCCCAGCCGAACATGGGGAAATCGGTGACCCAGAGGAACGTGAACGCGTCGTCGTCGATCAGGCCGAGCTCGCGTCCCAGGTGGAGGCGGAGAGGCCCGAGGACGCGTGACGTGGCTTCCCGGGTGTCGGCGGCGAACAGCAGCGTCTCGCCCGGGGCCGGTGCGAGCTCGACCAACTCGTTCTCCGAGAGGAACTTTGCGATCGGCGAGCGCAGCTCGCCGTTCTCGTCGCGGACGAGGTACGCAAGGCCTTTCGCACCACGCTCCTTCGCGATCTCCTCGAGCGCCCCGAGCTCGGCGCGCGAGAACGTCCTCGGCACCCGGAGGAAACGCACCGCCTCGGCCTGCGCGAAGACGCCGAATCCCGACCTGCGCGTCGCCTCGGTCGCGTCCTCGAGCTCGAGAGCGAACCGTGTGTCCGGCTTGTCCGACCCGAACCGCCGGTCGGCCTCTGCGAACGTCATGCGCGGCCATGGCGTCTCGATCTCGACTCCGAGGCACTCGTGCCAGATCGCCGCGAACATCTCCTCCATCAGGCGGAACAGGAGCTCCCGTTCGGGGAACGCCATCTCCACGTCGAGCTGCGTGATCTCCTGCACCCGGTCGGCGCGGAGGTCCTCGTCACGAAAGCAGATCGCGATCTGGTAGTAGCGGTCGAAGCCCGCGATCATCGTCAGCTGCTTGAGGATCTGCGGGCTCTGCGGCAGCGCGAAGAACCTGCCCTTGTGGAGGCGGCTCGGGACGACGAAGTCACGCGCGCCCTCGGGCGTCGACTTGTAGAGGATCGGCGTCTGGATGTCGAGGAAGCCCGCCGCCTCCATGTGGCGGCGGATGATCCCGACCATCTGTGCGCGTAGCTGCAGGTTCCGCTGCAGCTTCGGGCGGCGGAGGTCGAGCCACCGGTAGCGGAGCCGGAGCGTCTCGTCGACGTTCTCCTCGTCGAGCTGGAAGGGGAGCGGCGTCGAGCGGGACACGATCTGGAGGGCGTCGACGGCGAGCTCGACCTCGCCCGTCTCCATGCGCGGATTGACGGTCTCCGGTGAGCGGGCGACGAGCTCGCCGTGTGCCTGGAGGACGAACTCGTTGCGGATCTCGCCTGCGAGCGCGGCCGCTTCGGGCGAGCGCTCCGGGTTGATCACGAGCTGCGTGACGCCTGTGCGGTCGCGCAGGTCGACGAACACGAGGCCGCCGTGATCGCGCCGTCGCGCCGCCCAGCCTGCGAGCGTCAGTGTGCGGCCAACGTCAGCGGAGCGTGGCTCGCCGCACATCATGTCCCGCCAACTCACGGCGTGAGCCTAGAGACGACGTCGGCGTGGCCCAGCGTCTCGTCGTCGTGTCCCGGCGCGCGCAGTGTCGCATCCGCGGGGCCCACGACGACGGTTCGCGCCGCGCCGAGGCGGCGTGCCTGGGTCAGCTGGCCCTTGAGCGAGCGACCGGCGTAGTCAGTCTCCGCCGCGACGCCCGCCCGGCGCAGCTCTGCGAGCCATCCCGCCACCAGGAGCTTCGGCGCCCCGTCCTCGAGGGCGAAGAAGACGTCGATGGCCGCCTCGTCCGGTGGCTCGATGCCCTCTTCCTCCATCGCGATCAAGAGCCGCTCGATGCCGGCGCCGAAGCCGATGCCAGGCGTCGGCGGCCCGCCGATCTCCTCAACGAGGTAGTCGTAGCGACCGCCCCCCGTGATCGTCGAGTTCTGATTCTCCGTCGGCCCGATGAACTCGAAGGTCGTGCGGGAGTAGTAGTCCAGGCCCCGAACGAGCGTCGGGACGACGGTGTACCGGACGCCCATTGCGTCGAGGCCGGAGCGAACCGCGTCGAAATGCGCCAGGCAGGCGGTGCAGAGCGACTCGCCGATCTTCGGCGCCTCGTCGAGCGCGACACGGACCGCGTCGGGCTTCGCAGAATAGTTGTCGAACACGCGGAGCGGGCTCACGTCGACCTTCGCGCGCGTCTCCTCGTCGAGGCGTCCTGCGTTCTCCGCCAACCAGCCGCGGAGCCGATCGAGGTAGGCCGGACGACAATCGCGACAGCCGATCGAGTTGAGGTCGAGGTGGTAGCGCGTGACGCCGAGCCGCGCGAGCAGCGTGTCGTAGAGCTGGATCAGCTCGGCGTCGATCGCCGGATCGTCCGTCCCGAGCGCCTCGACCGATGCCTGCCAGTGCTCGCGGTAGCGGCCGCGCCCGGGTGCGCCGTAGCGGTACATCGGTGCGATCGTGAAGAGCTTCACCGGCTGCGGCCGGCGGTGCATCCCGTGCTCGACGTACGCACGACAGATCGGCGCGGTTCCCTCCGGTCGCAGTGTCAACGACCGGTCGGCGCGGTCGGTGAACGTGTACATCTCCTTCTGTACGACGTCCGACCCCGCGCCGGACGTGCGCGCGAAGAGCGCGGTGTCCTCGAATCCCGGCGTGACGATGGGGCGATAGCCGTAGAGGCCGCAGAGCCGTCGGACCTCGTTCGTAACCCGCTCCCACGCAGGGATCTCCGCGGGGACGACGTCGTGCGTCCCTCTCGGCCGCTCGATTCTCGGCTCGGCACTCATCCCGCGGCCCCGCGCCGCTCGGCGCGGAGATCCTCGAGGAACGGGTTCCGGGCGAGCTCGTCGCCGAGGGTCGTGGCCGGTCCGTGTCCGGGGTAGACGACCGTGTCGGGAGGGAACCGGGCGAGGAGTGCCCGAAGCGATCCGAGCAGCGTCTCCCAGTCGCTTCCGGGAAAGTCGGTGCGCCCGACCGAGCCGGCGAAGAGGACGTCACCGGAGAGCAGCGCCCCGTCGACGGCGTACGCGACGTGCGCCGGAGAGTGACCCGGCACCGAGACCACCTCGATGCCGACACCTGCGAGCTCGAGCGTCTCACCGCCCTCGAGCATGGTCTCGGGGGTGTACGGCCGGACGTCGATCCCGGGGGGTGTGAAGTCGGCCGGCCGCTCGAGCAGGGCCCGCTCGCCGGCAGGGGCAAAGACGGGCGCACCCGTCCCCTCCGCGAGCTCCGCCAGGCCGAGGATGTGGTCGAAGTGGCCGTGCGTCACGAGGATCGCGACGCACCGCGCCCCCCTCGACGCGAGCGCGAGCCTGATCTCCGCTGCCGTTCCGCTGGGGTCGACCACGACCGCCTCCGGGGCGGCACGGTCGGCCCGGACGAGATAGCAGTTCGTCTCGAGCGGCCCGAGCGGAAGCTGGTCGACGGCAGCTGGCACGAGGCGAGTCTACGGACGGCTCGACGTCTTCACGCTCCTCGGGCGCGATACGGTTGCGCGATGCAGTCGTGGAACCTGCTCGAGATCGACGCGCCCGGCGGGATGACCGATCCGGCTGTGCTCACGACCGATGACGGCGCACGCGCGATTGCGATCCGCCTCGGCGCGGGCCAGGAGATGGACGACCACCAGGTACGCGAGCGGGCATGGATCGTCGTCGTCGAGGGCAGCGCGCAGATCCGCAGCGGAGAGCAGGTGATCCAAGGCCGTGCCGGGACGCTCGTGACGTTCGCCCCGGGGGAGCGCCATGCCGTCTCGAGCGCGGACGGCGCCAGGCTGTTGCTCCTCCTCGCGCCGTGGCCCGGCCCGGGGCACTACCTCGACGGCGAGACGCCGTCCTAGCACTCCGGATGCGTCAGCGCCCGCCGGACTTCGCGCGCGCGAGCCGCTTCTCGTGCGACCGCCAGACGAGGCGGTCCATGAAGTAGCTGAACGGGACGAAGATCGCGAGCAGGAACGCCGTCTGGACGACCGCTCCGGCGAAGGTGAGCCGATTCCCGGCGAGGAGCAAGACCGTCGCCAGGAAGATCGGTGCGAAGATCGCACCACGCTTCAAGACGCGGCCCCACGTCGGCGGCTGGGGGCTGCCGCGGCCGAGCTTCGACTTCGCGGCGCTTCGCGTCTCTCCCTTCTTCGACTCGCTCCTCGGCGGCGCGTCGACCTTGAGCTCGGTTGCGCTCAGAACCGTCTCGTTCCCCTCGGAGTCGATCTCGACGAGGTCGTACGCGTGACGCTTTTCCTTCGCGCGCCTCTTCCGCTGCTTCTGCGTTGCCATCGACCCGATTATGCCCGCGCGTGGACGATCCGCCCTTCGCGCACCACCGTGTGGACGACGTCACCGGCGAGGTGATACGCGAGATGGCGCCAGTCGGGAGCGTCGAGCAGCACGAGATCCGCCCGGAGTCCCGGAGCGAGCCGGCCGCGATCCGTGAGACCGAGGACGTGCGCGGCGTTCACAGTGCAGGCGCTGAGGGCCTCCTCTGGTCGGAGTCGGAGCTGCGTGCACGCGAGCGTGCAGACCACCGGCAGGCTCTCGCAGAAGGCGCTCCCCGGGTTGAAGTCGGTCGCGAGTGCGATGGCCGCGCCGGCGTCGACGAGCGCGCGAGCGGGGGGCATCGGACGCCCGAGATAGAGGGCCGCGATCGGCAGCAGCACGCCGACGACGTCGCTCGCCGCGAGGGCCGCAACGCCCTCGGTCCCGGTCGCCTCGAGGTGGTCGACCGAGCGCGCTCCGAGCTCGATCGCGAGCGGGACCGCGCCGATCTCCGAGAGTTGATCGCCGTGGAGACGCAGCACGAGGCCGGCCGCCCGGCAGGCCACGAGGTAACGCCGTGCCTGGTCGACGTCGAACGTCCCCCGCTCGACGAAGACGTCGGCGGCGACGCCGATTCGTGCTGCAGCCGGGAGCACGTGCTCGATCGCCCAGTCGACGTACGCGTCGGCGTCCGGGTGCTCGGGCGGCACGGCGTGGGCCCCGAGCCACGTCGGGATCCCGCCCGCCGAGCGAACCGCCTCGAGCTGCGCGAGCTCCGTGTCGCGGTCGAGGCCGTAGCCGCTCTTCCCCTCGAAGGTCGTCGTCCCGTGCGCGAGCATGGCGTCACGGTGTCGGGCGACGATCTCCCCGAGTCCGGCCGCACCTGCCGCTCGCGTTGCGCGCGTCGTCGACAGGATCCCGCCGCCTGCCGCGAGGAGCTCCTCGTACGTCGCTCCCGCCGCGCGCAGTGCGAACTCGTTCGCCCTGTCGCCCGCGAACGCCGGGTGCGTGTGGCAGTCGACGAGACCCGGGACGGCGCTCAGGCCACGGCCGTCGAGCTCCTCGACCTCGTCCCGCAGCGGGTCGAGGTCGCGCATCCTCCCGACGGCCTCGATCGTCCCGTCGCGAGCGAGGACGTACGCGTCCTCGAAGACGTCGAGGTCGCCGAGCGCCCTCCCGCGACGCGGCGAGCTTCCACCGGTGGGTGTCGCGATCTGGGCGAGATCTCGGACGAGAAGCCGGCTCACGGCAGGCGACCGTCCCGCAACCAGGTCACGTCGTGACGCCCGGCAGGTCGAGGCCACCCGTGCGGGCGGCGTCGACGGCGTCCTGGTAGCCGGCGTCCGCATGGCGCATCACGCCGGTGCCGGGATCCGCGGCCAGCACGCGTGCGAGCCGCTCGTCGGCGTCGGTGCTGCCGTCGGCGACGACCACCATGCCGGCGTGGATCGAGTTACCGATCCCGACACCGCCGCCGTGGTGGACGCTCACCCAGGTGGCGCCGGCGGCCGTGTTGAGGAGCGCGTTGAGAATCGGCCAGTCGGCGATGGCGTCGGAGCCGTCGCGCATCGCCTCGGTCTCCCGGTAGGGCGATGCGACGGAGCCCGAGTCGAGGTGGTCCCTCCCGATCACAACGGGCGCCGACACCGCACCGGAACGGACGAGCGCATTGATGGCCAGGCCCGCCTGCGCGCGATCGCCGTAGCCGAGCCAGCAGATCCGGGCGGGGAGCCCCTGGAACGCGACCCGCTCGCCCGCGAGAGCGAGCCATCGCTGCAGGAGCGCGTCGTCCGGGAACAGAGTCTGAAGCTCCCGGTCGATGGTCGCGATGTCGGCGGCGTCGCCCGAGAGCACCGCCCAGCGAAAGGGGCCGACGCCACGGCAGAAGAGCGGCCGGATATAGGCCGGGACGAAGCCCGGGTATGTGAAGGCGTCGCTCAGGCCCGCTCGATAGGCCTCACCTCG
>DATBIQ010000057.1:0-25482 GCA_036556865.1 Gaiella sp.
GACCTTCCACTTCGCGGGGTCGTCCTCGAAGTTGGTCGCGCCCTCGGCGAGCCCGTGGAACCAGCGGCGGAGCATGTCGCCCTCGACGTGCCCGAGCCCGAGCACGCGGCCGAGGCCGAGCACCGAGATCGGCTCGAAGTACTCGCTCATCAGCTCCGCCTCGCCGCGTCCCTCGAGCCCGTCGAGGAGCCCGTCGGCGAGCGGCTCGATCAGGTCCGGCGTCGTCGCCTCGACGACGCGCGGCCGGAGTGACGGATCGAGCATCGCGCGCAGGCGCTTCTGCGGGTCGCCGTCGAGGAGGAGGATGCTCTCGCCTCCCATCGTCCGCTCGAGGGGCGAGGGATCGACACGCGCGGAGAACACCTCGGGCTGCGTGGCCGCCGCCTCGACGTCGGCCCAGCGCGTGACGAACCACAGGCCGACCGCCGGAACGAAGCACACCGGCGCCTCGGCGCGCAGCCGTGCGTAGACGGGGTACGGATCGCCGTCGAGCTCCTCGACCGTGACGGACGCCGCGTACGCCTCGATCGCGCTCACGCCGTCGTCCCGTCGAGGATCTGGAGCGTCTTCAGGTCGGAGTAGAAGTCGAGCGCGTAGTCGCCGCCCTCGCGGCCGATGCCGGAGATGCCCATCCCACCGAACGGCGCCGTCAGGTCGCGCACGAGGAAGGTGTTGACCCACAGCGTCCCCGCGCGAACGGCACGCCCGACGCGCGCGGCCCGCTCCTCCGAGCCCGTGTAGACGATCCCCGAGAGGCCGTAGCGCGTCGAGTTGGCGAGCGCGACCGCCTCGTCCTCGTCGGCGAACGTCTGGAACGTGAGCACGGGCCCGAACACCTCGCGCTGGACGATCTCCGAGTCGTTCGAGCGCGGCACGACGAGCGTCGGGTCGTAGAAGAGCGGGCCGACGTCCTCACGCCGGCGGCCGCCGCGGACGACCTCGTCGCCGTTCGCGCGCGCCCGCTCGACGAACCCCTCGACGCGAGCGAGGTGGTCGGGATGGATGAGCGGCGAGACGGTCGTCGCGTCGTCGCGCGGGTCGCCGAGCACGTGCTCGTCGGTGAAGCGGTGGAAGAGGTCGAGGAACGCCGTCTCGACGGAGCGCTCGACGAGGAGACGTGTGCCCGCGAGGCAGACCTGCCCCGCGTCGTCGTACTGACCGGCCGCCTTGCGGGCCGCCGCCTCGAGGTCCGCGTCGGCGAAGACGAGCAACGGCCCCTTGCCGCCGAGCTCTCCCGTGAAGGGCACGATGTTCCGGGCCGCGGCCGTGCCGATGTGGACGGCGGTCTCGGGCGAGCCGGTGAACGAGATCCGCCGCACGCCGGGATGCCGCGTGAGCGCTGCGCCGATCTCCTCGCCGATTCCTTGCACGACGTTGAAGACGCCCGGCGGGAAGCCCGCCTCGGAGGCGAGGTCGCAGAGGAGGGAGCACGAGAGCGGCGACCATTCGGCCGGCTTGAGGATCACCGTGCACCCGGCCGCGAGCGCGGGCGCCGTCTTCCACGTCGAGAGCATGAACGGGGCGTTCCACGGCGTGATCACGACGGCCGGGCCGCTCGGCATCCGGATGACGCGGTTCCGTGTCCCGTTCGACTCCCACACGCGCTCCTCGTACGCGACCGCGAGGTCGGCGTAGGCGCGGAAGTTCCGTGCGCCGCGCGAGATCACCCGCGCGCGCAGCGAGCGGAGGAGCATCGCCATGTCGGCGCACTCGACGGCGGCCAGGCGCTCGACGTTCGCGTCGATCAGGTCGGCAAGACGGTGCATGACCGCCGCGCGACCCGAGGGGCCGAGCGCCGCCCAGTCCGGGAACGCCGCCTGGGCGGCCTCGACCGCGAGCGACGCCTCCTGCTCTCCCCCGCGCGCGACCGCTGCGATCGGCTGCGCGTCGAGCGGGCTCAGGTCGACGAACGTCGACTCGCTCCCGACGCGTTCGCCCGCGATGAAGTGCTCGGTCGAGACCTCGACGCCTTCGATCTCGACGCGGCTCACGTGAGGGCTCTCCCGAAGGCGATCGTGCCGACGTCGACCGGCGTGTGCCCCCCGTCGACCGTGACGACGGCGCCGTTGACGTAGGACGCGTCGTCCGAGAGGAGCCAGGCGACGGTCGCGGCCACCTCCTCCGGCGAGGCGGCGCGCCGGAGCGGGACGTCGACGGTCGTCTCGGCATACGCAAGCTCGCGGTCGATGCCGAGCCTCGCCGCGAGCACGTCCATCTCCTCGTCGGCCATCGGCGTGCGCACCCAGCCCGGTGCGACGCAGTTCGAGCGGACGCCCTCGGGGCCGTGATCCACGGCGATGCACTGCGTCAGCATCGCGAGCCCGGCCTTCGACGCGCAGTACGCAAGCGACTCCGGGCAGGCCCGGACGCCCGACACGGACGAGATCGTCACGATCGAGCCGCGCCGGGCGGCGAGGTGGTCGATCGCCGCGCGGCACGTGAGGAAGGCGCCGGTGAGGTTCGTCCGCAGGACGTCGTCCCAGGTCGCCGGGTCGAGGTCCCGCAGCGAGCCCTCGCCTCCGATCCCCGCGTTGCAGACGAGCGCGTCGAGCCCGCCGTGGCGATCGACGGTCTCGCGTACGGCGCGTTCGGCGTCGGCCGCGACGCCGGTGTCGGCGACGACGGCGTGGCCGCCGATCTCGGCCGCCACGTCCTCGATCGGGCCGGGCCGCCGCCCCGTCACGGTCACCGCGTAGCCGTCGGCCGCGAGCCGCCGCGCGACCGCGGCCCCGATCCCGGTTCCTCCTCCGGTGACGAGAGCGACCTTGTGACACTGTGTCACTTGCCGAGCTCCCGCACGGTCTCGAGGTCGTCGACCGTGTACGCGAACGTGAAGCGGTACCCGCGGCCGACCCGCACGGGGGCGAGCGCGTCCACCTCCTCGTGCGCGGCCCCGAAGAGCTCGAGCGTCGCCGAGCCCTCCCAGACCTCCGAGACCGCTCGGTCGCGCGACACCGCACGGACGAGCTCGTGCACCGCGGGCACGTCGTGCTGCCCCGCGGCGAGGCGGGGGAAGTGCCGGACGTTGACGATGGGCGGCGCGTTGTGGAACGGACCGCCCTTCGACGGATGCTCGAGCGTGACTGTCGCCTGCGCGACCCGCCTCTCGTAGGCCGCGCACGTCGCTCCGAAGCGCGCGCCGGGCTCCATCCCGGGGTCGGCGGGGCCGCCGAGCCCGAAGCTCCGCGTGATCCAGATCGAGCCGAGCTTCTTCGGAAAGCCCTGAATCCAGCCACGCGTGAGCGCGAAGTCCCGGTCGACCCAGATGTACGAGCAGACCGTCACCTCGTCGCCGTCCAGCAGCCCGCTGCAGACCACGAAGACCTCCTTGTACTGCGACCGCGAGGGGTCGACGAGCTCGTCGCCCGTCTCGGAGCACGATTGCCAGTCCGCCGCGACGAACGCGCAGCGGCCGGGGTCGGGATGCGGGTCGATCCCCTCGGGGAGGAACGCGACGGCCTTCGCCGGGTCGGCCCAGTAGTCGATCACGAGGAACGCGCCGACGTAGTGCCACGGTGGGTACGGGACGAGCGACGACCGTCCCTCGGGCGTCCGCGGCACGGTGTAGCCGCGCAGCGTCACGCCTCGACCTCCGCCGGCGGCAGCGGGCGGCCGCGCGTCTCCCAGCTCTCGCTCTCCCACTCGACGGCGACCGGGTCGAACCGGAAGTACGAGCGCGGCGGCAGCGGGCCCCAGGTGTTCGAGGAGTAGCGGTCGTCCGGGTACGTCCGCGGCACGTGGTCGTCGGCGAGCCGCTCCATGTCGCAGTAGAGCTCGACGTGGCACGGCTCCTCCGTGATCCGGACGTACGTCGCGACGTTCCCCGCGATCCCGTGACGCGTCGGGCCCCACGACACCCAGCGGCCGTGCCGCGCGAGGTGGTCGAGCAGGTCGCGCATCTTCCCGATGTCGACGACGTCGAACGCCAGGTGGTGGAAGTGCGCGTACCCGACGTCCACGAGCGCCATCACGTGGTGCTCGGAATCGATGTGGAACCAGACGCCTGCCGTGCCGAGCCAGTCGGAGAGGCGCATTCCGAGCACGTCCGTGTAGAACGCCGCGTTGGCGCGGATCTCACCCGTGAGGCAGTTGACGTGCCCCAGCCGCCGCGGCCCCCCGATGTGCACCGTGGACGAGGGCCGTGCGTGCTGCGGCCACCGGTCGACCTCCGTGTCCGGCTCCCGGTGGGACATCAGCTCGATCGGGCGGCCGTCCGGGTCTGCGAGCCAGAGCGAGCCGTCGCGCTCCTCGAACGGGACGCCGAGCGCCTCGAGCCGCGCGCGTGCGTCGTCCGGCGAGCAGCTCGAGTGGAGCTCGAACGCCGTGTGGTCGTGCCCCGGGGCGCCGACCGCCAGCTCGAGGCAGTACCGCTCGTCGTTGCAGGCGAGGAACGCCCTGCCGTCCGCGCGCGGCCGCTCGACGAGCCCGAGCTGGAGCGACCAGCGCGCCGCGGCCTCGTCGAGGTCCGCAACGCGGAGCCCGACGTGGTCGATCCGGCCGAGGCGGATCACGCCGGCCCGCGACCTTCCGCGACCATTCGCGCCGCTTCCTCCTCGGGGATCGCGAGCGCCACGTGGAGCGTCTGCGCCGAGACCTGCATCTGCTCGCCCGGGCCCTCGAGGTCGACGTCCCACTCCTCGATCGTGCTCTCGAGGCGGCCGAGACCGGTGATCTCGACGTCGACGACGTCGCCCGGCTTCATCGGCCGGGAGTTGGCAGGAGTGCCGGTGAGCAGCACGTCGCCCGGCTCGAGCGTGATCAGGCGACAGAGGTCGGCGAGCTGGTAGGCGACGCCGAACAGCAGGTCGCCGGCCGTCGCCTCCTGCACGAGGTCGCCGTTCAGGTAGGTACGGAGCGTGAAGTCCGTCGGGTCGAACTCCGCCGCCGGAACGAGCTCGGGCCCGAGCGGCAGGAACCCGTCCTGGCCCTTGACACGGAGCATCGCGCCGCGGTCGGCGTGGCGGAAGTCGTGCATCCCGACGTCGTTCGCGCACGCGTAGCCGGCGACGTAGGAGAGGACGTCGTCGACCGCGACGCCCTTCATGCGGCGCCCGACGACGACGGCGAGCTCGCCCTCGTAGTTGAGAAAGCGCGCCCCCTTCGCCATCCGGACCGGGCGGCGGTGGCCGTTGAGCGTCGTCGGCGGCTTCACGAAGTACGACGGCTCGGGCGGCGTCCGCGCGGCGTACTCCTCGACCCGCGAGCGGTACGTGAGGTGGACGGCGAAGATCTTCGTCGGCTCGACGGGCGCGAGGTACAGCGCCTCCGCCTCGGCGAGCTCCGTGCCGTCGTCGAGCACGATCGTGTCGCCGTCGCGGCGGCCCCAGCGGGGCTCGCCCCCGACCTCGAGCCGGATGCGCGGCTCCGTGAGGGAGAGCTCAGAGATGGGCGGCATACTCGCGGACCTCCCACTCCGTGATCACCTCCGGGTCGAACGTCCCCACGGCCTCCTCGAAGCGCTCGACCTCGAACCGCTTCATCGCGACGAACGTCGAGACGAGCTCCTCGCCGAGCTCCGCGACGAGCCACGTGTCGGCCTCCAGCGCGTCGAGCGCCGAGCCGAGGTCCGCGGGCAGCTTCGTCCCCGCGTGCGCGTCGTCCATCCGGTAGGCGTCGCCCACGACCGGCTCGGGCGGGACGAGCTCGCGCTCGATCCCGTCCATCCCGGCGAGGAGGAGCGCCGCGGTGATGAGGTGCGCGCAGGCCGAGCCGTCGCCCGTCCGGATCTCGACGCGCGTCCGCGAGCCGCGCTCGTTCGGGACACGGCAGAACGACGTGCGGTTGTCGTGGCCCCAGTTCGCGTGCGTCGGCGCCAGGCTGTCGGGAAGGATCCGCTTGTACGCGTTGACGGTCGGGCCGAGGAGCGCCTGGAGCCCCTGGGCGTGCTCGAGCACACCCGCGACGAAGCGCAGCCCGAGCGGGCTCAACACGGCGGCGTCGGACGCGAAGGCGTTCTTGCCGTCCGAGTCGGAGAGCGAGAGATGCACGTGGAACCCCGACCCGCCCTGGTCCGTGAACGGCCGGCCCATGAACGTCGCGAGCAGTCCCTCGCGTGCGGCGACCTCCTTGACGGCGGCCTTGAGCATGAACGCCCGGTCGGCGGCGTCGAGCGCCGCCGAGTGCTTGAGGTTGATCTCGTACTGCGAGTTCATGAACTCGTGGTTGCCGGCGTACGCCTTGAGGCCGAGGTCGTCCGCCCAGAGGAGCGTCTTCAGGTTGATCTGGCGCGGGTCGGAGACCGCGCCGACCGTGTAGACGCGGGACAGCTCGTCGACGTAGCGCCCGAGGCCGTTGGGGGCCTCCGGGTCGCGTGTGCAGAGGAACCATTCGAGCTCGGGCCCCACGATCGGGAGCAGCCCCTGCCCGGCATACCGGGCCACGACCCGGGCGAGCAGCGCGCGCGGGCACGAGGGCCAGTGATCGGTGCCGTCGAGCGTCCACGCCTCGCCGAGGCACCAGGCGACGTCGGGCTGCCACGGGACGACGCGCAGCGTCTCGGGATCCGGCCGGATCGCAAAGTCGACGTACCCCTGGTCGCCGCCCACGACCGGGGTGTGGCTCAGGTCGGTGCCCATGATCACGGCGCAGAAGGCGATGCCCTCCTCGAGCAGGTCGACGAAGTGGCCGATCGGGATGTCCTTGCCGCGCGCGATGCCGTGCAGGTCGGTGTAGAGCAGGCGGATCGCCCTGACGCCCTGGCCCCGCAGCGAGGCGACCGCCGCTTCCGGGTCGTGACCGTAGGACATGCGGTGTTCGACCTCCTGGTCGGGGACTCTAGGAGCGCACCCGCACGGGCATGCGCTTCACGCCGTTGAAGAAGGACGAGCGGAGGCGGACGGGCGGGCCCGCGAGCTCGATCCGGGGCAGGTACGGGATCATCTCCTCGAGCCACACCTTGATCTCGAGCTTCGCGAGGTGCATGCCGAGGCAGAAGTGCGGCCCGCCGAGGCCGAACGTGAGATGCCGGTTCGGGGCGCGCCCGACGTCGAGCCGGTACGGGTCGGCGAACTTCGCGTCGTCGTAGTTCGCCGCCGCGTACCAGATCGTGACCTTGTCGCCTTCCCTGATCCGGCGGCCGTGCATCACGACGTCCCGCGTCGCCGTGCGGCGGAAGTGGTGCACGGGGTGCGCGCGGCGGAGGAGCTCGTCGGCGGCGCTCCCGGCGAGCGACGGGTCGTCGACCAGCCGCTGCAGCTCGTCGGGATGGGTGAGCAGGTCGTGGAGACCGAGCGAGATGGTGTGCCGCGTCGTCTCGTTGCCCGCGGTCGTGAGCAGGATGAACATCACACCGAACTCCTGCTCGGTGAGCCTCGACCCGTCGATCTCCGCCTCGACGAGCTTCGTCGTGATGTCGTCACGCGGGTCCCGCCGCCGCTGCTCGCCGAGCTGCCTGCCGTACTCGATCAGGTCGAGGGAGAACGGGCTCGAGAACGGGAGCTTGCGGAGCTCCGGGTCCTTGAGCGCCACCTCGGCGACGTTTTCGGCGCCGACGACCTCGGGGTCGGTGTTGCCGAGGATCTTGTCGCCGAGCTCGATGATCAGCTTCCGGTCCTCGACCGGGAGGCCCATGATGTCCGAGAAGACCCACATCGGGATCTCCTCCGCAACCGCGTGGACCCAGTCGAACTCGTCCTCCGCGAACGCGCGCGTGAGGATGTCGCGTGCGAGCCCCCGGATCCGCTCCTCGTACGTGTTCACGACGCGCGGTGTGAACCCCTTGTTGACCAGTGCGCGGAGGCGGGTGTGCGGCGGCGGGTCGGTGTCGATCATCGACCGGCGCGCCTCGAGCTCTTCGGGCGTCAGGTCCTGCAGCGACGTGCCGCCGAGCTCCGAGGAGAACGTCTGCCAGTCCTTCGACACCTGGAGGACGTCGTCGTAGCGCGTCAGCGCCCAGAACCCGCGGCCCTCGCGCTCGGGATTCCAGTGGAGCGGCGCGTCGCGTCGCAGGAGCGCGAGCCAGTCGTAGGGCACGCGCTCCTCCCAGACGTCGAGGTCGGTGAGGTCGACGTCGTCGATGACGAGGCCCTCGAGCGAGGGCCCGGGTACGGTCGCCTCGCGCGTGACCGACTCGGGGATGTGGTCCTCGCGCGCGTGCACGGCCTCGGCCGCGACGGGCGGCGGTGCGAGCCGAACGAGGAGGGAGCCGTCCTCCTCGCGCGCCTCGTAGATCGGGAGCGGGTCGAGCGCCGGCGGCGTCAGGACGTCGCCTGTCCGGACGTCGAACTCCGATCCGTGGCACGGGCAGACGATGACGCCCTCGTCGAGCTCCCCGTCGGTGAGCGAGCACTCCTCGTGGGTGCACGTGTCGTCGAAGGCGACCCAGCCGCCGGCGGTCCGCCCGACGCAGACGGCGCGGCCCGAGACGTCCACCTGGCGGAGCGTCCCCGCCGGCTCCTCGCCGGCGGGGCCGACCGGATGCCAGGCAGCGTCGCTCACAAAGGCATCTCGCCCTCGGGGAGCGGCTCGAAGTCGAGTCGCTCGTCCAGCGCGGGGACGCCACGGTGCTCGGCCGCGTGCGCGGCCGCCGAGCGGACGTTCGCGGGACGCAGGACGAGCACGACCACGAACCACACTACCGCGACCACCACGACGCCGATCGTCCAGTAGAACGCCTCCCAGTTGACGTTCGACCGGTCGTGCGGGCCGGGCTTGAGGGCGCCGAAGTAGCCGAGGAGCGGCGTCGCGACGGCGACGAGGAGGATCGCGTACTGCCACAGCTTGTTCCCTGCCTGGCGGACGAGCCCGAACGCGACCACGGCGAGGATCAGATACACGAGCTCGACGGCGAACGAGCCGATCGTCGCCGAGAGGATGAACGTCGCGAACCCGTCCGACGGGAAGATCGGCACGAGGTCGCCGTTCTCGCCGGGCACGACGAAGCGACCCTGGTAGTCCGCGAGCCACGACACGAGCATCAGCCCGATGCCGCCGACGGCGACCATCAGGTTGGCGACCCACGGCGTGTCGTAGCGCGAGGTCTTCGAGAAGACCTTCGGCAGCAGCCCGTCGCGCGAGAGCGCGAAATAGCCGCGGCCGATCGTCACGCAGATCGCGAGCGCGAGCGCCATCGCATCGAGGATCACGACGACGTCGAGGATCGCCGCGAACCAGGAGCCGACGTAGCGCGTCGCCATCTCGTTGACCGCGCCGGGGGACAGCGCCCAGGCGCCCTCGTTCACCGCCTGCTTGCCGTAGCCCATCGAGAACGCGAACGCCATCACGACGTAGAACGCCGCCGACGCGGCGATGGTGAAGAGCACGGCGCGCGGGATCGAGCGGTGTGGGTCGTGCGACTCCTCCCCGATCGAGGCTGCCGCCTCGAAGCCGACGAAGAGCAGGATCCCGAGGAGGACGCCTCCGAGCACGCCGCCGCCGGTGACGCCGAACCACGACGTCTCGCCCGGGTTGAAGACGGACAGCGAGATCCCGCTGTCGCCGCCCTTCGCGACGATGACGATCGCGAGGATCAGCATGGGGATGAACGAGAGCGTCGCGAAGGTGAGCATCGCGCGGACCGCGACGCGGACGCCGAGGTGGTTCAGGACGAGCACGATCGCGAGCCCGATGAGGCCGAAGATCCACCAGTCGGGCGCGTTGTCCGACACGTGCGCCTGCCAGGCACCCTCGGAGAGGAGGCCGACACCGAGGTAGATCCCGCCGCCGCCGAGGAAGAGCGTCCCGAGGAAGAACACACCCGCCGTGAGGACGCCGACCCACGGGTGCGCCCCGTGCGTCAGGTACTCGTACACCGCCCCGGCGCCGGCAAACCGGCGCGCGTAGAGGACGACCGCGTATCCGATCGCCAGGACGCCGAGACCCGCGATCAGGATCGCGAGCGTCGCATTCCAGGCGGCGCCCGTCGCCGGGTTCGACACGAGGCCGAGGATCAGCGCGGTCGAGAACATCGGGCCGATCGCGAGCGACTGCGCGACCGCGTGGATCGTCGAGAGGTTCTTCTGCCCGAGGGTCGCGCTCGGGGCCGTCGAGCCGGTTTCGCTCATGAGCTCCTCCTCCGCTGCCGGCGCCCCTTGCGCCGGGGACGGCGTGGGTATACAAGGTTCGAACATCGAATGTCAACCTTCGACGAGACCTGCTGATGGGGACGGCGCCCGGCCCACTGCGCGTGCGCTCGGTCGTCGAGCTCGCGTACGACGAGCTCCGCGCGCGCATCGTCGACGGACGGCTGCAGCCGGGGGCTCGGATCGGCCAGGCGGAGCTCGCCGACGGGCTCGGCATCTCCCGCGGCTCGGTGCGGGAGGCGCTGCGGCGGCTTGCCGGCGACGGGCTCGTCGTCTTCGAGGTCAACCGCGGGTTCTTCGTCGCCGACGTCGGGCTCGAGCGCGTGCTCGAGCGACTCGAGGCGCGGCTCCTGCTCGAGCCGGGGATCGCGCGGCTCGCCGCCGAGCGGCGGGACGACGCCGACCTCGGCGACCTGCGCCGTTGGGTGGACGCGGAACGCTCGGCGCGCACGGCGGCCGCCGCCCACGACGCGAGCCGCGGCTTCCACGCGGCGCTCGCCGGCGCGACGCACAACGAGGCGCTCGTGCGCATCTTCGACTCGCTCTGGATCGCCGACGTCGGCCGCCGGCTCCTCGCGAGCCGGCGCGCGCAGCCGACGTGGCAGGACGCCGACGTCGCCGAGCACGAGGAGCTGCTCGAGACGATCGAGGCCGGCGACGGCGACCGCGCGGCGTCCCTCATGCGGGCCCACGTCGAGAGCGCGTGGCGGCACTGGTCGCGGCGCCCCTCCCCCGCGGCGTCCGACGGCGGATGAGTGGCGTCCGCCTCGTCCACGTCCTCTCCGAGAACTGGACGCTGACGCCGCCGCGCGACCTCCGTGCGCTCGTCCGGATGGCCCAGGAGGCCGAGGATGCGGGCTTCGACGCGGTCATGCTCAGCGAGCACGTCGTGCTCGGCCCGGGCGCCGATGCCGACGGGCAGATGGCGAACCCGCGCGACTACGCGCTCCCCGGCAACCAGGACCCCGCGATGCCCTGGCCGAGCTCGCTCGTCCTCCTCTCCGCGATCGCCGCGGCGACGACGACGCTCCGCCTCGCCGCGTCCGCGATCATCGCGCCGCTGCGGCATCCGCTCCTGCTCGCGAAGGACCTCGCGACGCTCGACCTGCTCGCGGAAGGGCGACTCGTCGTCCAGCCGACCGTGAGCTGGCACGAGCCGGAATACGCGGCGCTCGGCGTCCCGTTCGCCTCCCGCGGCGCCCTGCTCGACGAGCACCTCGCCGCGTGGCAGGCGGCGTGGGGGCCGTCGCCGGCGTCGTTCCAGGGCGAGCACTACCGCTTCGCGGACGTGTGGGTCGAGCCGAAGCCCTGTCACCCGGACGGCGTGCGCCTCTGGTTGGGGTCGAGCACGCTGCACGACCGCCTCCTGCGCCGCCTCGTCCGCTACGGCCACGGCTGGAACCCGCTCGGGCGCCCGACGGACGAGGACGTCGCGCGCCTCCGCGGCGCGCTCGCCGAGGCCGGCCGCGACCCCGACGGGCTGGAGCTCGTCGGTGGCACGCGCGGGCGGTTCCCCGACGCCGACTCCGTCGCCGACCTCGACGAGGCGCTGGCGACCATCCCGCCGCAGGTCGAGCGCGGCTTCACGTCGATCTGCGTCAAGCCGTCGCAGTTCCTCGACGACGCGTCGCGTCACGCAGCGTGGTGCCGCGAGGTCGTCGCGAAGGTTGCCGCGCTGACCCGCTAGATTCCCGCCCCGTGCAGCCTCGGATGCACGAGAGCTGGCTCGCCGTCCTCGGCGACGAGCTCGAGCAGCCGTACATGCAGGAGCTGCGCGCGTTCCTCGTCGCAGAGGTCGCCGCCGGCCGCCGCTTCTATCCGCCCGCCGACCGCGTCTTCAACGCCCTTGCGCTGACGCCGTTCGACGACGTCCGCGTGGTCATCCTCGGCCAGGATCCCTACCACGGCCCGGGCCAGGCAATGGGGCTCTGCTTCTCCGTTCCCGCCGGCGTGCCCCCGCCGCCGTCCCTCCAGAACATCCACACCGAGCTCGAGCGGGACCTCGGGCTGCCGCGACCCTCGTCGGGCGACCTGACGCCGTGGGCCGAGCGCGGCGTCCTGCTTCTCAACGCGGTGCTGACGGTCTCGCCGGGCAGCGCGGCCTCGCACGCGGGGAAGGGTTGGGAGCGGTTCACGGACCGGGCGATCGGCGAGCTCTCGGAGCGGCGCGACGGGCTCGTGTTCCTGCTCTGGGGCCGCTACGCGCAGCAGAAGGGCCGGATCGTCGACACCACGCGCCATCACGTGCTCACGACGGCGCATCCCTCGCCGCTCAGCGCGTCGAACGGCTTCTTCGGGTGCCGCCACTTCTCCCGCGCGAACGCGCTGCTCGAAGCGGCCGGGCAGGAGCCCGTCGACTGGTCGCTTCCGTGAGGGGCGTCAGAAGCTCTTCAGCGCGTCGCGGAGCTCGCCGGGTACGAGCCGCGGCTTGCCGCGGTCGACCGACGTGACCGGTACCCACCGGTTGTTCCGCACCCAGAAGACGTTCGGGCTCAGCGGGCCGGGCGCGTCGCGGTACTCCGCCCGGGCGACGTCGAACATGCGCGGGAGCGCGTCACCGGCGCCCGGGGCGTCGACGGGGCGGAACAGCAGGCGGTGCCGGCCGGGAACCGCGACGAGTGTCCCGCGCCCGCCGTGCTCCTCGCCGGAGAAGCGGCGCACGGTCTCGGGGAGGGCCAACACGAGGCTCGCGGTGAAGAACGACGCGTCCGTGACCGACGTGAACCGCCCTTTCGTGCCCTCTCCGACGACCACCGCCTGCGGATCGTCGGCGGCGAGCAGCGAGAGGAGATTCGCGCGCCCGCGCGCGAGCTGGTCACCGAGGGTGCCTCGCGCCTCGAGCTCTTCCCTGGAGGGCGTGACGACCGCGTCCCCGAGGTCCACCGACAGGACCTCGAGCAGGCCGGGCACGACGACACGGGCATGCCCGAGCCCGTCGGGATCGGGCAACGACGCCGCGTCGGCGAGACGAAGGAAGAGCGCTTCCTCGAGCTCCTCGGTCGTCAGCTCGTCGAGGCCGCGCGGAGGCGCGGTGACGAGCGCCACGTGCTCCGCGATGAGCTCCGGCCACTCGTCCGGCTCGGCGCCCGCGCAGAGGTGACCGATGTTCCAGAGGCCGAGCGTCGTCCCGTCACGGTCCTCGATGCGGTCGCCATAGACCGAGACATCGTGCCCGGCCGCGGCGAAGGAGCGCTCCACGAGACGGCGGAACTCGTTCGCCTCGACCAGCGTGAAGTACGTCAGGTGGTCGTCGAACGCCAGTGAGGGCCGGCGGCGGTTGAGGAGCTTCATGCGCCCGCTCAGAATGCCGCGTTCCACCGGCGGCGCATGCCCCGTCCGGGTGACACGTAGGATTCGCCCATGCCGTTCGGACTCGGCATCTGGGAAATCGTGATCCTGCTCGGAGTGCTTGCGCTGCTCTTCGGCGCCAAGGGCGTGCCGGATGTGGCCCGTCGCCTCGGCACGGGCGTCCGCGAGGTGAAGGACGCGGTCGGCGAGGTCGACCCTCGGCGGATGCTCGAGTCGGGCGAGGCGAAGAAGGACGCGCCGCGAACCGCACAGCCGGCGCCTCCCGCGCGCGAGCCGGACGCCTGATCAGGCGAGCCAGGGGATCGCGCTGCCGTCGAAGAGCGGCATCGCGGCATCCCGCCCGACGGCCGCCTCGACCGTCGCGTACGCCGTGTCGACGCGCGGCGGCCGTGCGAACCCGTGCGCGTCCGACGCCACGAGCGAGACGACACCGTCCTCGAACAGCCGCCAGGCGGTGCGTTCGGCGGTCGAGCCATGGTCGCCGGTCAGCGACGGCCCGTTCAGGCAGAGCGGCCAGCCGGCCTCCGCGAGCGGTCGCACCGCGTCCGGCTGGTCCGCGACGGCGCGGCACCGCTCCGGGTGGGCGAGAAGCGGCACGAGCCCCGCGCTCGCGACTCGGCGTGCGGCCGCGGCGACGAGCGCGACGGCGTCGTCGACGCGGAGCCACCAGCCGGGGAACTCCACGAGCACCGCCCGTGTGCCCTCGAGCCGGTACGCGTCGAGATCGGCCGCCCCGTTCGTGAGCAGCGACGGGTAGACCTCCCAGCCGCGGCGGAGGTCGAGCCCCCACTCGGCGACCGCGTCGCGCACCCGTGGGAACGCGCGCTCGAAGATCTCGACGCGGCTGCTCGTGCGCGGGAAGGTGTCCCAGTCCGCATGGGCGTGCGGTGTCGCGAACAGCACCCGCGTGCCGGCCTCGAACGCGATCCGGCACAGCTCGATCCCCTCCTCGACGGTCGTCGCACCGTCGTCGCCGGACGGGACAACGTGGGAGTGGACGTCGACGAATCCTCGCATGCGTCCACGGTAGCCGCGACTCCGCGTCACGCGCCGCACGCCTGCACCCCTGCATCCACTACTGTCGTGCGGCGATGGGCGAGCGACGCAAGCTGCTGGTCGCGAACCGCGGCGAGATCGCCGTGCGCATCTTCTCCACGTGCCGTCGCCTCGGGATCGGCACCTTGGCGGTCGCGGGCCCGGGCGACGAGGACGCGCTCCACACGCGCGTCGCGGACGCCGTCGTGCCCGTCTCCTCCTACCTGGACGCGGACGCGCTCGTGACGGCGGCCGGAGACGCGGGCGCGCAGCTCCTCCACCCGGGCTACGGCTTCCTCGCCGAGAGCGCCGCGTTCGCCGAAGCCGTGCTCGCGGCAGGGTCGACGTGGGTCGGCCCGCCCCCCGGGGCGCTTCGGGCCGGCGGCGACAAGCTGCAGGCGAAGCGGATCGCGGCCGAGGCCGGCGTGCCGACGCTCGAGACGGGCGAGCCCGAGGAGCTCGGCTTCCCGCTGCTCGTCAAGGCCGCGGCGGGCGGCGGTGGCCGCGGGATGCGGGTGGTCGAACGGCCGGAGGACCTGGACGAGGCGCTCGAGGCGGCGTCACGGGAGGCCGAGGCCGCCTTCGGGGACGGCACCGTCTACTGCGAGCGCTACCTCGCACGCCCGCGTCACGTCGAGGTGCAGCTGATGGGCGATCGCGACGGCAACGTGCTGGCGCTCGGCGCGCGCGACTGCTCGGTGCAGCGCCGGCACCAGAAGGTAGTCGAGGAGTCTCCCCCGCCCGCACTCGCGCGGGACCTGGTCGACCGCCTCGCGGCGCACGCGGTCGCTTTCGGCGAGGCAGTCGGCTACGAGAGCGCCGGCACGGCGGAGTTCCTCGTCGACGGCGACGGCGTGTTCTTCCTCGAGCTGAACGGCCGGATCCAGGTCGAGCATCCCGTCACCGAGGCGGTCACCGGGCTCGACCTCGTCGAGCTGCAGCTCCGGGTCGCGGACGGGGAGTCGCTGGCCGGGCTCCGTCCCGCGTCGAAGGGTCATGCCGTCGAGGCGCGGCTCTACGCGGAGGACCCACGGACGTTCCTCCCGCAGCCGGGGACGGTGTCGCGCCTCGAGCTGCCGACCGGCATCCGCGTCGACGTCGGTGTCGAGGCCGGTGACGCCGTCGGCGGCGCCTACGACCCGATGATCGCGAAGCTGATCGCCCACGGGGTCGACCGCGACGCCGCGCTCGACGCGCTGGCAGCGGCGCTCGACGAGACCGTCGTCGAGGGTGTCGTCACGAACCTCCCCTTCCTGCGCTGGCTCGTCGCGCATCCTGCGTTCCGCGACGGCGACGTGACGACGGCCTTCCTGACGCGTTTCCCGCCGCTCTCGCCTCCCCCGCGGCCTGCGCCGAGAGGGCCATGGGCCGGGGCCGACGGCACGGGCTGGCGCCTCAACCTCGCGCCGACGCGAACCCTTCCGGCGCCGCAGGTCGAGGAAGCAGCACACGGAGGCGGCGCGCTGGGCAGTGGCGACGGCCGGGTGACCGCACCGATGCCGGGCAAGGTCATCGACGTGCGCGTCGAGAGCGGCGAGTGGGTGGAGCCCCGCCAGCCGCTCGTCGTGCTCGAGGCGATGAAGATGGAGCAGGTCGTCGCGGCGCCGTACGAGGGCGGGGTGCGCTCGGTCGACGTCGCGGTCGGCGACCAGGTCGCCACCGGCGCGGTGCTCGTGACGCTGGAGACCGCATGACGGTGCTCGTGAGCCGCGTCGCCCGCGACGAGGCCTTCGCGCGTCGCGAGACGCTCATGCGGGGGCTCGTCGAGGAGCTTCGGAAGCGGACGGCGCTCGTTGCGGCGGGTGGCGGCGAGGCGTCGCTCGCGCGGCACCGCTCGCGCGGCAAGCTCCCGGTGCGAGAGCGGATCGACCGGCTCGTCGACCCGGGGTCGGCGTTCCTGGAGCTGAACGCGCTCGCCGCCTGGGACGTCTACGACGGGCAGGCGCCGTCGGCGGGCATCGTCACGGGGATCGGGATCGTCGAGGGACGCGCATGCGTGCTCGTCGCCAACGACGCGACCGTCAAGGGCGGCACCTACTTCCCCCTCACCGTGAAGAAGCACCTC
This sequence comes from Gaiella sp., assembly GCA_036556865.1. Taxonomy (GTDB): domain Bacteria; phylum Actinomycetota; class Thermoleophilia; order Gaiellales; family Gaiellaceae; genus Gaiella. Next base: position 16,429 of record DATBIQ010000057.1, read on the forward strand.
AGGGCGCAGGAGGTCGCCGAGCAGAACCGCCTCCCGTGCCTCTATCTCGTCGACTCCGGCGGGGCGTTCCTCCCACTGCAGGACGAGGTCTTCCCAGACCGGGAGCACTTCGGGCGGATCTTCTACAACCAGGCGCGCATGTCGGCGAATGGCATCCCCCAGATCGCCGTCGTGATGGGCTCGTGCACGGCGGGCGGCGCCTACGTCCCGGCGATGTCGGACGAGACGATCATCGTGCGCGGGACGGGGACGATCTTCATCGGCGGGCCGCCGCTCGTGAAGGCGGCGACGGGTGAGGAGGTGACCGCCGAGGAGCTCGGCGGGGCCGACGTCCACACACGGCGCTCGGGCGTCGCCGACCACTACGCGACGTCCGACGAGCACGCGCTCGCGCTGGCGCGACAGATCGTGCGCAACCTCGGCGACCCGCCTGCGGTGCCGTGGGAGCTCGCACCGGTCGAGCCGCCGGTCGTCAGCCCGGCGGACCTCTACGGGCTCGTCCCGGAGGACTTCCGCCACGAGCTCGACCCGCTCGAGGTGATCGCGCGGATCGTCGACGGCAGCCGCTTCCACGAGTTCAAGGCGCTCTACGGCGAGACGCTCGTCTGCGGGTTCGCGCGGATCGAGGGCTTCCCGGTCGGGATCCTGGCGAACCGGGGCGTGCTGTTCGCGGAGTCGTCGCAGAAGGGGGCGCACTTCGTCGAGCTCGCGTGCAAGCGGCGGGTTCCGCTCGTCTTCCTCCAGAACATCACGGGATTCATGGTCGGGCGGGAGTACGAGGAGGGCGGCATCGCGCGCGACGGGGCGAAGCTCGTGATGGCGGTCGCGTGCGCGGACGTCCCGAAGTTCACCGTCGTCACGGGCGGCTCGTTCGGCGCCGGGAACTACGCGATGTGCGGCCGCGCCTACGGGCCGCGCCAGCTGTGGATGTGGCCGAACGCGCGGATCAGCGTGATGGGCGGCGACCAGGCCGCAATGGTGCTGACGACGGTCGGAGACGCCGATGCGGACGAGATCCGCGCGAAGTACGAGCACGAGGGCTCGCCGTACTACTCGACCGCACGGCTCTGGGACGACGGGATCATCGACCCGCTCGACACGCGCCGCGTCCTCGCGCTCGGTCTCGCGGCGGCCGCGAACGCGCCGGTGCCCGACACGACGTTCGGCGTGTTCCGGATGTAGTCAGTCGCGCGCGCCCGCGAGCAGGTCGCCGACGCGCACCTGCTCGGTCAGCAGGAGACGGAACCGCGCCGGATCGCCCCCGACGTACGCACGGCAGAGCTCTCTCCCGGCCGGGTACGTGACGATGTACGTGCGCGAGGTCGGCTCCCGCAGGAAGCGCACCACGTGGGCCGAGAGCTCCGGCGTGAGCAGCTCCCAGCGCTCGAGGTACGCGCGGACGTCAGCCTCGTCCGCTCCGTCCTCGTGGAGCAGCAAGGCGGCGTTGACACCCACCCACTCGAGCGGCTCGCGGGCTCGTTGCACGGCGAGCGCATGCGCGAGATCGAGCGCGATGCCCGCGCTGCTGCGGACGACCTCGGCGAGCGTCGCGCCGCCGTCGCCCTCGAGCAGCAGGGACGGCGCGAGCTTCGCGATCCCCTCGGAGACGAGCGACTGCGGCGTCGGCACGAGCACGATCGTCTCCTCGAGGAGCCCGCGGCCGAGCACGAGCGCGTGCTCCTTGGTGCAGCGCTCCGCGTGATGGCCGGGATACGTCTCGTGCATGGTGAGGCCGAGGATCTCGATCCCCGAGATCGGAAAGTCGCCGTTGATCTCGATCCGGCTGCGGAGGTCGCCCCCGTAGGCGCAGAACGCGAGCCAGGGCTCGTCGGTGACGATCTCCAGGTCGACGCGCTCGCCTTCGGGGAGCCCGAAGAGGTGGCGCGTCTGACTGCACGCCTCCTGGATCACCGCCCGCGCCGTGCGCTCGACGTCGTCGGTCGGCACGCGGATCGACGCCTCCCAGCGCTCGAGCCTCCCTGCGAGCGGGCCGGCGCCGGGAAGCAGCTCTGCGAGTTGCTGGTGGGCGGCGGCGAAGACCTCCTCGTCGGTACGTTCCGGACGCACGCCGTAGCACGCCTCGACCTCGTCGGCATAGGCGCGCGCCTCGCCCGCGAGCACCCCGCAGTACGCCCGGAGACCGGCGACCTGGTCGCGCAGCCAGCCGTCCGCGAGCTCGCCGAGCAATGCCTCGGCGTCGGCGACGAGCACGCGCGGGTCGACCGGCGGCTCGCCTTCGACCGCGGCCGCGAGCTCGGGCGGGCCGAAGTACGCGTCGACGATCCCGTCGACGTGGCGGCCCACCTGGAGGCCGAGCCGGAGGTAGCGCTCGGCGACGGTATCGTCCGTGGTCACTCGCCCGTGAACTCGGGCGGGCGCTTCTCGCCGAACGCCTGGACGCCCTCGCGGAAGTCGTGCGTCTGCCGGAGGAGGCCGTACGCGAGGCCCTCCACTTCGAGGCCGAGATGGAGCGGCCCCTCGTACGCCGTGTTCAGGACGCGCTTCGCCATGGCGAGTGCGAGCGGCGAGTGGCGCGACAGCTCCTCGACGAGCCCGGCGATGGCGGCGTCGAGCCCGTCCCCGGGCATGATCGCTCCGACGAGCCCGAGCTCCAATGCCTCCTGCGCCATCACGCGACGGCCGCGCATCACGATGTCCTTCGCACGCCCGAGCCCGACCAGGCGCACGAGCCGCTGCGTCCCACCCGAGCCGGGAATCATCCCGATCGTCACCTCCGGCAGCCCGAGCTGCACGTCGTACGAGGCGAGCCGGAAGTCGCACGCGAGCGCGAGCTCGAGCCCGACGCCGAAGACGTACCCCTCGAGACGCGCGATCACGGGCTTCGAGCAGCGCTCCGGCGCGGCGACGTTCCGCGCGAGCTGCGAGACCTGCCAGGGCGAGCGCTCGAGGAACCCCGCGATGTCGCCGCCCGCCGTGAACTGGCCGCCCGCGCCGGCGAGGACGACGAAGCGAATCTCGTCGTCGGCGTCGAGCTCGGCGAAGACGGCCGACAGCTGGTCGCGCGCGGCCATCGAGACGCGATTGAGCTTGCCCGGGACGTCGAGCACGACCGTGGCAACGGCCCCGTCGCGGTCGACCCGGAACCCGTCGTAGGTCGTCATGCGTCGACCCTCGTCTCGTCGCGGAGCATCCTGCGGAGGATCTTCCCCGACGCGCTCTTCGGAAGCGAGTCGACGTGGCGGTACTCGCGCGGGCGCTTGAACCGGGCGAGCGGCGAGGCGAGGCAGTGGGCGTCGAGCTCCTCGGCGGACGCCTCCCCGACGACGATCGCCGTCACGCGCTGGCCGAGCCGCTCGTCCACGACGCCGATCACCGCCACCTCGACGACTCCGGGATGCGCGGAGAGGACGTCTTCGACCTCGAGCGGATGGACGTTCTCCCCGCCCGAGATGATCATGTCGTCGACCCGTCCGTCGATCCAGAGGTCGCCGTCGTCGTCGAGGTGCCCGGTGTCGCCGGTCGCGTACCACCCGTCGCGAATCGCCTTCTCGTCGGCGTCGGGACGGTTCCAGTAACCGCCGAACGCCTCGTCGGACGACAGGTGGACGCAGATCTCGCCACTCTCCAGGAGCTTCAGGCGCGTGTTCACGGCCGGGCGCCCGGCGCAGCCGGGCTTCGCGAGCTGGTCGCGGCCGATCGAGAACGTGTAGATCTCGGTCGACCCGTAGTGGTTGACGAAGACGTCCGGCGAGAACGCCTCGGCGCAGCGACGGACGAGGGTGGACGTCATCGCCGCGCCCGCGTAGCCGAGCGCGCGGACGGAGGTCACGTCGCGCTGCGCGAGCTCCGGGTGGTGCACGAGGTCGTGGAAGAGAGTCGGCGCGAGGTAGAGCGAGCTGATCCGCTCCTCCTCGATCAGTCGCAGAGCCTCGCCGGCGTCCCACCGCGCCTGCGGCACGAAGCAGCCGCCGACGAGGTGCATCGCGAGGAGCGAGTGGATCCCCATCGTGTGGTAGAGCGGCATGACGCCGAGCGTCCGGTCGCGCCAGGCGTAGCCGTGCTGCAGCGCCTGTGACCACCCGCCGGCCCGGTCGGCGGCGTGCGAGCGCGGCACGCCCTTGGGGCGGCCGGTCGTCCCGGAGGTGTAGAGGATCAGCGAGAGCTCGCGCTCGTCGCGGTCGAGCGCGCCCGGGTGCTCGTCGCCGTCCGGGAGGCCGTCGCCGTCGCGGAGGACGACGCGCGCGCCGCAGTCGGCGAGGCAGTAGTCGAGCTCGTCCTCGGACAGGCGCCAGGAGAGCGGCACGAACACCGCTCCGGCCCACTGCGCGGCCCAATAGAGGAGCGCCGTCTCGGGCCGGTTGTCGAGCACGGTCGCGACGCGGTCGCCGCGCTCGACGCCGAGGCCGCCCGCGATCCGGCGGACCCGCGGCAGGAAGTCGCCGTAGGTCGTCCCGGGGAACGCCTCGAGCTCGGGGTGACGCTCGCAGGCGGCGAGGAGCGACTGCGCGAGGTTCACGTCCCACCGCTCCGAGCTCGTGCCGACTCGACACACGCCTCGATGGCGTCGACGATCGGGGTGTAGCCCGTGCACCGGCAGAGGTGGCCGGAGAGCAGGTCGACGATCTCGGCCCGGGTCGGGGTCGTGCGCGCGAGGAGGTCGGTGGCGGCCATGAGGATGCCGGGCGTGCAGAAGCCGCACTGGAGCGCATGGTGGCGGCGGAACGACTCCTGCAACGCGGTGAGCGGCCCGTTTCCGGCCAGCGACTCGACGGTCTCGACGCTGCAGCCGTCGGCCTGCACCGCGAGGACGCAGCAGCCGCGCACCGAGGCGCCGTCCAGCATCACGGTGCACGCTCCGCAGACGCCGTGCTCGCAGCCGACGTGCGTGCCGGTCAGACCGAGCCGGTGCCGGAGGAAGTCCGTGAGCAGGAGCCGAGGCTCGACCGTCTCCCGGACGACGCGGCCGTTGACGGTGAGCTCGATCGCGGTCACGAGGCCCCTCCGATCGCCCGCGTCACGAGCGTCCCTGTCAGCGCGCGGAGGTAGCGGGCGCTCGCGTGCGTCGACCCCGGCGGGTCGACGAGCCGCGCGGCGAGCGCTCCCGCCTCGGCCGCTGCTTCGGCGCCCACCGAGCCGACGAGCAGGGCCTCGACGTCGTCGAGGCGGGTCGGACGGTCGGTCACCGCGCCCACCGCGACCCTCGCCGAGGCGACCCGGCCGGCCTCGTCGCGGCGGAGGACGACGGCCGCCATCGACTGCGCGAAGTCGCCGGCGCGAAGGGCGTGCTCCGCGAACGCGCTGCGCTCGCCGGCCGCCGCGAGCGGCCAGACCGTCTCGACGACGAGCTCGCCGGCGCGCAGCGCGGTCGTGAAGTGCGTGACGAAGAGCTCGGAGGCGGGGATCTCCCGTCGGCCGTCCGGGCCGTCCACGACGACCGAGCCGCCCACGGCGACGAGGCAGAGCGGCAGCTCGGCAGCGCCGTCCGCGTGAGCGATCGACCCCCCGACCGTGCCGCGGTTGCGCGTCACGAAGTGGCCCACGAAGGGCAGGGCCTGGCGCACGAGCGGGTGCACGCGATCGTCGTCCGAGAGCGCCGCCTGGCGCGTCGTCGCGCCGACGCGCAGGACCCCGTTCGCCGCGATGCCGTCGAGGCCCGCGCGGCCGATGTCGACGAGCAGGCTCGGCCGGACGAGCCGCATGTTGAGGGCGGGCACGAGGCTCTGGCCGCCGGCGATCGGCTTTGCGTCGTCACCACCCTCGGCGAGCGCCGCGAGGGCCTCCTCGAGCGACCCCGCGCGGACGTATGCGAACGTCGCCGGCTTCACTCCTCGTCCCCCTCTCCCCGAGCCGGGGGCGGATCCTGCGTACGTGACACAGTGTCACGTGCGCTGTTCGCCAGCTCCCAGACGCGCGGCGCGGTCAGGGGCAGCTCGACGTCGTCGCGGCCGAGAGCGTCCGCGACGGCGTTGGCGATCGCGACGGGCGCCGACATCGTCGTTCCCTCCCCCAGCCCCTTCGCGCCGAGCGCGGTGAACGGCGACGGGGACTCGAGGTGCTCGACCGTGAGACGCGGGATGTCCGGCGCTGTCGGCGTCACGTAGTCGACGAGCGACGCCGTGGTCGGGTTTCCGTCCTCGTCGTAGCCGTGGCGCTCGAAGAGAGCGGCGCCGACGCCGTGCGCGAACCCGCCGAGCACCTGCCCCTCGGCGAGCGCCGGGTGGAGGAGCGTCCCGGCATCGTGGACGCTCACGTAGTCCGTCACGGTGACCGCGCCGGTGCCGCGGTCGATCTCCACCGCGCAGACGTCCACGATGACGCCGTGGGCGCCCGACGAGGCGACGCGGTCCTCCGCATCGGGCGGGTCGAGATTCGGCGTCGAGTGGAACGCGATCGCCGTGAGCCCCGGCTCCATGCCGTCCGGGAGGCTCTCGGGGCTCCAGTGCGCCGTGCCGGCGACGCGACGCAGCGAGGCCTCCGGCTCGCCGAGGTGCTCGCGGATCGCGTCCGCCTTCTCGCGCACCTTCCGCGCCGCGGCCCGAACGGCCCCGACGCCCACTCCCGAGAAGCGGGACGAGTAGTTGCCGGATGCGACCGTCCACGGCGTCGTCGCGGTGTCGAGCTCGGCGAGGACCGAGACGTCCTCCGGCGTGCAGCCGAGCTCGTCGGCAACGACCTGTGCCGCAACGGTGCGGTGGCCCTGGCCCTGGGGGGTCGTCCCGAGCCGCACCGTGATCCCGCCGAGCGGGTCGACCGCGACCGACGCGCCCTCGGCATTGCCGGACTTCGGCAGCGTCCCCGCGCGCTCGACGGCCGTCTGGGCGAGCGTGATGTAGCCCATGTTCGAGATCGACGGCTCGACGACACAGGCGAGCCCGACGCCCACGAGCCGGCCGTCCGCGCGCGCGCGATCGGCGGTCGCGCGGAGCTCACGGTAGCCCGAGGCGTCGAGCGCGCGGTCGAGGCACGCCTCGTAGTCACCAGAGTCGTAGAGCGCGCCGGACGGCGTCCGGTACGGCATCTCGTCCGCGCGGACGAGATTCCGGCGCGCGACCTCGGCCGGGTCGAGCCCCAGGCGCCGCGCCGCGATCGCCATCGTCCGCTCCAGCCCGTAGTAGAGCTGCGGGCCGCCGAAGCCGCGATTCAGGCCCGACGGGATGGTGTTCGTGAGCACCAGCCGGTTGCGGGCGGCGACGTTCCGCACGCGGTAGGCGCCGGCGAGGGAACCGTGCATCCGGTAGAGGGTCGCCGGCTCGGGAGCGCGGACGTAGGCGCCCACGTCCTCCAGTGCGTCGTAGCGCAGGGCGAGAAGCTCGCCGTCCACGGCGAACCCGGCCTCGACCTCGGTGATCCTTCCCGTCGACGCCGAGCTCCCGGCCAGGTGCTCGAGCCGGTCCTCCGTCCAGCGGACGGGAACGCCGAGCGCCCGGGAGGCGAGGCCGAGCAGCACCACGTAGCCCAGCACCGCAGCCTTGACGCCGAACGACCCGCCCGAATCGGGCGGCGTCAGCACCCGCAGACGGTCGCCGCGGAGGCCGAGCGCGGCGGCGGCGACGCCGTGGAGCGTGAACGGCCCCTGGAAGTTCGCCCACGCCGTCAGCCGGCCGGCGGCCTCGTCCCAGTCGCACACGACGCCGTAGCACTCGACCGGCAGTCCGGTCCACCGCGGCACGCGGAACGTCGTCCGGACGACGAGCGCCGCCCGGGCCATCGCGTCGTCCACGTCGCCGTAGTGGAAGCGCCGCTCGTGGATCGGCTCCGCGGCCGCCGGGTCGACGACCGGGTCGAGCGGCTCGTAGTCGACCGCGACGAGCTCTGCGGCATCCTCTGCGAGGTAGCGGTCGCGCGCGACGACGACCGCGAGCGGCTCGCCGACGTAGCGTGCAGTCCCGACGGCTGTGGCGTAGTGCGGCGTGGGAGAGTCGATCGCGGCCGGGAACGGCCGTGACAGCCGGGCGACGTCCTCGCCGGTGACCACGCCCGCCACGCCTTCGAGCTCGCGCGCCGCCGTCGCGTCGACCGACACGTGGGCATGCGCGAGCTGCGAGCGGACGATCGCTGCGTGCCAGGCATGCGGCACGGGCTCGAGGTCGTCCATGAAGCGTCCCTCGCCGCGGAGGAGTGCGTCGTCCTCGACGCGCGCCGGCGACCGCCCGACCCAGGTCTCATGCTCGATCGCGACGCCCACGCGGAGAATCTACTGGGGCCACACTCGCGGGCGAGGTCGCTACGACGGGAACCGCGTGGCCGGCCTTCCCCGAGCGGAGCGAGGCGAGGATCCCCACCGCGAGGGTCCCGACGATGACCGCGAGCGACAGCCACACGGGCACCTTCCAGACGTCCGTCAGCAGCATCTTCGCTCCGACGAAGCCGAGGATCGCCGCGAGCGCGAGGTCGAGGTAGACGAAGCGCACGAGGAGGTCGGCGAGCAGGACGTAGAGCGCGCGAAGCCCCACGAGCGCGAACGCGTTCGCCGCGAAGACGATCAGCGGGTCGTCGGTGACCGCGAAGATCGCCGGGATCGAGTCGACGGCGAACACGATGTCCGTCGCCGCGACGAGGACGACGGCCGTCGCGGTGAGCCCGGCCGCCGGCCAGACCTTCCGCATCGCCCGCACGGCCAGGGACCGCTCCGGGTCGACGACCACCTCGCCACGACGCGCGAGCTTGACCGCGGTCACGACCAGGACCGCGCCGAAGAGGTACACGGTGACGTGCGCGGCGTCGAGCAGGGCGGCGCCGGCGGCGATCGCCGCGGCACGCAGCACGAGCGCGATCACGATCCCGAGCCCGAGCAGCCGCAGACGCTCGTCCGCGCCGATCCCGAGCGCCGCGAAGATCAGGGCGAAGACGAACAGATTGTCGAGCGACAGGCTTCGCTCGACGACGTAACCGGTCGCGTACTCGGCGCCGGCGCTTCCGCCGGAGACGGCGACGACGACCGCGGTGAACCCGAGGCCGAGGGCGAGCCAGCCGGCGCTCCACCAGGCCGCCGAGCGGACGGTGACCCCGCGCCGCCCGAAGACGGCGAAGTCGAGGACGAGCGCGGCCGCGACGGTGACTCCGACGGCGACCCAGAGCAGAGGATCGGACACG
>DATBIQ010000058.1:0-7533 GCA_036556865.1 Gaiella sp.
AGCAGGCAGACCGCGGCGGTGACGATCGCGACGACCGTGATCTTCCTCACGTCGGTGCCGAAGATCACCCACGGCAGGTTGAGCCGCGCGAGCGACGCGGCAGGCTCGCCGAGCGTGTCGTCGCGCTGGTCGATCACGAGCGCGATCGCCTGGAGCAGGAATGCGACCGCGAACGTGGCGACGAGCATCGTCGCGGCCGACTGCGTACGGAGCGGCCGGAAGACGACGCGCTCCATCGCCATCGAGAGCGCGATCACGACCGCGAAGCAGAGGACGATGCCCGCCCACACCGGCCAGTCGCGGTCGGAGGCGAACGCGAGCGCGAACGCGCCCGCCATCACGAGCTGCCCGTAGGCGAAGTTCACGAGCCGGAGGACGCCGAAGACGAGACCGATCCCGACGGCCATCAGCGCGTAGACCGCGCCGATCCCGATCGCGTCGACCTGCACCTGCGGCTCCACCGCGGCGCGCAGGAAGTCGGTCAGCCCGCTGGCGACGACCCCGGTCACGACAGGTACGCGTGGATCATGCGCTCGGTGTCGGCCGCGTCGTCGGGCGTCAGCGTGAGGCGCACCTCCCCGTTCGCGAGGACGAGCGAGCGGTTCGCGAGCGCGACCGTGCGCTGCGCCCGCTGCTCGACGAGGACGACGGCGAGCCCCTGGTCGCGGATCTCGGCGAGCGCCCGGAAGACCGCGTCGGTCACCGTCGGAGAGAGGCCGAGCGAAGGCTCGTCGAGGAGCAGGACGTCCGGCGCCGAGACGAGGGCGCGCGCGATCGCGAGCTGCTGCTGCTGCCCTCCCGAGAGCGCCCCCGCGTGACGCGAGCGGAACTCCCGGACGACCGGGAAGAGCTCGAGCGCCCGCTCGACGTCGACCGCGGCTCCCTCCGTCGAGCGTCGCGCGCTGAGGCCGAGGCGGAGGTTCTCGTCGACGGTCAACTCGGCGAAGATCCGGCGTCCCTCGGGGACGAGTGCGATTCCGCTTCGCGCGACGGCCTCGGGCGAGCGGCCGCGGAGCGAGCGCTCCCCGAGGCGCAGGTCGCCGTCCGTCACCCGGACGAGGCCCATGATCGCGTGGAGCGTCGACGACTTGCCGGCGCCGTTCGGGCCGATCAGCCCCACGATCTCGCCCGGCGCGACCTCGAACGAGACGCCGCGGACCGCTGCGACCGACCCGTAGCGCACCTCGAGGCCCGACACGACCAGCGAGGGCCGACTCACGACGGGCCCTCGTGGACGGCGCTCTCCCCGAGGTAGGCGGCGGCGACGTCGAGGTTGGCGCGGATCTCCGCAGGCGTTCCCGCGGCGAGCGTTCGTCCCTGGTCGAGCACGTGGATCCGGTCGCAGACGTCCATGATCAGGGCCATGTTGTGATCGATCAGGAGCACGCCGGCGCCGTGGTCGTCGCGGACGGAGCGAACGACGGCCGCGAACTCGGGCACCTCGGCCTCCGGGAGCCCCGCTGCGGGCTCGTCCATCAGCACGAAGCTCGGCCGTGTCGCGAGCGCGCGTGCGACGCCGAGCCGCCGCTCGTGGCCGTGGGCGAGCGCCCCGGCGGGAGCCTCGGCGTCGGCTCCGAGGCCGAGGAGCTCGAGCAGCTCGTCCGCCGTGCCACGAGCCCGGCCCGGCGAGGCGCCGGCGCCGAGCGCGGCGACCTCGACGTTCTCGCGAACCGAGAGGGAGCGGAACGGATGGCTGTGCTGGAACGTCCTCGCAAGACCGTGGCGGCCGCGCCTGCTCGCGCTCCACCGCGTGACGTCCCTCCCCTGGAGCTCCACCGTCCCCGAGCTCGGACGGTCGAAGCCCGTGAGGAGGTTGACGAGCGTCGACTTGCCGGCGCCGTTCGGGCCGATCAGCCCGACGACCTCGTGCCGATGGAGCTCGAGGGAGACCTCCCGGAGCGCGGCGACGCCGTCGAACGAACGGGAGAGCGCGGCGGCCCGGAGTGTGCCTCCGGGCCGCCGCGTCTCCTGCGGCTGCTCCTCCGCGCCGATCGTCGCCGTCCCGGTCAGATCTTCGGGACGACCTTCGCGGTGACGGCGCCGATGCGCTTGCCCTTGTTGTCCTGGATCTGGATCACGCGGTACTGCCGGCCGAACACGGTGTGCAGCGTCGGCGAGAAGCTGACGAGGCCCGAGAGCGTCGGGACCTTCTTGAACTTCTCCATCGTCGCCGCGAGCCGGGCGCCGTTCGTCGAGCCGCCCGAGCGGCGGATCGCGGTCGCGACGCCGTCGATCGCGGCGGAGCCCGTCACGAACCCGCCCGTCCCCGCCTTGAGCGTCTTGGCGAGCTGGTTGATCGCCGGCACGGGATCGTCGCCGAAGATCGACGCGAAGGTGACGAAGTAGTAGTTCGTCACCTGCGGCTCCTTCGTGACCCAGTACACCCCGTCACCGGCCCACGAGTTGAGCACCGGGGTGTTGTTCCCGAGCGTCCGCAGCCCCGAGATCATCTGCGGCAGCGCGCCGAATGCACCCGCCGTCGCCGTCACGATCACGTCGGCCTTCTTGCCGTTCAGCCGTGTGACAGCGTTCGTGATGTTCGTCGAGCCGAGCGACTGGTAGGTCTCCTCGTCCACGATCTTCCCGCCGAGCTGCGTGTACCGCGCCTTGAACGCCTTCACGACGTCCTTGAAGTACACGATCACGGTGTCCGTGGCGAGGCTCGCCGACTTCCATCCCTTGCTCCAGGCGTACTGCGCCATCGCCGAGCCCTCGTCCTGCGCGACGTTGCCGAACGAGAACGCGAGCCGGCCTTTCGCCCCGAAGCGCTTCGGGCCCATCTGATCGGTGCCGATGCACGGCGCCACTGCGAGCACGCCCCGGTTGATCGCCTCCTGGACGACGGGCGCCGCGAAGTCGACGTCGCACGTCGTGAAGATCACGTTCGCGCCCTGCGAGAGCAGCTTCGCGGCGCACGCGCGGGCGATCGCGGGCTTGTTGCCCTGTGTGTTGCAGGTCGCGATCCGCAGCTGGCGACCGTTGACCCCACCCTTGGCGTTCACCTGCTTGACGCGGATCTGCGCTGCCGCGAGCGCGGGCCCGTCGAACGGCGCCATCGCGCCGTTGCCGTCGTACGCCCACCCGATCACGATCGGGGCTCTTGCCGCAGACGCGGTCGCAGCGACCACTGCCACGACCACGGCGAGCGTCGCGACCAGCGCCGCGAACGCTCCTTTCTTCCTTCGTGTCATCACGCCTCCTGGTGCGCTCGACGGATAATCGGTGTGGATACCAGGCTGAAGCAGCCTGTCACCCACACTGCTGTCTACTGCCACGACTCCTCCTTGGCCTTGACGAGGCGGTACAGCGCCGTGTGCAGGGGCACCGGCACTCCGTGCCTGCCGGCCTCGCGGACGAGCGAGCCGGTGATGAGGTCGATCTCGGTCGGCCTGTGCAGTTCGACGTCCTCCAGCATCGACGGATAGTGCGCCGAGCCCCGACGGGTGGCGAGGACGTTCATCTCCCAGGGATCCTCGTACAGCTCGATCCCCGCGGCCTCGGCGACCGCCTTCCCCTCGTCGACGAGGTCGTGGACGAGGTGGCCGAGATCGCTCGGCTCGGCCTCGTCCGCGAAATGGAAGTCGTGCCGCAGGCCGGTGAGGGCCGCCACCGAGTTGACGGTCGCGTTGAAGATGAGCTTCGACCACTGCGCCGGCCGGAGGTCGGCGAACACCTCTGCCTTCAGGCCGGAGCGCCGGATCAGCTCGCCGGCCTCCTCGACGCGCTCGAGCGGCGTGTCCTCGTAGGGACCCATCCACGTGGCGGTGTCGAGGATGTACTCGACCTCGGTGTCCGAGTGCTTCGTCCCCGACATGAACGTCACCGCCGAGACGAGCGGCCAGTCACCGTGGGCGCGGACGACCGCCTCCGCGCCGAGCCCGTTGAGCGTCGTCATCACCGTCGCGTCGGGGAACCGCCCCTCGAGCGACGCCGCGGCCTCCTCGAGCCCGTGCGCCTTCGTCGCGACGATGCCGAGGTCGAAGGGCTCGAGCTCGTCCGGGTCGGCGGCCGCGGTGACGTCGGCGTGGAGGTCGCTGCGCCCCGTGACGCGGAGGCCGTCGCGGTTGAGTGCGTCTGCGTGGTCGCGTCGTCGCGTCAGGACGGACACGTCGGTCACCTGCGCGAGGTGGCCGGCGAACAGGCTTCCGATCACCCCGGCGCCGATCACGCAGACACGCTGGATCACGCCACCTGCGCGACGTCGGACGGCGCCGCGGCGCGCACCCTGGGGATCACCGCGGCGGCGAACAGCTCTTGGTTCTTGATCGCCATCCAGTGCGGCGCGCCGCCTGCGTTGACGGTGATGCCGATCTCGGAGATGCCGGGACAGATGCGCCGCGTCTCCTCGATGCGCTCGACGATGTCGTCCGGCGTCCCGACCCAGACGTAGTCCTCCTCGACGAGCTGCTCGAACGGCACCTCGGCGAGCTGCTCCATGATCCCCGAAGCGTAGAAGCCGTATCCCGCCTTGTTGAGCGCGTCGGTGTCCGGCTTCTCGTGCTCGAGGAGCGGGGAGCTGTTCCCGTAGATGAACTTGGTCGTCCAGTCACGCGCCTCCCGCATGGCCGTGTCGCGGTCCTCGTCGAGGTGACACGCGTGGATCCAGACGATGTCGGGCTCGTTGCCGTGCTCGGCGCACTTGGCGCGATAGAGGTCCATCTGCGCCTCGAGGGCCTTGTACGGCAGGAGCGGCGGCACGGCGACGCCCCAGCCGTGCTCCGCGGCCAGCTCGTAGGTGCGGTCCGAGGTGCCGCCGAGGAAGATCCGGAAGCGCCGCGTGGGAAAGGGGACGACGTGCGAGTCGGCGACCTCGTAGTACTCGCCGGAGAAGGAGAAGCGCTCGTTGCCGAGGGCGGTGAAGAGCAGGTCGACGGCCTCCTCGTAGCGCGGCCGGGCGTGCTCGTCGAGCGGCGCCCCCGCCCTCTCGGGAATCCAGCCGTGACCGCGTCCCACGCCCCACTCGTAGCGGCCGCCGGTGAGGATGTCGGTGACGGCGATCTCCGAGGCCAGCACCATCGGGTTGTGGTACGGGAGGACGTGGAGCATCGTCCGGAAGTTGATCGTCTTCGTCCGCTGGGCCGCCGCGGCGAACAGCGCCGTCGGGTGCGCGGAGACCGAGAACTTCGGGAAGAAGAAGTGCTCGATCGACGCGTAGCAGTCGTAGCCGAGCCGGTCGGCGTTCTCGATCTGCTCGAGCACCTCCGCGTACAGCCGCTCCGGGGTCTTCCCGTCGTGGAGCTGCATCTCGGTGTACAGGCTGAAACGCATCGACCGCCCTCCTCGCTGTGACATGTCAAGCCTGCGGTGGAGTATCCCATCGCCGTGACATGACAGTCAACGTTTGTTCGCGAGCAGGAATCCGCCGAGCGGATTCCTGCCGCTCGGATCCCCGCCTACGGCGGGGCAGATCCCTGAAGGCGTCGCCGTTCGGCGCCGCAACTGCACTCGTCGCTTCGGGCCTCAGAACTCAGCTCCCTGCCAGCGGAGGTCGCGGCCGCTCACCTCCATGGCGGGGATCGAGACGGCGTCCGGCTCGGTGTCGTCGTGCACCGGCGACCAGACCCCCCAGGAGCGGCGGTAGTACATCAGCGGCGGCTCGAGCTCGGGTTGCACGCCCCCGTCCGCGACCTCGGCGACGAGCACGACGTGGTCGCCGACCTCGAGCTCGCGGACGGTCGTGCACTCGGCCCACGCGAGGACGTCCGCGTGCAGGAGCGGCAGCCCGCCGTCCGTCGTCCGCCACTCGACACGGGCGAACTTGTCCTCCTCCTTCGAGGCGAAGAGCAGGCAGAGCTCGCTCCGTCCCTCGCCGACGAAGTTGACGACGAACCCCTGCCGCGTCCGGAGCGCGGCGAGCGTGCGGGATGCGAGGTCGACGCAGACGAGCATGGTCGGCGGGTGGGCCGACACGCTGCAGACCGCCGTCGTCGTCAGTCCCCGCGGGACCCCGTCCGCGTCGAGCGTCGTGACGATCGCGACGCCCGACGGGAACGACGCCATCACGTCGAAGAACGCCTGCCGGTCGATCGCCACCTCAGGCGGTCACAGCCGTGCACTCGATCTCGATCAGGCACCCGGGGACCGCGAGCCCCGTGACGCCCACGATCGTCTGGGCGGGATGCGCGGCACCGCCCGTCACCTCGTCGATCGCCTGCGTGATGATCTCGTAGGCGGTCGGCTCCGTCGTGTAGATCGTGCGCCTGACGACGTCGTCCCAGCCGACGCCGGCGGCGCGCATCGCGACCTCGAGGTTGCGCATCGCGCCGACGGTCTGGCCGTGGAGGTCGTCTGCGACGAGCGAGAAGTCGGGCTCGAGGCCGAGCTGACCCGCGAAGTGGACCACGCGCGTCCCGTCCGCGATCGCGACGTGGCTGAAGCCGGGCGCGGGATGCAGCTCCGGCGGGTTGACGAGCTCACGTGCCATGCGCACCTCCTGTCACGCGCCTCGCAAGCCGACGCACCTCCGCGTCCGTCACGAGGCGCTGCTTCTGCGTCCCGAGCTTCTTCACCGCGGCGAGGAGCTCGGGCTGCTGCTCACGCGGCACGTCGAGCCCGAGCCGTTCCACCGCGATGCGGATCGAGTCGATTCCGCTCTTCTTGCCGAGCACGATCCCGCGCTCGGCGCCGACGAGCTCCGAGGCGTAGGGCTCGATCGCGGGCGGGTCGTGGAACTGCGCCGCGACGGCGCCCGACTCGCGCGTGAACAGCGCCTCGCCGGTGACCGCCTTCCACGGCGGCAGCGGCGTGCCGGCGCGCTCCGCGACGAGGCGCGAGAGCTCCCGCGCGCGTGTCAGGTCCAGCCGCGTCGGGATGCCGTAGAGCGCCTCCAGTGCGAGGGCGACCTCGACGAGGTCGGCGTTGCCCGCGCGCTCGCCCATCCCGTTGACCGTTCCCTGCACCCACGTCGCACCCGCCTGCACCGCCGCGATCGCGGCGGCGGTGCCGAGTCCGAAGTCGTCGTGCCCGTGCCAGTGGACGGGGACGTCGAGCCGGTCGAGCGTCCGCGAGACGAGCAGGGCCGCCGCCTCGGGCGTCGCGATACCCAGCGTGTCCACGACGACGACCTCGGCGGCGCCGGCGTCGACGGCGGCCTCGTAGGCGCGGTCGAAGAAGTCGAGGTCGGCGCGCGACGAGTCGACGCCGAAGAAGGCGACGCGGATCCCGTGCTCCGTCGCGAACGCGACCGCCGAGCGGATCCGCTCGAGCATCGTCTCGCGGGAGACGCCGAGCGCCTCGAGCTTCCCGTCCGAGATCGGGCTCTCGATCACGGATGCGCCGACGCCGAGCTCGACGAGCGCGTCGACGTCGGCCTGGACGGCGCGGGAGAAACCCCACACCTCCGCCTCGAGACCGGCCCCGGCGATCATCCGCACCGCCTCGAAGTCGTCGTCCGAGACGCGCGGGAAGCCCGCCTCGATCCGGTCGATGCCCGCCGCGGCGAGCGCGGTCGCGATCTCGAGCTTCTCCTCGGGCGTCAGCACGACGCCGATCGTCTGCTCCCCGTCACGAAGCGTCGTGTCGTAGAGCCCGACC
>DATBIQ010000059.1:0-6219 GCA_036556865.1 Gaiella sp.
GATCGCGCGATACGCTGCCGTCGATCACGTTTCGAGGAGGTAGTGCCATGACCGAGCTCGCTCCCCCGCCCGCCAAAGAGCGCGAGCAGACCAAGCGCATCAGCCACTGGATCGGCGGCCGCACGGTGGCCGGCGAGTCGGGTCGCAGCGGCCCCGTCTACAACCCCGCGACCGGGCAGCAGACCGGCGAGGTCGACTTCGCGAGCGTGGAGGAGGTCGGCGCGGCGGTGCAGGCCGCCCGCGCGGCGTTCCCCGCCTGGCGCTCGACGTCCCTCGCGAAGCGCGCGGAGCTGCTGTTCACGATCCGCGAGCTCGTGCACG
Source organism: Gaiella sp. (assembly GCA_036556865.1). GTDB lineage: Bacteria > Actinomycetota > Thermoleophilia > Gaiellales > Gaiellaceae > Gaiella. The sequence goes on from DATBIQ010000059.1 coordinate 322, forward strand.
AGCGCCGCGACGAGGTCGCGCGGATCCTGACGAACGAGCACGGGAAGGTGCTCTCCGACGCCCGCGGCGAGGTGACACGCGGGCTCGAGGTGATCGAGTTCGCCTGCGGCATCCCGCACCTGCTCAAGGGCGGCATGTCCGAGCAGGCCTCGACCGGAATCGACGTCTACTCGATCCGGCAGCCGCTCGGCGTCGTCGCCGGGATCACACCCTTCAACTTCCCGGCGATGGTGCCCATGTGGATGTGGGCGCCGGCGCTCGCGTGCGGCAACACCTTCGTCCTGAAGCCGTCGGAGAAGGACCCGTCGGCGTCGATCTGGACGGCCGAGCTGCTCAAGGAGGCCGGCGTCCCCGACGGCGTCTTCAACGTCGTCCACGGCGACAAGGTGGCGGTCGACGCGCTGCTCGAGCACCCCGGCATCGCCGCCGTCTCGTTCGTCGGCTCGACCCCGATCGCGCGGTACATCTACGAGACCGGGACGAAGCACGGCAAGCGCGTGCAGGCGCTCGGCGGCGCGAAGAACCACATGATCGTGCTGCCGGACGCGGACGTCGACATGGCTGCCGACGCCGCTGTCTCGGCGGGGTACGGCTCCGCGGGAGAGCGCTGCATGGCGGTCTCCGTGCTCGTCGCGGTCGGCGACGTCGCCGACCCGCTCGTCGAGGCGATCAAGCAGCGGCTGCCCAAGGTCAAGGTCGGGAACGGGCTCGAGCCCGACTCGGAGATGGGCCCGCTCGTGACCCGCGAGCACCGCGACAAGGTCGCGTCGTACATCGCGTCGGGCGCCGACCAGGGCGCGACCGTCGTCGCAGACGGCCGCGAGACGGCTCCCGACGGCGACGGCTTCTTCCTCGGCGTCTCGCTGCTCGACAACGTGACGACGGAGATGGACGCGTACCGCGACGAGATCTTCGGGCCCGTGCTCTCCGTCGTCCGGGCGGCGAGCTATGACGAGGCGATCGGTCTGGTCAACGACAACCCGTACGGGAACGGTGTCGCGCTCTTCACGAGGGACGGGGGCGTCGCGCGCCAGTTCCAGTTCGACGTCAGCGCGGGCATGGTCGGCATCAACGTCCCGATCCCCGTGCCGGTCGCCTACTACTCCTTCGGCGGGTGGAAAGCGTCGCTCTTCGGCGACTCGCACGCGTACGGCCCCGAGTCGATCCACTTCTACACGCGTGGCAAGGTGGTGACGTCGCGCTGGCCCGACCCGGCCACGAGCAAGGTCGACCTCGGCTTCCCGCAGACGAGGTGAGGGACATGGCCGGGCCGACCATTGACCGACGCGGCCCGGGACGTGCACAATCGGCACCTGTCGACCGGGGCGGACCTGCGGCGCCGCCCCGGTCGCTCTCACGATGACCCGGGTTCTCGTCGAGGGCTTCGAGCGCGACTCGGTCGTCCTCGCGCGGATGCTCGTCCGGGAAGGGCACCGCGTGACGCTCGCGGCGGCGGGCGACGCGTCCCAGCAGGCGCTCGAGCTTCGGGCTGCGGGCGTCACGGTGCGCGCCCGGGCGGCTCTCGACAGCGAGCCCGGACAGTACGACGAGGCATTCCTCGACGTCTGGACGCCAGAGGTCGCGCCGCGCGTCGCGCTGCTGCGCGAGAGCGGCTGCGTCCTCCGCTGCCTCGGCGACGTCGTCCTCGAGCGTGCGACGGTTCCGACGATCGGCGTCACCGGAACCGCGGGGAAGACGACGACGGCGGCGTTCCTCACCTACCTTCTCCGCAGCGCCGGCGCCACGGTGCACGCCAGCACGACCGCGCGCGCGTCGAACCTCTGGCCGACCGCCGAGCTGCTGCCGCCGCCGACGGACGGGATCGTCGTGATGGAGCTGACGAGCTCGCACCTCTGCTTCACGACCCGCAGCCCGTCGATCGCGGTGATCACGTGCTTCTGGCCCGACCATCTCGAGCTGCACGGCTCGCTCGAGCGCTACCGCGAGGCGAAGGCCGCGATCGTCGACCGGCAAGGCCCGGATGACGCCGTCGTCGTCAACGAGAGCGACGCCGAGGCGGTCTCGCTCGCGGAACGTTCTCCGGGCCGGCGGTTCGGCTTCTCGACGACCGGCGAGGTCGCGGCCGGTGCCTTCGTCCACCGCAAGAGCGTCGTGCTGCGCGGAGACTTCGGCGAGCGCTCGTTCCGTGTTCCGCAGGGGCTCGACGCGCCTCGCCTCCAGGCGCTGCTCGCGGCGGCCGCCACGGCGCTCGCCGCCGGCGCTCTGCCCGAGAAGATGCTCCCGCCCGAGTCGCCGCCCCACCGCGCGCGGCACGTCGGCCGGCTCGGCGCGACCGAGCTCGTCGACGACGGCATGGCGGCGACCCCGGCGAAGGCCGCTGCGGTGCTCGAGGGCCACGCCGACGAGTCGGTGGTGCTCGTCGCCGGCGGCGAGCTGGAGCAGGCAGGGCTCGCCGTCCACACCTCGCCCGAGGAGCAGGCGCTGCTCGAACGCGCGTGCGCCGAGGCCGCGCGGGTCGCGCGACTCGTCGTGCTCTTCGGCCCTGCCGCCGCGCGTCTCGCGCCGTTCTTCGACCGCCGTCGGACGATCCGAGCTGCGACGCTCGACGAGGCGATCGCGCTCGCCTCGACGCACGCCGCGGGTGCAGACGTCCTCCTGGTTTCTCCTATGTTTCCGTTGCCGCTCGCCGACCGCGAGCGCATCGCTCCCGCCCTCGAGCGGATCGCAGCCGCCGGGAATAGCAGTTGATCCTCCCACGTTCCTTGCAGTAACAACTATTATGTGCGCAACAAAATGCGCACCGACGTGGGAGGAACACAGTGAGCAGCACCACCGAGAGGCCTGTCGTACCGACGGGCACCTGGACGATCGACCCGACGCACTCGTCCGTCGGCTTCACCGTCGTGTACATGGGCGTCGCCCCGTTCCAGGGCGCGTTCCGGGACTTCGACGCCAGCCTCGCCGGCGAAGGTCTCCGCGGCACGGCCCAGGCTGCGAGCATCGACGTCGACAACGAGCAGCTCGCCGAGCACCTCGCGTCGCCCGACTTCTTCGACGTCACGGCCTACCCGGAGCTGTCCTTCGAGGCCGGCCCCCCGACGCGCGACGGCGACGCGGTCACGTTCCAGGGAGTCCTCGAGGTGAAGGGCAACCGCGCGCCGATCGTCCTCTCCGGCACGATCGCCGATCCGGTCTCCGATCCGTGGGGGAACAGCAAGCTCGGTCTCCGGCTCACCGGCTCCGTCGACAAGAACGCGGTCGGGCTGACCTGGAACGCGCCGCTTCCCGAGGGTGGCTCGATGCTGGCCGACGAGGTCGAGCTCGAGGCGTCGCTCGTCTTCGTCCAGGCCGCCGGGAACGAATCTTGATGACGATCCTCGGCCTCGCCGGCAGCCTCCGCGCGGGCTCGCTCAACGCGCAGCTTCTCCGCCTTGCGGCGGAGGAGCTGCCGGAGGGCGTCGAGCTCGAGATCTACGACGGGCTCGCCGACATCCCCGCCTACGACGGGGACCTCGAGGACCTCGTCCCCGATGCGGTCGCCGCGCTGAAGGACGCGATCGCCGAAGCGGACGCGATCCTCGTCGTGACGCCCGAGTACAACGGCTCGATCCCCGGCTTCCTGAAGAACGCGCTCGACTGGGTCTCGCGCCCGATCGCGGAGTCGCCGATGCGCGGCAAGCCGGTCGCGGTGATCGGCGCCAGCCCCGGCCAGTTCGGCGCTATCTGGGCGCAGCGCGAGCTGAAGAAGGTGCTCGGCATCATGGGCGCGCGCGTCCTCGACGCGGAGCTCGCCGTGGCGAAGGCGGACCGCCGCCTCGCGAATCCCGACCCGGTCCTCCGCGAAGAGCTGGCCGCGGTGGTCGCGTCGCTCGCGGCGGCCGTCCCAGACCTCGAGACGACGCTGGTCTAGCGCGGATCCGCTCCGCCGGATTCGGGCTGTGCGACACTCGCGGGCGTGCGCGTCACGATGCTCCTCGCGGACTTCGCCCAGGTCTCCGACGGCAAGCTGACGATCGTCGGCGGAGGCTGGTCGCTGACCGGCCCCGATCCCGTCCCCTTCGGGATCGCGATCCTGATCCGCGTGCCGTGGGACCAGGCGAACCAACGGCACGTGATGCGGCTCGAGCTCCTCGACGCGGACGGCCTCGCCGTCGAGATGGACACGGACGAGGGCTCCCAGCCGGTCGTCTTCTTCGACGACGTCCCGTTCGAGGTCGGCAGGCCGGCCGGCCTGAAGCCGGGCACGCCGCTCGACTTCCCCGTCGCGGTGAACTCCGGCCCCCTGCCGCTCGAGCCGGGTCGCTACGAGTGGCGGCTCACGATCGACGGCGAGGCCGACGACGACTGGCGATTGGCGTTCTCGGTTCGGCTCGAGGAGGAGGACGCGATTCTCTGACTCGTCCTAGGCCGCAGTCGGTCGCCGGCCGCGCACCAGCTGCGTCAGGCCCCACGCCGAGACGATCGCCCAGACGAGCTCGAGCAGGAAGAAGCCCCACTGGCCCTGCCGCCACGCGTCCACCGTCAGGATCGTCGACCCGACGAGGTTGGCGACGAGGTACGCGAGCGATTGCGGGTCGAGCAGCCGGAACTGCGCGAGCACGAAGCCGGAGAGGATGAGCAGAGCGCCGATCACCTGGACGAGCTGATGCACGAGGGACCTCCTGGAAGGGCGTTGGCGTTCGCGTCGTCGTCGTGACCGGGTACGACGCGCCTCGTCCGGGGCGATCTGCCGCCGCTGACAGGATACCGGGGTGGGATCGCGACGGTTTCTGCCCGCGGTGGTCCTCGCGTGCGCCGCCGTCGCCGTCGGGCTGGCCGCGGCGCGGGCTCCCGCGGCGGCGCCGCCGACGCTCGAGCGGCTCGTCGGCGCCCGGCTCGTCGTGGGACTCGACGGGACGACCGCCACGTCGTCGCTCCTCGCGCGGATCCGCGCCGGCCGTGTCGCCGGCGTGATCCTCATGGGGCACAACGTCCGCTCGGCGCCGCAGGTACGCGCCCTGACCGCGTCGTTGCGCGCCGCGGCCGAGCGCGGCGGCAGGCGACTGCTGATCATGACCGACCAGGAGGGCGGCCTCTCTCGACGCTTCCGCTGGGCGCCACCGGCCGCATCCGCCGACGAGCTCGGTCGCCTCACCGAAGCGGCTCTCCGAAGCCGCGGGCGCTCGACCGCGCAGGCCCTCGAGCGGCTCGGCGTCGACGTCGATCTCGCGCCGGTCGCGGACGTCCCGGCGGTGGAAGGGTCGTTCATCGCCGAGCAGCGTCGCGGCTTCTCGACGATCCCCGCTCGCGCCGCGAAGGCGGTGACCGCATTCTCCGCGGGCCTCCTCGACGGCGGCGTCGCACCGACGCTCAAGCACTTCCCCGGGCTCGGCCTCGCGACCGTCTCGACCGACGTTGCCGCCGTCATGATCGACGCGGACGCAGCGGCCCTCGCCCCGGGCCTCGTGCCGTACCGGCGCGCGATCGCCGCGGGCGTCGTCCCGCTCGTCATGGTCGCCAATGCCTCGTACGGGGCGTACGGCGGCCGACCGGCCGCATGGTCGCCGAGCGTCCTGCGGCTGCTCCGCGACACCGGCTTCGCGGGCGTCACGATCACGGACGCGCTCGAGCCGCTCGCCTCGACGCACTCGGTGCCCCTCTCCGCCGCGGCGATCCAGGCTGCGCGGGCGGGCGTCGACCTCCTCCTGTGCGTCGGCTCGGAGCGTTCGACCGCCCAGGTCTACGACGCGCTACTCGCGGAGGCGCGCGCGGGCCGACTCCCCCGTGCTGCGCTGCAGCGAAGCGCCGCCCGGATCGACGAGCTCGCCGCGACGTACGCTGGTTAGGCTCCCGCGGTGCACAGGGTCGGAGCCACGGTGACGAGCGCCGCGCTGTACGGCCGCAGCGCCCTCCGCATCGCCCGCCGACGCCGAGCGCTCGGCTCCGAGGAGCGTCTCG
>DATBIQ010000060.1:0-12308 GCA_036556865.1 Gaiella sp.
GGAGGGGACGTCGTACATGTTCATCACGGGGCCCGACGTCGTGAAGACGGTGACCGGCGAGGACGTGAGCTTCGAGGACCTCGGCGGCGCGACTGCGCACGCGACGAAGTCCGGTGTGGCGCACCTCGTCGCGCCGGACGAGCAGTCGTGCATCGACGACGCGCGCTATCTGCTCACCTTCCTGCCGCAGAACAATCTCGAGACCGCGCCGTACGTGCCGCCGACGGATCCGGTCGACCGTGAGTCGTCCGAGCTCGACGCGCTGATCCCCGATTCGCCGCACAAGCCGTACGACATGAAGCGCGTCATCGAGACAGTCGTCGACGACGGGGCGTTTCTCGAGATCCAGCCCTCGCATGCGGAGAACATCGTGTGCGGCTTCGCGCGGCTCGGGGGATACGCGGTAGGGGTGATCGGGAACCAGCCGTCCGCGCTCGCAGGCGTGCTCGACATCGACGCGTCCGTGAAGGCGGCGCGGTTCGTCCGGACCTGCGACGCGTTCAATGTCCCGTTGCTGACGTTCGTCGACGTCCCCGGCTTCCTGCCCGGCACGTCCCAGGAGTGGGGCGGGATCATCCGCCATGGAGCGAAGCTGCTCTACGCCTACGCAGAGGCGACCGTACCGAAGCTGACCGTGATCACGCGCAAGGCCTACGGCGGCGCCTACGACGTCATGAGCTCGAAGCACATCCGCGCCGACGTGAACGTCGCCTGGCCGACCGCCGAGGTCGCAGTGATGGGGCCCGAAGGCGCGGTGAACATCGTCTTCCGCCACGAGCTCGACGGCGTCGAGAACCCCGAGGAGCGTCGCGCCGAGCTGATCGCGGACTACAAGGAGCGCTTCGCGAACCCCTATTCCGCCGCCGAGCGCGGCTATGTCGACGACGTCATCGAGCCGAGCCGGACGCGGCCGTACCTCGTACGGGCGCTCGAGGCGACGTTGAGCAAGCGCGAGCCGGCGCCCAAGCGCAAGCACGGGAACATCCCGCTGTAGGGCGAGCGAACCCACGCGACGAAGTCGGCGCAGAGTCGGCACAGTGCCGTGGCACGTGTTGCCATCTCAGGCGATAGAATAGAAAGCGGGTGGTGGGATGGGGTGCCCCACGAGAGGCCGCAATTTGCGGGCGGCCCGCCCAGCCCCTACGGAAGCACCCAGTGCCCTTGCTCGAGAATCGGCACGCCGGTCCCGTCGGCACGGATGCCGTCCACGTCGACGTCGGGGCCGCCGATCATCAGGTCGATGTGGATCGTCGAGACGTTGATGCCCGCCTCGAGACGCCCTTCGTCGTCCATCGCCGCGGACCCTTCGACGGGGTCGGTGTAGCCGGACCCGATCGCGATGTGCGACGAGGCGTTCTCGTCGAGGAGCAGGTTACGGAAGAGGATGCCGCGCTGACCGACCGCAGAGTCCACGTCGACCAGGGCGACTTCACCGAGGCGCGACGCGGCGACGTCGGCCGCGAGCTTCGAGCGAAGGAACTCCTCGCCGTGGTCGGCGGTCGCCTCCACGACCTCGCCTCCCGCGAAGCGCAGCCGCCCGCCCTCGACCCGCGAGCCGAACCAGTACAGGGGCGCGGTGAGCCGCACGCTTCCCTCGGCGCGCATCCGGTCAGGTGTCGTGAAGACCTCCTCCGTCGGGAGATTGACGACGTGCGCCTGGCCCCACGACGTCCGGGATTCGGCACTCAGCCAGCGCGCCGACGGAAGCAACCCGACGCGGAGGTCGGTGTCCGGCCCTCGAAAGTGGAGCGCTGCGAAGCGGTGCTCGTCGAGCAGGGCCGCCCGTTCCCGCAACCTTTCGATGTGCCGCCGCCACGCGGCGACCGGATCGGGCTCGTCGAGGCGCGTGACCCGGGCGATCTCGGACCAGAGTCGGTCCGTGTTCCCGCTGCCGAAGAGGCTCTGCGCCCAGCCGGGGGTCGGGCACGCGATCACGGTCCATGCCGTCGCCTGGCGCGACGTCAGGTCGCGCGCGATCTCCTGCGCCTCGGTCGGCTCCGCTCGCGCGGCACGGGACGGATCGACGTCGGAGAACAGCTCCGGATCGGCGTCGCCGAACGTCATCACGAGCGCCGCGCCCTCGGCGCCGAGCCTGGCGGTCGCGAGCCAGGGTGCGGTGCGGTCGAGGAGGTCTTCTGGAGCATGGAGCGCATGCAGGCGGCGGATGTGCTCGTCGACGTAGAAGCAGTCGACGTCCCCCGCCCCCGCCCGCCAGCCGGCCTCGGCGACTGCACGGATCAGCTGGGCGTGCTCCGGCTCGCCGAAGACCACGAGCTTCTGTCCCTGCTCGAGGTTGCAGCCGACGCGGACGGCGAGCTCTGCGTAACGGGCCGCGTAGTCCATCGGGCGACCATCTCGCGCCCGACCTCCGGCGTCAATCCGGCCGCGGCAAGAACGCGAGCTCGCGCGAGTCGCACACGGGCTCGTAGCCGATCCGCATGTAGATCGCGTTCGACGTCGGGTTCGCGAGATCCGTGTAGAGGAAGCAGAACCGAGCTCCCCGGTCGAGCAGGTGCCGCGACGCCGCGGCCGTCACCGCGCTGCCGAAGCCCCGGCCGCGGTGCTCGCGAGGCGTGTAGACCGGCCCGATGCGCATCCCGTTCGGCGTCGGGCCGCCGAAGGCGGCGAGCGAGACCGGGCCGTCGTCGGTGTCCCAGAGCGCGATCCCGCCCGGGCTTGCCGGGTCGAGGCGGGAGTCGACGCTGCGCTCGATCCGTCCCGCGTCACGGTCGTCGCCGTGCAGCGCCTCGGCCGTGAACTCCCGGGTCCACGCGATCGCGAGCTCGCGGTCCTCCGCGCCTGCGAGCCGGAACCGACCCTCCGTCGGACGAGGCGCGAGCAGCCGTTCCAGCGCGTAGATCCGCTGCTCGAAGCGGATGGCCGCGGTGACGCCGTGCCGCGCCATCCACGCCTCCGTGAACGCGTCCACCTCGGGCACCGCTCCCACGGCGCCCGGAAGCTCCGACGAGATCGACTCCGCCAGCGCGTCGACCGCGCGATCGTCGAGTGGTCGTGCGAGGACGAGGTTGTAGGGCGGCGTCCGCACCGCGACGCCGACGATCCGGCGACCGTCCCGCACGATCCAGCCCTCGAGCTCCGGATAGACGTCCGGTTGGTCGCGCGCCACCGCCAGGAGCCCGAGCGCGAGATTGTGCCGCGCCTCGTCCGCGAGCAGGAACGTTCGCGCCTGCTCCAGGAGCTCACCCGGGTCTCTGAGCGCGTCGACGTCCACCGCGTTCCGATCGTACGGCGGGCGCCGTTACGGTTGCGGCGTGCGCGTCTCTGCGAAGGTCGACTACGCGCTTCGCGCGATGCTCGAGCTCGCTGCGGCGGGCGGCCTCGTCAAGGGTGAGCAGCTCGCCACCGCCCAGGGCATTCCGCAGAAGTTCCTCGAGTCGATCCTCCTCGACCTCAGGCACGCGGAGCTGGTCACGAGCCGCCGCGGCGTCGAGGGCGGCTACGCGCTCGCGAGGCCCGCGGCCGAGATCAGCCTCGCCGACGTCATCCGCGCTGTCGAGGGGCCGATCGCGACCGTCCGCGGTGTGCGCCCCGACGACGTGCGCTACGAGGGGGCGGCACGTGCCCTCGCGCCCGTGTGGCTCGACCTGCGAGCCGCGATGCGCGGGGTGCTCGAGGAGACGACGCTCGCCGACGTGGTGGCCGGCGCCGGCTAGGCGAACGTCGTGGCGCGTGTGGGCCGCACGTAGACGATCTGGCCCGACCCGAGCTCGAGGAGCTCTGCCTGGTCACGGGTCGTCTGGACCGAAAGACGCTCGCCGTCGCCGTCGACGAGATCGAGCCGCACGTCGAAGCCGAAGTGGACGATGCGGTCGATCATCACCTCTCGCGTCGAGCCGTTCGGCTCGAGCGTCACCTCGAGATCGTGCGGCCGCACGAACGTGTCCCCGAGCCGGTGCGCCTGACCCACGAACGTCATCACGAACTCGTTCGCCGGCTGCTCGTAGACCTCGCGCGGCGATCCGACCTGCTCGATCCGCCCCTCGCTCATCACGGCCACCTGGTCGGCGACCTCCATCGCCTCCTCCTGGTCGTGCGTGACGATCACCGTCGTCGTGTGCGTCTCGTCGTGCAGCCGCCGGAGCCAGTCCCGGAGCTCTGCACGGACGCGGGCGTCGAGAGCGCCGAACGGCTCGTCGAGGAGGAGGACCGCCGGATCTATCGCGAGCGCTCGTGCAAGTCCCATCCGCTGCCGCTGCCCCCCCGAGAGCTGCGACGGGTACCGCTTCGCCAGGCCCTCGAGCTGCACGAGCCGCAGGAGCTGGTTGACGCGCTCGGCGATCTGCGCCTTCGGCCGCTTGCGGATCGCGAGCCCGAAGGCGACGTTGTCGTGGACGGTCATGTGCTTGAAGGCGGCGTAATGCTGGAAGACGAAGCCGACCCCGCGTTTCTGGGGCGGACGTCCCGTGACGTCCTGCTCGTCGATGAAGACGGCCCCGCCGTCGGCGGTCTCGAGCCCGGCCACGATCCGCAAGAGCGTCGACTTGCCACTCCCGCTCGGGCCGAGGAGAGCCGTGAGGGATCCCTTGGCGACGTCCACCGACACGTCGTCGAGCGCGACGAAGTCGTCGAATCGCTTCGTGATGTGGCGGATCGAGATCGACATCAGTGTCGGGTTCCCTTCGGTTGGAGGACGATCATCAGCACGAGGATCAGGATCGCGGTGGCGGCGAGAACGAACGAGATCCCGTACGCGGGCGCGTAGTTGCCGTACGCGAACTGGTACGCATCCTCGACGCGCAGTGTCGCCGTCTGCGTCTGACCCGCAATGTTCCCCGACACGAGCGCCACGGCGCCGAACTCGCCGATCGCGCGCGCGGTCGTCAGCACCACGCCGTAGACGACGGCCCATCGGATCGAGGGAAGCGTGATCCGCCAGAACGTCTGCCAGCCCGATGCGCCGAGCGTCTGCGCGGCCTGCTCCTGCTCCGTGCCGATCTCGCGGAGCGTCGGCACGACCTCCCGCGCGACGAACGGGAGCGTGACGAAGATCGTCGCGAGGACGATCCCGGGCGTCGCGAACAGGATCTCGAAGCCGTTCCGCTGGAACCACCCGAACCAGCCGTTGACGCCGTAGAGCGCGATCAGCGCGAAGCCGACGATGACCGGCGAGAGCGCGAGCGGGAGGTCGATGAAGGCGTTCAGGAGCCCACGGCCGCGGATGTTCCCGCGGACGATCACGAGCGCACACACGATGCCGAAGACGGTGTTGACGGCGACGGCGATGGCTGCGACCTTCAGCGTCAGCTCGAAGGCGGCAACGGTGTCGGGATCCGTGATCGCGGCCCATGCGCCGTCCAGGTCCTCGGCGGTCCTCCAGACCATCATCGCGAGCGGCCCGATGAGGATGAGCGTCAGGTAGCCGAGCGCGACGACCCGGAGCGAGAGCCTACCCACGCTCGTGCCTCGTCACGAACCAGCGGAGCCCGCCGATGCCGAGCAGGACGCCGAACGAGATGGCGAGCAGGACGACGGCGATCGCGGCCGAGCCCTCGGGATCCTGCTCGATCCGGTAGAAGAGGTGGATCGACGCGACCTCCGTCTTGAACGGGAGGTTGCCGGCGATGAGGACGATCGCCCCGATCTCGCCGACCGCGCGGGCGAACGCCATCGCCACGCCCGAGAGGATTCCGGGGAGGATGGCCGGCAGGACGATCCGCCTGAACGTCGTGAAGCCGCCCGCGCCGAGCGACTTCGCCGCGTCCTCGAGCTCGCGGTCGAGCTCGATGAGGACCGGTTGCACGGTGCGGACGACGAAGGGCAGCGTGACGAAGAGCAGGGCCACGTAGATCGCGCCGCGCGTGAACGTGACGTCGGCGTCGACGTGGAACGAGCCGATCGTGACGTCGAGCGGCGTCCGCGGGCCGTAGAGCGCCATGATCACGAGTCCCGCGACGATCGTCGGCAGCGCGAACGGCAGGTCGATGATCGCGTTCACGACGCTCTTCCCGCGGAACGAGTCGCGGACGAGGACCCACGCGATGACCGTCCCGAACACCGCCGTCGTGAGGACCGCGAGCGTCGAGATCACGAGCGTGAGCTTCAAGGCGGCGACCGCCTGCGGTGACGAGACGACCTCCCAGAAGCCGGCCCAGCCGTTGCCGGTCGACTTCCAGATGACGGCCGCGATCGGAAGCACGACGATGACGAGCAGGAACGTCGTCACGAACCCGACCTGCAGGGAGAGCGCCGTCGCGGCCCCCTCCCTGCGGTGCGCCGCGGGCGCCGGAAGTCCCGGCGCCTCGGTGAGGGCGCTAGCCAGTGGAGACCCCGAGCGACTGCTCGATGCCCTGCATGATGCTCCGGTTCGGGTCGAACCACTTCTTGTCGACCGCGCGCCAGCCCCCGAGCAGCTTGTTCGTGATCGTCGTCTCGCCGGGGCGGACCGGGAACCTCTTGCGGAACTCCGCGAGAGCGCGCTCGTTCACCGGGCGGTAGCCGTTCTCGGCGAGGATCTTCTGCGCCGGATACGTCTTCAGGAACCGCGAGAAGGCGTTCCACTCGGCCTTGTTCCGACTCTTCTCGATTGCCGCGATGTAGACGTCGATCAGCATCGTCTGCCGCGGGATGACGTACGGGATCTTCCCGTTGATCGCCTCGCTCTCGAACGTGAGCAGGGCGTCGCCCTTGCCGGACAGGAAGGTGTTCGTCGCATTCGAGCCCGACGAGTCCTGCGAGACGACGTTGTTCTCGTAGAAGGTCCGGAGGTAGTTCACGGCCTGCTTGTCCGTCTTCCCGAGGCGGCGCTGCGCGACGTAGCCGGCGAGGATGTTCCACTTCGCGATGCCGCCGGTGAACGGGTTCACGGTCACGACCTGCACGCCGGGCCTCGTCAGGTCGTTCCAGCCCTTGATCTTCTTCGGGTTCCCATTGCGCAGGCCGAAGACGACGACCGAGTTCCAGACGACGCCGTTGTAGCTCTGCCTGTCCCACTTCGGGCTGACCAGGCCCTTGTCGACGAGGTCGTTGATGTCGTTGCCCGTGTTCAGGATCACGCCGTCCGCCGGAAGGCCGTTCGCGACCGCCTGACCCTGGGCGGAGGACGCTCCGTAGGACGCGCGGATGGTGATGTCCTGGCCTGCGGGCGTCTTCCGGAACTCGTCGATGAGCTTCGTCAGGACGGGCCGCGGCGTCGAGTACGCGACGAGATTCAGCGTCGCCGCCTTCGAGCTTTTCTCGGCCGCCGCCGCTGTCGTCGCGGCGACCGCGACCGCGACTCCGACGGCGAGTGTCAGGACTGTCGCGACAGCGCGTCCCAGCATCGGGCTCCTCCTGTTCTCGGTAATTTCCATCAGACTAGTAGAGATTAGCAAAGCATATTTCACGCATTTAGTTTTCAACCAGCGAGATGACTCCGCCGGTTGTGATATGACTAGGCAATGCCTAGGCAGACCTTGACCGCAGCACAAGCGTCGCGGGCGCTCGGGATCAGCCTCGACACGCTTCGGCGCTGGGACCGCGAGGGCAAGCTGCGGGTCGAGCGCGATTCGGCGAACCGCCGCGTCGTGCCGGCAACCGAGGTCGAACGGCTCCGCGGCGAGGAGGGCGCGGAAGGACTGACGGCGCGCAACCGCTTTCGCGGGATCGTCCGCTCGGTGGAAACGGACGGTCTTCTCGCCCGGGTCGAGATCGACGTCACGGAGCCCGCGCGCGTCGTCGCGATCGTCACGCGCGAGTCGGTCGAGGAGCTCGGCCTGGCGCCGGGTGTCAGCGCCGCGGGAGTCGTCAAGTCGACGAGCGTGATGGTGGAGCGGTGAAGCCGCTCGCCGCCCTCTGTGCGCTCGTCGGCGTCGCGGTGGTCGCGGGAGTCGCGACCGCGAGCCGCGACAGCACGGCCGACGGCCCGGCGACGCTGCTCGCCGCGGCCTCGCTGACCGAGGTGCTGCCGGCGATCGACGGATCCGCGCGAACGTCGTTCGGCGGATCGAACCAACTCGCGCAGCAGGCTCGGCAGGGGTTCCCGTTCGACGTCTTCCTCTCCGCGAGCCCGCAGTACACGCAGGCGCTCTTCGCGGAAGGGCTCGTCCGCAAGCCGGTCCCGTTCGCGACGAACAGCCTCGTGCTCATCGTCCCGAGGCGGAACCCGGCTCGGATCGCGAGCGTGGCAGACCTGGCCAAGCGGCCGAAGCTGCGTCTCGTCGTCGCCGGCCCGAAGGTTCCCGTCGGCCTCTACACGCGTGAGGTGCTGAAGCGGCTCGGGCTCCTCCGCGTGCTGCGCAAGACGGTCAGCCTGGAGCCCGACGTGAAAGGCATCGTCGGCAAGGTCGCGCTCGGCGAGGCGGACGCGGGCTTCGTCTACGTGACGGACGTCCGGCCCGTGGCGTCGAAGGTCACCCTGATCCGGTTCCCGAGGCGGGCGCAGCCCGATGTCGTCTACGAGGCGGCGGTCGCGGCGCACCCACGCGACGTCGACGCGGCCCAGTCGTTCCTGATCGAGCTGCTCGGACCGGACGGCCGGCGGGCGCTCCGCGCCGCGGGCTTCGGGCTCCCGCAGTGAGCCGGGCGTTCACCGCGTGTCTCTGGGCGGCGACCGCTCTCGCGGTCGCTTTCCTCGTCGTCCCGGTGGCCGCGATCTTCCTCCGCGTGCCTCCCGGCGAGCTACTCGACGCGCTCGGCTCGGAGGTCGCGCGCGACGCCCTCCGCGTGACGTTCGCCACGACGGTCGTCGCGCAGGTCGTGATCCTGCTCGTCGGCACACCGGCTGCGTACTTCCTCGCGACCCGACGCTTTCGCGGCCGAAGCCTCGTCATCACGCTGGTCGAGCTGCCGCTCGTCCTGCCGCCCGCGGTCGCCGGCGTCGGCCTGCTCGCGGCCTTCGGCCGCTTCGGCCTCCTCGGCGGGACGCTCTCGGCGCTCGGGATCGAGATCGCCTTCACCCGGCTCGCGGTCGTGCTCGCGATCGTGTTCGTGGCGGGCCCGTTCTTCGTGCGGACGGCGATCGCCGCCTTCGAGGCCGTCGACCCGAACCTGGTCGACGCGTCACGGACGCTCGGTGCCGGCCCCGGACGCACGTTCGCCCGGATCGCTCTCCCACTCGCCTCGGGCGGCCTGGGAGCGGGGGCAGCGCTTGCCTTCGCGCGTGGTCTCGGCGAGTTCGGCGCGACGATCATGTTCGCGGGCTCGCTCCAGGGCGTCACGCAGACGCTCTCGCTCGCGGTCTACGAGCAGTTCGACGTCGATTTCGACACCGCGCTCGCGATCGGCGCCGAGCTGGTCGCGGCGAGCGCCGTCCTGCTCCTCGTCGTCAAGCTCGTCCCGCGATGGCGATCCTCCACGCAGATCTTTCCCACCCCCTCCGCTCCTTCGCTCTCGAGCTGACGCTCGAGGTCGGCGCGGAGACGCTGGCGCTCGTCGGGCCCTCGGGCGCAGGGAAGTCGACCGTCCTGCGGGCGATCGCGGGCCTCGTACGGCCGGCGCGAGGCCGCGTCGTGCTCGCCGGCGACACCTGGCTCGACACGGTGCAGGGCGTGGACGTGCCGCCGGAGCGCCGGTCGGTCGGCCTCGTCTTCCAGGACTACGCGCTCTTCCCCCACCTGAGCGTGCGACGCAACGTCGCGTTCGGCGCGCCGGACGGGCGCGCCGTCCACGGTCTGCTCGAGCGGTTCCGCATCGCGGCGCTCGCCGACGCCCGCCCGGCGGATCTCTCGGGCGGGGAACGCCAGCGGGTCGCGCTGGCCCGGGCGCTCGCACGCCGGCCGCGCGCGCTGCTGCTGGACGAGCCGCTGTCCGCGCTCGATTCCCACACGCGGGCCGCCGTGCGGGCCGAGCTCCACGACCTCCTGGCCACGCTGGGGCTGCCCGTGCTGCTCGTCACGCACGACTTCGAGGACGCGGCGACGCTCGCGGACCGAGTCGGCGTTCTCGTGGAGGGCAGGCTGCGCCAGGTGGGGACGCCCGCGGAGCTGGTCGCGGCGCCCGTCGATCCGTTCGTCGCGCGCTTCACGGGAGCGAACCTCGTGCCGGGGACCGTGCTCGGCGAGCGCAACGGCCTGACGGAGGTCGTGCTCGACAGCGGCGGCTCGATGTGGTCGTCGGACACGCGTGCCGGCCGGGTGGCGCTCAGCGTCTATCCGTGGGAGGTCTCGCTCTCCCACGACGTGCCCGACGACTCTGCGGTCAATCACCTGCGGGCTCCGATCTCGCGTGTCACGACGCTCGGCAACCGCGCGCGCGTCGCCGTCGGCCCACTCGTCGCCGAAGTGACGACGGCGTCGGTCGAGCGTCTCCGGCTGCGCGAGGGCGAGCTGGTGGTGGCCTCGTTCAAGGCGACGGCCGCGCGGCTCCTCCCGCTCGCGTAGCCTGCCGCCGATGGAGCTCGTGCTGGAGCCCGACGCGGACGGACGCGCGACTGCTGCCGCACGCGCCGCCGCGCAATCCGTCGGACTGAGCTTCGCACGGGGAGATCGGACGCCGCCGAATCCCTGGTGGCGCGCGGGCCTCGTCGAGGCGATCGAGCGCGATCCCTCGTGGCCGACCCCGGCGCAGCCCTACGAGGCCGCGCCCTCGCCGCGCAAGACGCGCGGCGCGACGCGGGCGTAGTCGAGCCCCGAGATCCACGTCAGCAGCGTCGCGACCAGGAGCGCCCACCAGGCGACGTCCGCCTCCCACGCGCCGGCCGCCTGGAGTCCGGCGAGCGTCGCCGCGACGGTCTGCGCCCAGGTCTTGAGCTTCCCGAGGTCGCGCGCGCCCATCACCACCCCGCGCTCGATCGCCGCGAGCCGGAGCCCGGAGACGGCGATCTCGCGGGCGACGATCGCCGCGACCATCCACGCGGGCGCGACGCCCTCGGCGACGAGCATCACCAGGGCGGCGAGCACGAGCACCTTGTCCGCGATCGGGTCGAGCAGCGAGCCGAAGGCCGACGTCTGGTTGCGGCGCCGCGCGAGCCAGCCGTCGACCTGGTCGGTCGCCATCGCCAGCGCGAACACCCCGGTCGCCCAGTACAGATGGTCCTGGAAGTCCCAGGCGAAGAGGACGATCACGACCGGGACCGCGAGCGCCCGCGCGAGCGTCAACTGGTCGGGCAGGGTCACGGTTCGGGGAGAATACGCGCCGTATGCCTCCCTTCTCGAAGGTCCTCGTGGCCAACCGCGGCGAGATCACGATTCGCATCTTTCGGACGCTCCGCGAGCTCGGTATCCGCTGCGTGGCCGTGTTCTCGGAAGCCGACCGGGGGCGCGCGCACGTGCGCGCCGCCGACGAGGCGTATCTGGTCGGCCCCGGGCCGGCGGCGGAGAGCTACCTCCGAGGCGATGTCCTCGTCGACACGGCGCTGCGCGCGGGCGCGGAGGCGATCCACCCCGGTTATGGGTTTCTTGCCGAGAACGCCGCCTTCGCGCGGCTCGTCGAGGAGTCGGGGCTGACGTGGATCGGCCCGCCGCCGTCCGCGATCGAGCTGATGGGCTCGAAGACCGCGGCCCGGTCCGCGATGCGCGCCGCGGGCGTGCCGATCATCCCGGGCACGGTCGAGCCCCTCGGATCCGCGGCGGACGTCGTGGCGTTCGGCGACGAGATCGGCTACCCGCTGATCATCAAGGCCGCCGCGGGCGGGGGCGGGAAGGGCATGGAGATCGTGGCGAGCCCGGATGACGCCGAGCGTGCGTTCGCCGCGGCGACGCGGCAGGGCGAGAAGTACTTCGCGGACGCCGCGGTGTACGTCGAGCGGTACATCGAGGACCCGCGCCACGTCGAGGTGCAGGTGCTCGCGGACGCCCACGGCACCGTGCTCCACCTCGGAGAGCGCGACTGCACGATCCAGCGCCGGCACCAGAAGCTGATCGAGGAGACGCCGTCGCCGGCGGTCGACGACGAGCTGCGGGAGCGCATCGGCCGCATCGCCGTGGATGCGGCGCGGGCCGCGGGGTATCGCTCGGCCGGCACGGTCGAGGGCCTGCTGACTTCCGGGGGCGAGTACTTCTTCATGGAGATGAACACGCGGATCCAGGTCGAGCACACCGTGACGGAGGCGGTGACCGGGCTCGACCTCGTCCGCGAGCAGGTTCTCATCGCGGCAGGCGAGCCGCTCTCCGTGCGGCAGGAGGACGTGACGCTGCGCGGCCATGCGATCGAGTGCCGGATCAACGCGGAGGACGTCGCGCAGGGATTCCTTCCCGCACCCGGGCGGATCACCGCGTATCGGGAGCCGGCAGGGCCGGGCGTCCGCGTCGACTCGGGGATCGAGGCGGGGGACGAGGTGAGCGGGCTGTACGACCCGATGATCGCCAAGCTGATCGTCCACGACGTCGATCGCGAACGGGCGATCGCTCGGATGCTGCGCGCGCTCGAAGAGT
>DATBIQ010000061.1:0-9446 GCA_036556865.1 Gaiella sp.
GCGGAAGTAGCCCGGGCCGATGCCGTTCGCCTGGATGCCGAACCGGGCCCAATCGGCGCACATCGCGCGCGTCAGCTGGCGCAGGCCGCCCTTGGACGCCGTGTACGGGCCGATCGTCTCGCGTCCCAGCTCGCTGGTCGCCGAGCACGTGTTGACGATCTTCCCGCGGCCGCGCTCGATCATCTGCGGCACGACCGCCCGCGAGACGAGGAACGCGCTCGTCAGGTTCGTGTCGAGCACGCGGTGCCACTCGTCCAGCTCGATCTCGTCGAGCGGGCGGCGGAGCTGCACGCCGGCGTTGTTGACGAGCACGTCGACGCGCCCGAGCCGCGCGATCCCGTCGGCGACCGCGTCCTCGTCCGTCACGTCGAAGGGCGCGGCGACGGCGCCCTCCCAGAGGACGGCCTCGCAGGCCTCTGCCGTTCTGCCGTTGATCGCCACGCGGGCTCCGGCGTCGGCGAGCGCGCGGGCCATCGCCAGGCCGAGCCCGCGCGTCGAGCCCGTCACGAGCGCGGTCGTGCCGCTCAGGTCGAAGCGCCCGCTCATCCGGTCACGGGGAGGAGGACGTGCGACGGGTACGCGGCCGTGTGGAGGATCGTCTGGTGTGCGACCTGCATGCGGGTGCCCGTGCCGACGTCCTCCCCGGTGTTGAGGTTCCGCGAGAAGCGCGGGAAGCTCGAGCTCGTCACGTCGACGCGTATCCGGTGGCCGCGGCGGAACACGTTCGCCACCGGGTAGAGCCGGATCCGGTACTCCGCGACCTCGCCGGGCTCGAGCAGCTCGACCGACTCGCCCTCGACGCTCCCGCGGTAGCGCGCCCGGATGACGCCCTCGGTGAGGAAGATCGAGCGTCCGTCCGGATGGACGTCGCAGAGACGCACCAGGAAGTCGGTGTCTCTGGCGGAGGACGCGGCGAAGAGCGTCATCTCGACGGGACCGACCACCTCGAGGTCGGCGCCGAGCGCGTCGCTCGTGTAGACGAGGACGTCGTCGCGCCGCTCGAGCACGCGCTGGTCGAGCGGCCCCGGCCGGATCGGCGACTCGGCGCCCTGGGTCATCGTCAGCACCGAGTTGACCCCGCCGATCGTCGGCACCGGGTCGGCCGGGTCGTAGTCGTAGCGGTCAGGAGGCTCGTCGGGCTGCGGCTCCGAGCGCCCGAGCATCCCGCCCCGGCCCA
Organism: Gaiella sp.; assembly: GCA_036556865.1. Taxonomy (GTDB): domain Bacteria; phylum Actinomycetota; class Thermoleophilia; order Gaiellales; family Gaiellaceae; genus Gaiella. The sequence goes on from DATBIQ010000061.1 coordinate 1,178, forward strand.
GATAGAAGGGCGTGGACGCGGTGCGGGCGAGGGGCCACTCCCGCTCCGCGCGCCACTCGTTGGCGCCGAGGACGAAGAGCTCGAGCGGCGGCCGCCCGTCCCAGCCCGAGTCCTCCTCGCGGAGGAAGCGGTCGTAGAACGCGAGCTCGTGATCGCGTATGAGGGTGACGCCGGCCGTCAGGTCGACGTCGCCGCGGAACGTCTCGACCTCCTCCTCGTGCGACCACGGGCCCATGAGGACGCGGTTCGGCACGCGGTCGCCGATCGCCGCGAAGGAGCGCAGGTGCGAGCCGGAATACGGGTCGAACCACCCGCCCTGCTGGAAGATCGGCACGCCGACCTTCTCCGGCCGGTGGCGGAACTGCTGCCAATAGTCGTCGTTCACCTGGTGCTCCCACCACAGGCGCCAGTAGTCGACCTTGCGCCCGATCGTGAGCTCGTCGAGCTCGATGAGGGGCAGGTGGCCGAAGATGCGGTCGTTCAGGACGATGTCGCGGGCGCTCGGGCCGGTGATCAGCGAGATGGCGCTCGACCAGAGGGCCGCCGCGCCGAGCGTGAGCGCGAGCTGGAACGCGCCCCCGGTCCAGTAGCCGTCCCAGAAGTAGTCGTCGTGGATGACCTGTGGTGCGGCGCATGCGAGGTTCGGGTGCCCGAGATGGAGGAGCTGCCACTGGACGAGCCCGCCGTAGCTGCGGCCCCACGTGCCGATCCGGCCGTTCGACCAGGGCTGCCCGGCCGCCCAGGTGAGCGTGTCGTGGGCGTCGCGGCCGTCGTTCTCCCAGGCGGTGAACTCGCCCTCCGACTCGTACCGCCCCCGGACGTCGACGACGACGGCGGCGTAGCCCCGTTGTGCGAACCACACGCCCCAGCCGACGAACCGCTCCCGCGTCGACTCGTATGGCGTCCACTGCACGATCGTCGGCAGCGCGCGACCACCGAGAGGCAGGTAGACGTCGGCGGAGAGCGAGATGCCGTCTCGCGTCGCAACGCGCTGATCGTGGAGGAGGCGGACGTCGCGCAGCGGCTCGGCGACGGCTCGGCTCACGCGTCGCGCGGCCGTCAGGCTGCCGCGTCGATCGCGGTGCCGGGGAAGTGGCAGGCGGCGAGGTGACTGGAGCCGTGCGTCACGAGCGGCGGCTCGACCTCCGCGCACACCGGCTGCGCGATCGGGCAGCGCGTGCGGAAGCGGCACCCGGACGGCGGGTCGATCGGGCTCGGGACGTCGCCCGTGAGGACGATGCGGTCACGTTTGCGGCCGGGCTCCGGCTCCGGGTTCGCCGAGAGCAGCGCCTGCGTGTACGGGTGGAGGGGCCGCGCGAAGAGGTCGTCCGACGTCGCGAGCTCGACGATCTTGCCGAGGTACATCACGGCGACGCGGTCCGAGATGTACCCCACGACCGCGAGGTCGTGTGCGACGAAGAGATACGTGAGGTCGAACTCCTGCTTCAGCTCGACGAGGAGGTTGAGCACCTGCGATTGGATCGACACGTCCAGCGCGGAGACGGGCTCGTCCGCCACGATGAACTTCGGCTGCAGGACGAGCGAGCGCGCCAGGCCGATCCGCTGACGCTGGCCGCCCGAGAACTGATGCGGGTACCGGTCGGCGGCCTCGCGCGGGAGCCCGACCCGCTCGAGCATGTCCAGCACCGTCGCGTCGCGCGACGCCCGGCTGCTCACGCCGTGGATCCTGAGCCCTTCGCCGACGAGCTGCTTCACGGTCATCCGGGGGTCGAGCGAGCCGACGGAGTCCTGGAACACGATCTGCATGTGGCGCCGGGCGGCCTTCAGCTGGGCCCGCCCGAGCGTGGTCACCTCCGCGCCGTCGAACCGGACCGTCCCGGAGGTCGGCTCGAGGAGCCGGAGCAGCGTCCGCCCGAGCGTCGACTTGCCGCAGCCGGACTCGCCGACCAGGCCGACCGTCTCGCCCCGGTAGACGTCGAGGTCGACGCCGTCGACGGCCTTCAGGTGGCCGACGGTGCGCTTGAGGAAGCCCTTCCGCACCGGGAAGTGCTTCGTCACGCCCCGCGCCTCGAGCAGGACGTCGGCCGCGGGCGCGACCGCGGCTGCGCTCACCGGGCCACCCGGCTGAGGCCCGTGACCCTGCGGCCGTCCTTGCAGAGCCAGCACGCAGACTCCTGGGGCGGCACGGGGAAAAGGCGCGGGTCGTCGTTCCGGCACCGCTCGAAGGCGTAGTCGCACCGCGGCGCGAAGCGGCAGCCCGTCTGCCACTCGAGCGGGCTCGGCACCATCCCGCGAATCGCCTGGAGCGGTTGCGTGTAGCGCATGCCCACGCGCGGGATCGAGCGAAGGAGGGCCTCGGTATAGGGATGCTGCGGCTCGGCGAACACCTCGGCCACCGGGCCGCGCTCGACGATGCGCCCCGCGTACATCACGGCGACCTCGTCGACCATCTCGGCGACGACGCCCAGGTCGTGGGTGATCAGCAGGATGGCCATGCCGAGCCGCTCCCGCAGGTCCTTCATCAGCTCGAGGATCTGCGCCTGCACCGTGACGTCGAGCGCGGTCGTCGGCTCGTCGGCGATCAGGAGCTTGGGGTTGCACGCGAGCGCCATCGCGATCATCACGCGCTGACGCATGCCGCCGGACATCTGGTGCGGGAAGTCGTCGACGCGCCGCTCCGCCGACGGGATCCCGACGAGCCGCATCATCTCGACCGCCCGCGCAGTGGCGTCCCGCTTCCCGAGGCCCTGGTGCAGCTCGACCGCCTCCGCGATCTGGTCGCCCACCGTGAACACGGGGTTCAGCGAGGTCATCGGCTCCTGGAAGATCATCGAGATCTCGTTGCCGCGGATCGCGCTCATCGCGCTCTCGCTCAGCTGCGTGAGCTCGCGTCCCTCGAACCGGATGCGCGAGCCGGACTCGATCCGTCCGGGCCGCTCGACGAGCCGCATGATCGAGAGAGCCGTCACCGACTTCCCGCTTCCCGACTCGCCGACGACTCCGAGCGTGCCGCCCGCTGCGAGCTCGAGGTCGACGCCGTCCACGGCGCGGAGCAGGCCGCCGGCGGTCGCGAAGCCCGTGCGGAGGCTCTCGACCTCGAGCAGCGTCTCGGTCACGTCGCGCGCGCCGCCTTGCCGCCCCGTGAGCGGCCTCGCTTCGCCGCCGCGGCCGGCGGTCGCACCGCGATGTGGCTCTCGAGCTGGCCGATCATCACGGCCGGGTCTCGGGTCTGGAGCGCCTCGAGCAGCTCGCGGTGCTCCGCCACCATCGTCCCGAGGCTCTGGTCGCGGCCGTAGCGGAGGAAGTAGCCACGGATCCGCGGGAAGATGGTGCGCCAGACCTGAACGGTGTGCGGTTGCCCGGAGCTCGAGATGACGACGTCGTGGAAGCGCAGATCGGCCTCGACCATCTTCTCGAGATCGCCCGCCTTCGCGGCCTGCTCCATCACCCAGATCTGCTTGCCGAGCTCGGCGAAGTCGGCGTCGGTCATCCGCCTCGCGGCGTGGGCGAAGCTGTAGCGCTCGAGCGTGAGACGGATCGGGATGAGGACTTCCTGCACCTCCTCGTCGGAGACGCCGAGCACCACGGCCCCGCGGTAGGGGAAGGACATCACGAGCCCCTCGTTCTCGAGCTGTCGCAGGGCCTCGCGGACGGGGCCGCGGCTCGTGCCGAGCTCTTCCGAGAGGCTCGTCTCGATCAGGCGCTCGCCGGGCTGGTAGCGACCTGCGACGATCGCGCTGCGGAGCGCCTCGACCACCTGCTGCCCGCGCGGCGGTGCCTTCCGCCGCGGTGCGGCGGTGCTAGCGTTGTCGGTCGGCCCGACGCTCACGATCCCTTCCGACATTGTCGACAATCCACGGATCGTTGACAATTCTTCACGGCTGCGGAGTGTAGCCCGTTGCGTCGGCGTCGACCAGGGGCACTGTGCCAGCGTGGGCGGCGCGTGCACCACCGAGCGCCCCCTGGAGGGTATCGCGTGACGCGACGAGGTCCGGCACGGGCGTCGCTGTCACGACCTCGAGGATCCGGGCACCGTCGAACCCGACCTCGTCGAGTGTCCGCAGGACGGTCGGGAAGTCCACCGTGCCGCGGCCGATCCGATCGTGCGCCCATCGTGTGGGGCTGGCGTCCGAGAGGTGCACCTGACCGAGCCGGGGAGCGAGACGGAGGAGCGCTTCCCGGTGGTCCTCGGAGACGAACTCCGCGTTCGCGACGTCGTAGGCGATGCGGAGCCGCGGGTCGTCGAACCTCGCGACGAAGCGGTGCAGCGCCTCGACGGTCGGGATCGGCGACTGCGGGTGAAGCTCGAGGAAGAGCGACGCATCCGTCTGCTGCGCCACCGCGAGGAGCTCTCCGACGCTCTCCTCCAGCCACCGCTCCGTCTCGTCGGCCGGCGGCCCCGCCAGCGCCGAGACGCGGCCGGGGACCGCGACGACGCCGCGGGCACCGAGCTCGGCGCCGAGCGCGAGCGCGTCGCGGTAGCGCGCGACCGCATACGCGCGCACCTCCGCGATGCAGCTCGCGAGGTTGAGATCGAGAGCCGGGAAGTTCAGCGAGTCGATCCGGATCCCCTCGGCGGCAACGCTCCGGGCGAGGTGCGCGCGCGCTGCGGCCGGCAGCTCGTCGGGCCAGCAGTGCCCCGGCGCGAGGATGACGTCGAAGCCGTCGAGCCCGAGCGCCTGCAGGCGGCGGAGGGCGTCGAGGGCGCTCTCGCGCCACGCGAACGCGAACGTGCTCGCCCCGAGTTGCCTGCTCACGACCCTCCCGTCGCCCGCGCGACCGCATCGGCGTCCCACGCGCCTGCGCCGAGCCCGAGAAACGCGGCCATCGGTGCGATCTGCCCGTCCATCATGTGGACGCCGGGCTGCGTGAAGCAGCCTCGCTCGTGCGCCTCGCGCAGCAGCCTCGTCATGCGCGGATGGACGACGGCGTCGGCGACGACGCACCCCGGCCCCACGCCGTCCAGGACGATCGGGAGCGGGTCGTCTGCCGCCATCCCGAGCGGGCTGGCGTTCACGACCAGGTCGAACCCGGCCGCTTCCGGCGCGGCGACGCGGGACGGCGTACCGGTGCGGGCGATGCGGGCCGACACGTCCTCGGCCCGGCCGCGGTCGACGTCGAAGACCGCCACCTCCGCGGCGCCCGCCTCTGCGAGCGCGACGGCGATGGCGGTGCCGGCACCGCCGACGCCGACGACGAGCGCCCGGCGGCCGGTCGGGTCCTGGCCTCGCGCCTGCAGTCCGGAGACGAGACCGATCCCGTCGACCGTGTCGCCCGTCCACGCGCCGTCGCCGGTGAGCCGGATCACGTTCACCGCGCCCACGCGCGCGGCCCGCTCGGTCGGTGCCGCGACGTGCTCGAGCGACGCGGCCTTGTGCGGAATCGTCACGATCAGCCCGAGGAAGTTGCGAAGCGCCTTCGCGCCCTCGAGGAACGCGCCGAGCCCCCACGGCGCGACCTGCATGGGGACGCAGACGGCATCGACGCCGTTCAGCCGGAAGAGCGCGCTCCAGACCGCGGGCGAGCGGGCCTGGGCGATCGGATCGCCGATGATCCCGAGCACGCGCGTCGAGCCGGTGGGGACGTCGAGGGTCACACGTCCTCCGAGGCGAGCGCGTACGCGAGGTCGTACACGCCGGTCGAGGTCGACGCATCCCCGAGCGCCGGCGCGAGCGCCCGCTCGATCGAGGGGAGAGCCGTCTCCACCTCGCCTCGGCCGATCCCGTCGACGAGCACGACCGCGTCGAAGGTGTCCTCGCCGGTCAGCCGGCGGAGCGCCGACTCGGCGGTCGGCGTCCGTGTGACCGAGGGGTCCGCGATGCCGACGTGGACGCTCGTGATCCCGTGGTGTCGGAGCGCAGTGGCCGCGAGGCGCCGGCTCTCGTCGGCGAACGGCTCCCTGTCCGAGCTGTCCGCGAAGTCGACGCGGATCGTCCCGAGCGCTCCGCCCGTGCCCCGGCCCTCGCTGGCCGACGTGCGACAGGCGCCGCGGACGAAGTTCGTGAAGGTCGGCTGCACCTTGCGCGTCCACGACGTGGGCGTGTCGAGCCTCGCGCGGTACGCCGCGGACGAGAGCACGCCGATCGTCCGGGCCTCGTAGAGGGTGAAGTAGCGATGGCGGGCGCGGCTCCGGTCGATCCAGCGGCGCCCCGCCTCGAATCCCGGGATCCCGACGCGCTCCGGCATGTGCTCGCGCGTGTGCCAGTCGTCGTACTCGAGCTCGCCGTGCGCCGCGATGTCGTGCCAGATCGCCAGAAAGGCGGATCCTCTCAGCGCCATGCGATTCGTGGCAATTGTCGACAATCGACGGATGGTTGACAATCTCGCACGGCGCGCCTAGTCTAGCCCGACTCCCGTGCAGATCACCAGTGTCACGACGACTGCGGTGCGGACGTCCACGCGCGAGCCGTTGACATGGCCCGGCGGCGTGCGTCAGTCGGCCTCGGGGCTCGTCGTCGAGATCCTCACCGACGAGGGGATCTGCGGCGTCGGCGAGGCGCCCGGGCCAACGCTGCCGACGATCCGGACCGTGATCGAGCAGGAGCTGACGCAGTTCCTCGTGGGCCAGGACCCGCTTCGCACCGAATGGCTCGTGCACCGCATGGAGGAGTTCTCGCGCAACTGGAGCGGGATCGCCGCCTACGCGATCTCGGGTCTCGAGATCGCGCTGCTCGACCTCAAGGGCAAGGCGCTCGGCACGCCTGTCGTCGAGCTGCTCGGCGGCGTCTGCTCGGACCGGGTCCCCGTCGTCGGCTACCTCTTCATCGACGCTCCCGAGGCGAACGCGCGCAAGGCGAAGGCCTTCGTCGACGCCGGCTACACCGAGCTCAAGCTCAAGGTCGGCCGCGACTTCGGCCAGGACCACGACACGATCGCGGCGATCCGCGACGCCGTCGGGACGGACGTCAAGCTGCGGATCGACGCCAACATGATCTGGAGCGTCCCCGCCGCGATCAAGTGGATCCGCGGGCTCGAGAAGTTCGACCTGCAGTACGTCGAGCAGCCCGTTCCCGACTTCGACGTCGCGGGGCTCGCACAGGTGCGTCGCTCGGTCTCGGTGCCGATCGCGGCCGACGAGGCGTGCACCGACGTCCGCTCCGCGCTCGAGCTCGTCCGGCACGATGCCTGCGACGTCTTCGTCGTCTACCCGTCCGAGGCGGGAGGGCTCACGCGGGGGCGGCAGATCGCCGCCGTCGCCGAGGCGGCCGGCAAGTGGTGCGCGATCGGAAGCTGGGCCGAGCTCGGACCGGCGACGATCGCGAACGCGCACCTCGCCGCCGCGACGACGACGTTCGCCTTCGCGAGCGACACGCACTATCCGCTGCAGGTCGAGGACGTGCTCGTCCAGCCGCTCGACATGTCCGACGGCCTGCTCGCGGTGCCCCGTGTGCGCGGGCTGGGCGTCGAGCTCGACCGCGCGGCGATGGAGCGCCTCGCCAACAACCAGGTGCGCGAATCCGTCTTCTACGACGACATCCAAGGAGAGGCACCGAGGGTCGGCCAGATCCTCTGACGACCTCAGGGAAGGAGGGATCGACGTGTCGGAGACCCCGACTGTGGACGAGAGCGGAGGCAACGGGATGAACCGTCGCGATCTGCTCGTGAAGGCCGGTGTCATCGGTGCCGGTGCCGTTGCCGCCGGGTCCGTGGCGGGCACGGCGGCCGCCGCGACGAAGCGGGTGGGTGCCACCCCGAGGAAGGGCGGCAAGCTCACGTTCGCCCTGGAGCAGGACCCGGTGCACATCGCGCCGTTCGGCGCCATCCTGACCTCGAACCACTGGGGCAAGGAGCCGATGTACGAGTCCCTCATCGAGTGGGACGCCAAGCTCAACCAGCGTCCGGCGCTCGCCGAGAGCTGGAAGGTCGTCGACCCGAGGACGGTCGACTTCACGCTCAAGCGCGGCGTGCGCTTCCACAACGGCAAGGAGGTCACGGCGGCCGACGTGAAGTATTCGGTCGAGGGCTGGCTGAACCCGCCGCTCCCGGGGTCGGTGACGACGGTGAACCAGGTTCCGTCGATCGAGTCGGCCGAGGTGCGCAGCAAGTACGTCGTCCGCATCAAGCTGAAGAAGCCGGACGCGCGCCTCTTCGGGTTCCTCGCCTGGACACGCTATTCCGCGATCGTCCCGGAGGGGATGTACCAGCAGGTCAACGCCGGCCGCGAGGGGATCGGCACGGGGCCGTTCCGCCTCACCAGCTTCACGCCCGGCCAGGGCACCGAGTACCAGGCGTACGCCAACTACCGCAAGAAGGGGCTCCCGTACCTGAACCAGCTCTCGCTGCCGACGATGCCGGACGAGCAGGCCCG
>DATBIQ010000062.1:0-18945 GCA_036556865.1 Gaiella sp.
GCGCTCGTGCTCTCGCGCTTCCTCAGCGCGATCGTGATCCGCACGTTCTCCCAGGCCGAGGTAGAGGAGTACGCGGAGCACGCGACGATCCCGATCGTCAACGGTCTGACCGACTCCTCCCACCCGCTCCAGGCACTCGCCGACGCGATGACCATCCGCGAGCGGTTCGGCGCGCTCCAGGGCGTCCGCGTCGCGTATCTGGGCGACGGGAACAACGTCTGCAACTCGCTCCTGCGCGTCGGCGCGCGAACGGGCATGCACGTCGTCGCGGCATGCCCCGACGGCTATGCGCCCGACGAGGCGATCGTCGCGGCGTGCGGCGAGGACGCTGCGGCGAGCGGGGGCAGCGTCGCGGTCGTCGCCGACCCGCACGAGGCGGTCTCCGGGGCGGACGTGCTCTACACGGACGTGTGGACGAGCATGGGCCGGGAGGAGGAGCACGACCGGAGGCTCCGCGACCTCGCACCGTTCCGTCTCGACGAGGAGAAGCTCGAGCTCGCAGGCCCCGACGCGGTGGCGATGCACTGCCTGCCCGCCCATGTGGGGGAGGAGATCACGGCCGGCGTCCTGTACGGGGAGCGCTCGCTCGTGTGGGACCAGGCGGAGAACCGCCTGCACGCGTACAAGGCGGTTCTCGCCCTGACCGTCCGCTGACCGCCACGCCTATCCTTCCGCCCGTGCGCTTCGAGGACGTCGTCCGCTCGGCGCTCGACGAGCTGCCGCCGGAGATCGCAGGCGGCTTGCGGAACGTCGCGGTCGTCGTCGAGGCGGAGAACGCCGACGACCCCGACCTGTACGGCCTCTTCGAGGGGGTCCCTCTCACCGAGGGCGGCCCCGACGCCGGCGACCTCCCGAACAGGATCGCGATCTACCGGGTCCCCCTCGAGGCCGACTTCGACGACGAGCGAGAGCTCCGCGAGGAGATCCGCATCACGGTGCTGCACGAGCTCGGCCACTACTTCGGGCTCGACGAGGACCGTCTGTCGGAGCTCGGGTACGAGTGAACACCGTCCTCGACGTCGTCACATGGGCCGCCGTGATCCTCGGCGCCGTGGCGGTCGCTGTCTTCCTCTTCGCCCGCCGCGGGTAGGCGGGTTTACGGGCGGGAATGTCCGGGCACGCACGATCGTTGTGTCGTCCATGGACACCATCTCGCGGTTCCACACGGAGATCGAGGAGTTGAGCGAGCGGCGCGTCGCGCTCTGGAACTCGCTTTCGCAGGGTCGTGACCCGGCCGTCGTCGACGAGATCAAGGCGCTCGACGCGCGGCTCGAGGAGCTCTGGGCGATGATCCGCGCCGAGCGGGCCAGGATCCGCTTCGGCGAGCGCGACGAGATCGTCCGCAGGGCACGGGCCGAAGAGCGGCTCGAACGCGCCGCATAACCTCCGAGAGAACCCGCAGTCGAGGCGTCTCCGGGAGGGAACGCTGCGGGTTCGCCGTACCATGTGCTCGTGCTGGTCCGACGCGTCGACAGCGAGGATGACCCGGTTGCGCGGGAGCGCCAGGCGCTCGCAGACCAGCGCGCCGCGCTCGAGGCGCTGAAGCGCCAGCTCGCCGAGCGAGTCACCGCGGTGAAGGAGCGGGAGGAGGAGTTGCGTTCCGCGATCGCGCGGGTCGAGTCGGGCAAGGCCCCGGGCGTGGCGCTTCCTCCACGAGTCGACCCGGACTCGGATCGCATCGCCGCACGCGCGGCCGCCGTGGCCGAGCGCGAGCGCGCGGTCGCAGCCAGGGAGGCCGCGCTCGCGTCGGGCCATCCGCACGCGGCGTCGGACAACGGCGACCCCGCGCTGCGGGAGCGCGCCGCGCGGCTGGACGCCCTGGCGCGCGAGCTCGACGCGCGCGAACGCGCCATCGAGGAGCGGGAGCGGGTCCCGCGGGACCCCGACGCCGTGCGGCTCGCCGAGATCGAGTCACGCCTGGACGAGCTGCGCGCCGCCGAAGAGGCGTTCCTGCGCACGAGGCGAGAGCTCGCGGACCACTCGGACGCGATCGCCGCGCGCGAGCAGCTCCTCGCGCAGCGCGAGCGCGAGCTCGACGAGCGCGAGGACGGCTGGGGCGGCCCCGACGTGCGCGAGCTCGAGGCGCGCCTGCGGAGGCTCGAGACCCAGCGCACCGCGGTCGGCGGGACGCAGGGGTTCAGCGGCGGGTTCCGGCGCCTCGAGCAGGAAGGCTCGCGCCGGCCCCCGTCGGGCTGAGGCCTTCGGCCACACCGCTCGGAGCGATACGTAGTTCGAGGCGGCGGCGATCCGCGGCGGCCACGATGGCGAACGTCCGCCGGACACGGATGCTGTGGGCGCCTCGGAAGGAGGTGACGAAACGTGTCCGTGGACACCGTCACGACGAACGGGCGTGCGACGCCCGACACCGTCCCGGAGGCACCTCGAGGCCGTGACGACGACGCGCTCCGCACCATCGCCGTGCGGCATCTCGAGCTGGTCCGCAGGTTCAAGCTGACCGTCGCCGGCTACGTGCTCTCGCTCCTCGTCCTCACACCCGTCTGGATCGTCACGCAGTACGAGACCGCCGACGGCTGGCCGAAGCACCTGAGCTCGCGGTCGCGCTATCCGGGCGACTGGGACCCGTGGATCATCTGGGTGGCACTGGTCGGCGCCGTCATCGTCGCGATCGCCGGCTTCCGCGCGTACTCCGCCCGCGCCGACACGGAGGGCGAGATCGAGCGCGAGATCGAGCGCCTGCGGTCGAGAGGCTGACCGACGGCTCGGGCGTCCGAGGCGGGAGCGCTTGCGTGCCTCCCGCCTCGGCCTCCGCGCACGTCACGGCGGCGCAGAGCGCCTCTGCCGAGTCGACACGGGACGCTCAGCCACGCATGACGACGCCGCTGCCGGTGACGCTCGTCGTGACCTGCGCCGGGTCACCGCCGTAGAAGATCGCCCCGCTGCCGGTCACCGTGGCGTCGAGGGTCTTCGTGGCCGTGACGACGATACGGCCGGAGCCGCCGAGCACCGCACGCACGTCCGAGGCGACGAGGCCCCCGAGCTGCGCGTCGCCCGAGCCGCTGTGGTCGACCGCGAGCGTCGTCACCGTGCCGCTCGCGCGGAGGATGCCGCTGCCGGGCAGTGCGACGGTCATGCGCTCCGCGTCGATCCCGTCGGCGACCACCCTCCCGCTCCCGCTGAGCGTCACGGCGTGGAGCGCCGGAACCGTCACGTCGACGTTCATCGGGGTCTTCGTCGTGAAGCTCCCCGACGTCGTGCCGATGATCAGCTTGCCGCCCTCGACGCGGGTCGTGACGTGGTCGACGAGGTTGTCGTCCGCGGAGACGACGACAGCCTGCCTGCCGCCGACGTGGATCGTGACGTTGTTGCTGCCGGCGAGGTCGACCGCGGCGAAGGCGGCCACATCGCGCGTCTCGCTCGCGGGAGCACCCGAGCCCTCGACGCCGACGGCGGACGACGTCTCGCTCGCATCCCCGTGGATGAGCAGGCCGATGACGATCCCCGCGAGGACGAGCGCAGCGGCCCCGGCAGCCATCAGCCAGCGCCGGTGGGGCGCTCGGCCGTGAAGCGGTGTGGGAGCGACTGTCATCACTCCTCCTTCCGAGTCCGGACCGCCGGAGGATCGCACGTGACCACCGAGGCCGCCATCGGGCGCCCCCCTGACGCCCGGTGCGGGAAGACCGCATGTGGACGGACGGAGGGCCACCGTCGCCGGCGGCCCTCCGCGGAGGTCGAGAGGGCGGCGGCTAGGCCCCGACGGGCTCCGCCTGGCGGGCGGGCACGTCGACCTGGAGCTCGGGGTCGGCCGCCCGCACGTGCGTCTGCTCGGCGCCGAGCTCGCCTCGCACGATGTTGGCGCCCTGGGCGAGCGCGGCCGCCTTGTACATCGCGATCGGGCGCGGGACGCCCTGTCGTCCGAAGCCGCAGTCCGACGAGAGCACGAGCTTGTCCGCGTCGATGTACTCGAGCGCCGTGCGGATGTCGGCCGCGACGTCCTCGGGCGTCTCCACCTGCAGGCGCCGGTGGCTGATCATCCCGACGGCGACCTTCTTCGGAAGCTTCCCCTTGTACGGGGCGAAAGCCGGCAGCAGCGTGTGACCGTTCTCCTTCGACTCGATCGTCCACACGTCGCCCTTCAGGCGGTTCAGATAGATGTCGACCGACGGCTCGTACGAGATCTGCGGGTCGAAGCAGTGCTGGGCACCCGGGTTGCCCCAGCAGGTGTGGATCCACAGCTCACAGTCGTCGAGCCCCTCGACGGTGTGGTTGAAGAGGTCGACGAGGAAGTCGAGCACCTCCGCCGGCGCACCGTACGCGGCGGAGGAGTGGATGGCGGGCTCCTCGATCTGGATCACCTTGCAGCCCGCGGCCTGCAGCTCGCGCAGCTCGGCGTTCAGGATCGTCGCGATGTCCCACATCAGGTCCTGCTTGTCCTGCGCGTAGGCATCGGTCTTCACCGTCAGCACCGTCGCGGCGAGGTCGGCGGCGATCGTCCCGAACTTGACCGGCCTCTCGGAGCGCGCCTGCGCGACGCGCCAGATCTTCGCGAACTCGAGCGGGACGCGCGGCCCGATCTTGTCCGTGACGGCGTGGTACTTCCAGCCGCCGACGATCTCGTTGAGCCACGAGCCGATCGGATACGACCACCCGAACGTCGTCTCGGTGTCGTATTCGGAGATGCCCGAGAAGCGCTCTGACGGATACGAGAACCACGACCGCCCTGCGATGTCGGCGTCGAGGTGGTAGTCGCCGTTCGTGAGGATGTCGAGCCCGGCGAGCTCCTGGTCGCTGAGCACCGAGCTGACGGCGTCGACGAACTGCTCGCGGTAGGCGACGTCCGCCATCCCGGACGAGAACGGCCGCTCGAAGAGGTTCCCGGTGAACCACGTCGGCCGCGGCCAGGACCCCGTGACGGTCGTGGGGAGAACACGGTCCTTGGTTGCTATCAGCACGTGAGGCTCCTTTCCGTCGGGCGGTCAGGTTCCGCCGGAGGACGACTGGAGGCGGCGGCCGTCGCTCTGCCTCCCGGTGACGACCCAGATGGCCTCGGCCGGCCGATCCCCGACCGTCGCCAGCCTGTGCGGCGAGGAAGAATCGAAGGAGATCGAGTCGCCGGGGCCGAGTTCGTACCGCTCGAATCCGACCTGGACGCCGAGGCGTCCCGAGATGACGTATCCGTACTCCTTGCCCCCGTGTCGGACCAGGGAGTGCTCGGGGCACGACTCGCTCCCGACGTCGTAGACGACGCGGAGGAACTCGACCGCGGGGTCGGCCTGCGGGGTGAGCCGCTCCCAGGTGACGCCCGATTCCAGGTTGATCACCGCCCGGGCAGCCGGCGTGACGAGCGGCGAGTGCGCGGAGGCGGCCGCGGGGGCGGACGGACGCGCGTCGTCGGCGGAGAACAGGTCACCCATGCCGAGACCGAGCTCGCGGACGAGCGAGTAGAGCGTGCTCACGCTCGGATTCACCTTGTCGCGCTCGATCTGCGAGATCAGGCTGGCGGAGACCCCGATCCGCCTGGCGAGCTCACGCAGGCTCAGGCCGAGCTGCTCGCGTTGCGCGCGCAGGCGCGGCCCGATGTGCGAGGGCTCGTGCGGCTCGGAGGGCTGGGCGAAGGCGGGTTGGGCCGTGACGTCGGTCACCCTAGACGCCTCGTGATCTCGGCGACGATGCGGTCGGCACCGGGCAGATGCGCGTCCTCGAGGGGCGGGCTGTAGGGGACCGGCGTGTCGGGCGTCGTGATGCGCCACATGTCGTCGACGTCCCCGAGCCCGCGCTCCGCGACGATCGCGAGCACCTCGCCGCCCCAGCCGCCCGTCAGCGGGCCCTCCTCGACGACGACCACGCGGGTCGTCTTCTCGAGCGACGCGAGGATGGTGTCGCCGTCGAGCGGGCGCAGCGTCCGCAGGTCGACGACCTCGGCCTCGATCCCGTCCGCGGCGAGCCGGTCTGCCGCGTCGAGACACTCGTGCACGCCGCGCATCGCGGAGACCAGCGTGACGTGACGCCCCTCCCGCACGACCGCCGCCTCCCCGAGGCGCGCCGCCCCACCGTCGACCTCGCCCTCCAGGCCGTAGAGACGCTTGTGCTCGAAGAAGAGCACCGGGTTGTCGTCGTCGATCGCCGCCCGGAGCAGGGCCTTCGCGTCGGCCGGGAACGCGGGTGCGACGATCTTGATGCCCGGAACCCCCATGAACCACGACGCGGGCATCTGGGAGTGGATCGCCCCGAAGCGCCCTCCCGCGCCGACGACCGAACGGATCACGACGGGCACGGACACCTCGCCGCCGGTCAGGAACCAGTACTTCGACATCTGGTTCACGACGCTGTCCATCACGAGCGGCAGGAAGTCGCCGAACATGATCTCGACCACCGGGCGCAGGCCGTTCACCGCCGAGCCGAACGCGGCGCCGGCGAGGGCGAGCTCCGAGATCGGGGTGTCGAAGACCCGCTCGGGGCCGTGCTTGTCGTACAGGCCCGGCGTCACGGCGAAGACGCCGCCCGCGACCGCGACGTCCTCGCCGAAGAGGATCACGCGGTCGTCGGCGGCGAGCGCCTCGTCGAGCGCCTCGCGAACCGCCGTCCTGAAGTCCATCGTCGCCGTGCCGCCGGCCGGCGCCACGGTGCGCGCCTCGGGAGCCGCGGCGGCCGGGGCCGCTGCCGGCTCGGCGCCTCCGGCGAGCGTCGCGATCGGCTCTCCGGGACGAGCGGCCCCGCCCTCCGCGACGAGGATGCTCTCGAGGACGCCGTCGCTCTCGGCCTCGTAGACGACCGTCGCCTTGTCGGTCTCGACCTCGAGCAACGGCTCGCCGCGCGCAAACGCCTCTCCCTCGGACTTGAGCCACCGCAGGACGACCGACTCCTCGTTCGAGTCGGACAGCTTGGGCATCGCGAGCTCCCGTGCCACGCGTCAGCCCTTGAACTCCGTGAACGCCTGCGGCTCGGGGAACGGTGCGGCGAGTCCGCGCTGCTCCATCTCCTCGAGCTGCGCTGCGACGGACGCCTCGACGTCGTCGAGGGCGGCCCCGACGCCCGCCCCGTCGAGGCGCGCGCGGAGCAGCGTCAGCGGGTCGCGCTCGCGCCAGCGGTCGAGCTCACCGTCGGGCCGGTACTTGCCGGGGTCGCTGCGCGAGTGGCCGACGTAGCGGTACGTGAGGGCCTCGACGAAGAACGGCCCGGCGCCCGAGCGGGCCTCGGCGACGGCACGAGCCGCCGCCTCACGGACCGTCCAGACCTCCATCCCGTCGATCGTCTCTGCCGGCACCTGCATCACCTCGGCACGCGCCCGCAGCTCCCCGGCCGTGACGTCCTGGAACGCGGTGTACTCGCCGTAGCCGTTGTTCTCGCACACGAGCACGATCGGGAGCCTCTGCACCGTGCAGAAGTTGAGGCACTCGAAGAAGTAGCCCTGGTTCATCGCGCCGTCGCCGAAGAAGGCGACCGCGACGCCCCCCGTGCGCCGGAGCGCGAGCGCCGCCCCGGTCGCCGCGGCGATGCTGCCGCCGACGATGCCGAAGCTGCCGATCAGCCGGTCCTTGGGCGACGTGACGTTCATCGAGCCCGCCCGACCGCCGTTGATGCCCGTCGCACGGCCGAGCATCTCGTCGAGCAACGCCTGCGGGTCGACGCCGAGCGCGAGCGCGTGGCCGTGGCCGCGGTAGGTCGCCGCGACGCGGTCGCGGTCCTCGAGGACGCTCGCGAACCCCACCGCGACGGCCTCTTGGCCGGAGTAGAGGTGGGTCGTGCCGTAGACCTCCCCGCGGAGGAAGAGAGACTGGACGAGGTCCTCGAAGCCGCGGATCAGGTGCATCCGTCGGTAGAGGTCGAGCTCGAGCTCGCGGTCGACCCCGTGCTCCGTCGCCGTCATGCCGTGGCTGCCCCCTCCCCCAGCCGCTCGGCGAGGTACTCCCAGTCGCGCTCGAAGCGGTACGAGTGCCGGTCGGGCGGCCCCGGAGCGGACGTCTCGAGCCATTTCACCGTCCCACCCCGCGTCTCGTAGAAGGCGTGCACGCAGCCGACCGCCGTCCAGAAGACATCGCCGGGGCGGAGCGTGTAGCGGTCACCGTCCGCGACGACGTCGACCTCGCCCTCGAGCATGTAGTACGCCTCCTCGAACGGATGGTCGTGCGGGTGCGCGACGGCGCCGGGCTGGTAGCCGACCATGAACATCGTGTGGAGCTGGGCGTCCAGGCGCTTGTCGACGAGCATCTTCACCGTGATCCCGCTGTAGAGGAGGGCGGCGGTGGCCATGCTCGCCGAGACGGTCGGCGCGCCGACGCTCGCCCCCACACGGAGCCGCTCGACGTCCATGTCGCCCGCCTGCAGATGGAACAGGTTGCGGTTGCGAGGGTCACGCAGGTCGAGGGGCTCGCCCGGCTCGTCGGGCGCTCCGCCGAGCCAGAACGTGTCCGGCGGCCCCTCCGGCCCGCGCGGCCGGGGCGACGCCATCTCGATCCACTGGGCCGGCTCGTCGGCGCGCCAGGCGTGCGGGACGCCCACCGGGATCGCGCCGCAGGCGTCGGGCTCGAGGCGGACGCCGCGGCCGTCGAGGTAGAGCACCGGCTCACCGGAGAGGACGTAGAAGCTCGACTCGAACGAGTGGACGTGCGTGTCGACGTGCCCGTCCTCCAGCGCGACGAGCGTGAGCCCGGTGTGCGTGGCCCCGGTCGCGTCGCCGACGAGCACCATGCGCGTCAGCCCGTCGCTGTGCCCGGGCAGCGCCGGCTCGAACCGGATGTCCTCTCGCCGGACGAGCCGATAGCGCGTCATACCGGCGCCGCGGACTCGGTCGCGGCGAGCAGGTCGGCCCCGCGGACGTACGTCTTCCCGGCGACGAGCAGCTCCTCCGCGGGGAACCTGGTGAGGACGCGGTTGCCGTCCTTCGTGACGACCACCTCCTCCTCGATCCGTGCCGCCGAGTGCCCGTCGGTCGCCGCGCAATACGTCTCGAGCGCGAAGACCATGCTCTCCTCCAGCTCGACCGGGGCGTCGAGCGAGTGGACGCGCGAGATCATCGGCGGCTCGTAGAGGCCGACGCCGACGCCGTGCCCGAACTGGAGCCCGAAGCACGCCTCCTCGCTCGGGAAGCCGAGCTCCTCGGCCGTGGGCCACACCGACGCGATCTCGTCGGTCGTCGTCCCGGGGCGGACGAGGTCGATCGCGGCGTCGAGCCACTCGCGGCACTGCTTGTACGCGTCGAGCTGCGAGTGCGAGATCCCGCCCACGTTGAAGGTGCGGTAGTAGCACGTGCGGTAGCCCATGAACGAGTGGATCACGTCGAAGAACGCCTGGTCGCCCGGCCGCAGGAGCCGGTCCGAGAACACGTGCGGGTGCGGGTTGCAGCGGTCGCCCGAGACGGCGTTGATCGCCTCGACGTGGTCCGACCCCATCTCGAAGAGCAGCTCCTGTGCTCGTGCGACGATCTTGTGCTCGTACGCTCCGGGCCGGAGGAGCCGGTAGATCTCGTCGTAGACCGCGTCGACGATCCCGCACGCGTGATCGAGTAGGGCGATCTCCTCGGCGGTCTTGATCTTCCGCGCCTCCAGCATCACGCGCGAGCCGTCCGTGACGTGGATCCCGGCGCGCTGCAGCGCCTGGAGCGCGACCATGTCCGTCATGTCGATGCCGAGCGGCTCGCCCTCGAGGCCGCGCTCGCGCAGCTCGAACGCGACGTACTCGGCGAGCCGGTCGGGCACGCCCGTCTCGACGGGCATCGCACCGCGCATCGGCGCGACGCCCGCGCGGAAGTTCTCCGGCGGCAGCCACGGCGCGTACAGCTGGTGGTGTCTCGCGGCCGAGCCGAAGTCCCAGAGGATCGGCTCCTCGCCGCGCGGCAGCAGCACCCAGCGGGCGTTCTTGTCGCGCGCCCACTCGCCGATGTGCGTGCTCGTCACGTAGCGGATGTTGTTCGGGTCGAAGAGGAGGAGCGCGCCCAGCTCGGACGCGTCGAGCATCTGCCGCGCGCGCGCGAGCCGGTCGGCGCGCAGGCGGTCGAAGTCGATCCGCTGCTCCCAGTCCACGGCCATGGTGGCGCCGCGGGACGCGATGTTCGTCATCTGCCTGTCACCTTCTCTCACCTGCTCCGGTGGATTCTCGGGCCGCCTCGCGCAGCGCGAGGTAGAGGGCCATGAAGTCCTCGTCCCCGTGCCCGCCCTCGATCGCCCCCTCGAGCAGCTGCCGCAACAGCGTGGTGAACGGCAGCGCGAGCCGGCGTTCCGCGGCGAGGTCGAGCACGAGGTCGACGTCCTTCAGCATCAGCGCCGTCGTGAACGTCGCCGAGTAGTCGTCGCGCAGCAGCGCCTCACCCTTGTAGCCGGTGAGCGGCGATCCCACCGCCGACGCGTTGATCACCTCGAGGAGCTTCGCCCGGTCGACGCCGCCGGACTCGCCGAGCACGAGCGCCTCGCCGAGCAGCTCGGCGATGCCGCCGACGAGCACCTGCAGCACGAGCTTCACGACACGGGCCCGCTCGCCCTCGCCGACGTAGAACACCTTGGGGCCGACGGCGCGCAGGAGCACGTCGAGCCGGTGCGCCGCGTCCTCCGGCCCCGAGACGACGAGCGTCAGCGTGCCGCCGCGGACGACCGTGGGGTTCCCACTGACGGGCGAACGAAGGAAGTCGACGCCCACCTCCTCGGCGCGCTCGGCGACGCGCTCGGAGGCGGCGACCGAGACGGTGCTCATGTCGACCAGCGTCGTGCCCGGACGGGCGCCCCCGAGAACCTCTGGCGCGACCGCGTCGAGCGCCCCGTCGTCGGCCAGCATCGTGACGCAGACGTCCGCCTGCGCGAGCGCCTCGGCCGCGGAGCCGAGCACCGTGGCGCCGCGTTCCGCCAGTGGGGCGGTCCGCGCGCGCGTGCGGTTGAAGACGGCGAGCGGGAAGCCCGCGTCGAGGATCCGCTCCGCGATCGGGGTGCCCATCTTCCCGAGCCCGACGACGGCGACGCGCGTCTCGCTCACAGCAGCATCGTCCCGCCGTCGACCTCGAGGTTCTGGCCGTTCACGCCGCCGTTCTCGAGGAGGAAGATCGACGCCTGCACGATCTCGTCCATCGTCACCGTCCGGCCGATGGGCGTTCGGGCCGCGGTCCGCTCGACGGCTTCGGGCTTGCTCGTCCACTCGGGGGAGTCGCCCACGATGCCGGGATGGATGGCATTGACCCGGATGGGCGCGAGCTGGGTGGCGAGCGTCCGAACGAGGCCGGTGACGCCGCCGTTGACCGTCGTGACCGTCGTCGACCCGGGGTACGGGCGCCGGAGCGCCTGCCCCCCGAAGAGGAGGATCGAAGCCTCCGGCGTGAGACGGGAGGCGAGCGCGTGCACGACCTCCGTGTACCCCACGAGCTTGAGCGTCACGAGCCGGATCGCCCCTGCGACGTCGTACTCGAGCACGCTGTTGTAGTCGCGCTCGATCGCGGCGAGGACGAGGTGGTCGACGGGGCCGACGTCTGCGAGTGCGGGCCCGATCCGCTCCGGCTCCGCGAGATCGAACGCGACGGGCGCAACCTTCCCCGGCCCCGCGATCGCGGCGGCGCGCTCCGCGCAACGGTCGAGCTCGCGGCCGGTGACGACGACGTCCCTGCCGCGGGCCGCGAACGTCTCGGCCAGGCGCAGGCCGATTCCTGAGGTTCCACCGACGATGACGACGGCTCCCTGGGCCACGCCGCCACGATAGACCCGTCGTACAGCGTGAGTCAACACTGGGTCGGGCAGGCACAGGCGAGAGTTGCATACCGCGGCGGGCAGGTGGTAAGAATCGCGCGACAGACGTTCAGTGTCTCTGGACGCAGTGAACGTCCGCCAGACGGCCCGCCTCGACAGGAAGGTGGTGTGGGGTGCCCAAGCGCGTACTGCTCCGCGGCGGTCACGTCCTCACGATGGATCCGGGGCTCGGGGATCTCTTCGGGGCCGACGTCCTCGTCGAGGACGATCGCATCGTTGCCGTCGCGCACGGCATCGACGCATCCGAGGCCGAGGTCGTGGACGTCACCGGCTGCGTCGTCATGCCCGGGTTCGTCGACTCGCATCGGCACACGTGGGAGACGGTGATCCGCGGCATCGCGCCGGACGTGAGCCTCGGCGGCTACTTCGACATCGTGCTCGACCAGCTCGCGCCCGCCTATCGGCCGGAGGACGTCTATGCGGGCAACTACCTCGGCTCGCTCGAGGCGATCGACGCGGGAGTCACGACGCTGCTCGACTGGTCGCACATCTCGAACACGCCCGAGCACGCCGACGAGGCGATCCGCGGCCTGCAGGACGCGAAGCTGCGCGCCGTCTACTGCTACGGCAACCCGAACACGTCCCTCGCGGACTGGTGGTTCGACAGCGAGCTCACCGCGCCGGACGACATCCGCCGCGTCCGCGAGCGCTACTTCTCGAGCGACCAGGGTCTCCTCACCCTGGCGATGGGCACGCGCGGCCCGGGCTTCTGCAAGCCCGAGGTCGTGAGGCACGACTGGGAGCTCGCCCGCGAGGTCGGGGCGCCGATCAGCGTCCACGTCGGCATGGGCCCGTACGCCGGGCGGTTCTCGATGGTCTCGCAGTTGAACGACATGGGCCTCCTCGGGCCGGACACGACGTACATCCACTGCAACTACCTCTCCGACGACGAGTTCCGGCTCATCGCGGACACGGGCGGCAAGGTCTCGATCGCGCCGTCGGTCGAGATGGCGATGGGCCACGGGACGCCGCCCACGACGAGGGCCCTGGCGCACGGCCTGCGGCCGAGCCTCTCGATCGACGTCGTCACGACCGTGCCCGGCGACATGTTCACGCAGATGCGGTTCATGTTCGCCTCTGCCCGGCTGCTCGCGCACGAAGCCGCGTTCGCCGCCGGCAACGAGCAGGAGCCGGAGCTCCTGAGCTCGCGCGAGGTGCTCGAGTTCGCGACGATCGAGGGTGCGCGGGTCTGCGGGCTCGACGACCGCACGGGCTCGCTCACCGAGGGCAAGCAGGCGGACCTGATCGTGGTCCGCTGCGACGCCTCGAACACGTATCCCCTCATCGATCCGGTCTCGACCGTCGTCCACCAGGCGGACACGAGGAACGTCGACCTCGTGATGGTCGCCGGCGCGATCCTGAAGCGCGACGGCGAGCTCGTCGACGGCGACCTCCGCGGCGCGCGCGACCGTGCCGCGTCCTCCCTCGAGCACCTGCTCCAGCACACGACCATCCAGCCGGGCTGGGTCCAGAGCGCCGGGCAACCGGCCCATGCCCACTGACGGAAGGAGCCGACGGCAGGCGACCCGGCGCGTCCATCTCCACCACTCCCGACAAGGAGGGACACCGAAGTGACCAGCACCCCGCGGCTGTCGCGGAGCGGAGCGGCAGCCGTCCTCGTTCTCGCGGCGCTCCTGGCGTCGGCCCTCGCGGCCGGTGTCGCGAACGGCGCCGGCTCGAGCAAGAGCAAGCCGAAGATCGCCTACCTGTCGTTCGCCGTCGCGAACAGCTACGACGCGCCGATGCTGGCCGCGGCCAAGGCGGTCGCGAAGTCCCAGGGCGCATCCGTGGTCGTCTTCGACGCCGCGAACGACCCGAAGAAGCAGCTCGCGCAGCTCAAGACGGCGATCACGTCGAAGCAGTACGACGGGATCATCGTGCAGCCCATCTTCGGGCCGCAGCTCATCCCGACCATCAACCAGGCCGTCAAGTCCGGGATCAAGATCGTCAACATCGACCAGATCCTCGGCGCGAACCCCGGAACGGCAGCGCCTCCGGTCAAGGGCCTGTCGGGCAACGTGGTCTTCGTCCAGACCGACATCGGCAAGAAGCAGGGCACGCTCGTGAACAGGGCCTGCGCGGCGCTGCAGGCGAACCCGTGCAAGGTGGGCTACCTCTACTCGGTCAAGGTGTCCTCACTCGACACCGCGATCCGCAAGGGGTTCGACCAGGTGACGAAGGGTCACGGCATCGACGTCGTCGCCGAGGGTGAGACGTTCTACAACCCGGCCAACGCGCTCAAGGCGGCCCAGACGATGCTCCAGGCGCAGCCCGACCTCCACGTGATCGTCGGCGCCGACCAGGGCGCGACGGGCGCGCAGCAGGCGCTCGGCGGCAAGAAGGTGACGCTGATCGGCTACGGCGGCGGCGGCGTCGGACTGAAGGCGGTCGCCTCGGGTGCCTGGTACGGCACGGTCGTGCAACGTCCGGCGACGGAGGGCAAGCTGGGCATGCAGTGCGTGATCAAGGCCGTCAAGACCGGCAAGGGCTGCGGCGGCATCGACGTGCTCAAGGGCCTGCCGAACGGCGGCGTCGTGACGAAGGCGAACGCCTCCAAGTTCAAGGCCGAGTGGCCCGGCTAGACCGTCCGCTCGGAACCCTCGTCCTCCCGTGGGGGAGCGCTCCGCTCCCCCACGAGGCTCTCGCGCCGTGAACGGCGACCCCCGGCCTGCCTCTCTGGAGCTCCGGGAGCTCAGCAAGCACTTCGGCGGCGTCCGGGCGCTCGACGACGTGAGCCTCTCGGTGCCGAAGGGCTCCGTGCACGCGCTCGTCGGCGAGAACGGGGCGGGCAAGTCGACGCTCGGCCGGATCGTGGCAGGGGCGCTCGCGCCGGACAGCGGCGCGATCCGGCTCGACGGCCGGGAGGTGAGCTTCCGCTCGCCGCGCGAGGCACTCGACCACCGGGTCGCGGCGATCGCGCAGGAGCCGTCGATCGTGCCGCACCTCACCGTGGCGCAGAACGTCCTCCTCGGCGCCGAGCCTCGGAACGCGGGGTTCATCCGCCGTCGGCGGCTCGACCGCGCCTACGCCGCGCTCGCCGAGTCGGCCGGGTTCGACCTCCCCGGCGGGATGTCGGCCGGCAGGCTGCGCACGTCGGAGCAGCAGAAGGTCGAGATCCTCCGGGCGCTCTCCCGCGACGCGCAGCTGATCGTGATGGACGAGCCGACGGCCGCCCTCGGCGCCCAGGAGACGCAGCACCTGCACGACGTCGTCCGCCGGCTCGCCGCCGCCGGCAGGACGATCGTCCTCATCTCGCACTTCCTCGGGGAGGTGCTCGACCTCGCGGACGCCGTGACCGTCCTCCGCGACGGACGGCTCGTGAAGACGGCGCCCACGGCCGACGAGACGGAGGCGTCGCTCGTCGAGGCGATGCTCGGCCGGTCGCTCACCTCGACGTTCCCGCCGAAGAACGCCCCGGCGGACGACGCCCCCGTCGTGCTCTCGGTGCGCGGTCTCTCGGCGCCCGGTGTCGAGGCCGCGAGCTTCGACCTCCGTGCCGGCGAGATCCTCGGGCTCGCGGGGCTCGTCGGCGCGGGTCGCACGGAGCTCGCGCGCGCGATCTTCGGCGCCGCGCGGATCGCTTCCGGCGAGGTCGTCCTCGGAAGCGGGCGCGCGCTCGGGCGAAGCCCGCGGCGGAGCCTCCGCGCCGGCCTGGCGCTCATCCCCGAGTCGCGCAAGGACGACGGCCTCCTCTTCCTCCGCTCGTCGCTCGAGAACGCGACGCTCTCGCGGCTCGGCGCGCTCAGCACCGCGGGCGTCGTGCGCCGCCGTCGCGAGCGGCGTGCCGGCCGCGAGGTGCTCGACCGCTGCGGTGTCCGCGGCGCGAGCTTCTCGGCGCCCGTGTCCGCGCTCTCGGGCGGAAACCAGCAGAAGGTGTTGCTCGCCCGGGTGCTGCTCTGCCGCCCGGACGTCGTGATCGCCGACGAGCCGACACGCGGCGTCGACGTCGGAGCCAAGCGCGCGATCTACGACTTTCTCGCCGGGCTCGCCGAGGAGGGGCTCGGGGTGCTCCTCATCTCGTCCGAGCTCGAGGAGGTGATCGGGCTCTCGCACCGCGTACTCGTGATGCGCCGCGGACGGCTCGTGAGCGAGCTCGCGGGCGACGCGCTCACGGAGGACGCGATCCTCGCCGCGGCGTTCGCGGAGGCGCAAGGGTCGGCGGTGTGAGCACCGGCGCCGACCTGAGCTCCCCGGCGGCCGCGTTGCGCCGCGTGGACTGGGCGTCTCGGCTTCGCGGGGTCGGGATCCTGCTGCCGTTCACGATCCTGTTCGTCGTCCTCTCGCTGACGAGCTCGTCCTTCTTCACGAAGGCGAACATGCTCAACATCCTCGACCAGCAGTCGGCGACCCTGATCATCGCCGCGGCCGGGACGCTGGTCCTCATCGCCGGCGGGATCGACCTCTCGGTCGGCGCGATCTACGGCTTCGCCGGTGTGACCTCGGCGCACTTCGCACTCAACCACAGCGCGGGCACCGCGATCCTGCTCGGCGTCGGGGCGGGGCTCCTCATCGGCCTCGCGAACGGCGTCGTCACGACCGTCTTCCGGATCAACGCCCTGATCGGGACGCTCGCGATGTCGTTCATCATCAGCGGCTGCTCGAGCCTGATCACCAAGGGCAACCTGCTCGTGCTGTTCGAGAAGGAGGACTTCGGCAAGCTCGCGCGCACGGAGTGGGCCACGGTCAGCACGTCGATCTGGCTGATGGTGGCGGCGGTGATCCTGATCGGCCTGCTGCTCTCGACCACGACGGCCGGCCGCTACATGTACGCGGCGGGCGGGAACGCCGAGGCGGCCCGGCTCGCGGGCGTCCGGGTCGACGCCGTCCGCATGCTGACGTTCGCGATCAGCGGCACGGCGGCGGGGCTCGCAGGGGTGATCGACACCTCGCGCGTCCTGAGCGCCCAGGCCTCTCCCAACGACACGGCGCTCGCCTTCACCGTGCTCGCGGGGATCGTGGTCGGTGGCACGAGCATCCTGGGCGGCGAGGGCGCCGTGTGGCGCACGGTCGTCGGGGTGCTCTTCATCGCCCTGATCGGGAACGGTTACCTCCTGCTCCAGTTCGACCCGCTCTACGAGCAGATCACCATGGGAGCGCTCCTGCTCGCCGCCGTCGGCCTGG
Source organism: Gaiella sp. (assembly GCA_036556865.1). Lineage (GTDB taxonomy): Bacteria > Actinomycetota > Thermoleophilia > Gaiellales > Gaiellaceae > Gaiella. The sequence goes on from DATBIQ010000062.1 coordinate 16,800, forward strand.
ACGCTCTCTCACGACGCCGCGGGTGAACGACCCCGAAGGAGCCGCCCATGACCGAACGCCATCTACCCGTCCTCGTCGTCGGTGGCAGCCTCGTCGGCCTGACGACCTCCGTACTCCTCGCAAAGCACGGAGTGCCGCACCTCGTGGTGGAGAGCCACGTCGGCACCGCGATCCATCCGCGGGCGGCCTCGTTCCACCAGCGGACGATGGAGATCCTGCGCTCCGTCGATCTCCAGGACGAGGTCGAACGGACCGCGGCGAGCGAGTTCCAGCAGGGCGGCGCGATCGTGGCCGTGGAGAGCCTCGGCGGGAAGGAGCTCAAGTACTTCTACCGCTCGTACAACGAGGGAGTCGAGGACCTGAGCCCCACCTCTCGCTTGTTCGTCACGCAGGTCGGGCTGGAGCCCATCCTGCGGCGGCGCGCCGCCGAGCTCGGTGCCGAGCACCTCTTCGGCACCGACCTCGTGTCGTTCGAGGAGCGCGGAGACCACGTGCGGTCGGTGCTCCGCCGGCGCGACAGCGGTGACGAAGAGGTCGTGGTCTCCGACTACCTCGTCGCCGCGGACGGCGCGCACAGCCGCGTGCGGCGGCAGCTCGGGATCCCGCTGACGGGGCACGGCAGCTTCGCCGACTGTCTCACGATCTACTTCAAGGGCGACGTCAACCACCTGCTCGCCGGCCGCAACCTCAGCGTCGTCTACGTCAACCACCCGGAGCTGACCGGGTTCTTCCGCTTCTCGTTCACCGGCGACTCGGGGTTCCTCGCGGTGTTCTCGACGACCGAGCCGGACGGCACGCGGAACAACAGCGTCGGCGAGGACATGTCCGTGGAGCGGTGCACCGACCTCGTGCACACGGCGCTCGGCGACGCCGACATGCCGGTGGAGATCGAGAACGTGCAGCGATGGAGCGCGATGGCGGACACCGCGAGCTCCTTCCAGCGCGGCCGGGTCTTCCTCGCAGGCGACGCCGCCCATGCGATGCCCCCGACGGGCGGCTTCGGCGGCAACACCGGCATGGCCGACGCGCACAACCTCGCGTGGAAGCTCGCGCTCGTCCTGCGCGGCGCCGCCGGACCGGCGCTCCTCGAGACCTATGACGCCGAGCGCCGGCCGATCTCGCATCTCACGGTGGAGCAGGCCTACACCCGCTATGCGCTGCGCGTCGACCCGACGCTGCCCCAGGACGACATGATGCCGCCGCTCGAGGATCCGGCGATCGAGCTCGGCTCGATCTACCGCTCGTCCGCGGTCGCGTCGGACGCGGAGCCCGACCAGCCGCTCGACGACCCGCACGCGCGGACCTGGACGGTCGGCGCACGGGTGCCCCACATCGAGCTGGAGGGCGGAGTCTCGACCCTGGACGTGGCCGACGGAGGATTTGCCGTGCTGGCGAACGATGGCGAGGAGGACTGGCGACGGGCAACCCGCGCGGTGGAGGAGTCGCTCGGCGTGCGGGTCGCCGTCCAGCCGGTGGCCGGGCCCATCCCGCGTGGAGCAGCGCTGCTGCGCCCCGACGCCGTGATCGCCTGGAGACCGGACACGTCGGCCGCCGCGGCGTCCGCGCAGCTGCGCGACGTCCTGGCAGCGCTGCTGTCGCGCTGAGGGCCCGGGCTGGGTCCGCAGCCGACGACCTCACGCTCGCGAGCGCGTCATCGGTAGCTCACCTCCTGCCGCGCGCCGGTCTCGCTCGCGCGGACGACCGCGTCGCACACCTCCGCGGCCCGGTAGCCGTCCTCGAACGTCGCGCCGTGCGGCGCCACGTCACCATCGCCGGCGATGGCCGTGAGCAGGTGGTGGATCTCGTGCACGAACGTGTGCTCCCAGCCGATGATGTGGCCGTGCGGCCACCACCACTGCCAGAAGGGGTGGTCGCCCTCCGAGACGAGGATCGTGCGGAACCCCTTCGTGCCGTCGGAGTGCTGGAGCTCGTTGAGGCGCTCCAGGTCGAAGGCGAGCGACCCCTTCGTGCCGTTGATCTCCCAGCAGAAGGCGTTCTTCCGGCCCGCGGCGAAGCGCGTCGCCTCGATCGTGCCGAGCGCCTGCCCCTCGAACTCGACGACCGCCTCGAACGCGTCGTCGACCTCGCGGCCGGGCATGAAGGTGCGCGTCGTCGCCGACACGGTCGTGATCTCGCCGACGAGGTA
>DATBIQ010000063.1:0-4909 GCA_036556865.1 Gaiella sp.
CAGGTCGGCAAAGCCGATTCCGGGAACGAACGTGTGCTCCACGAACCCGATCGTGTCCGTGTAGAACCGCCGCGTCGCCTCGAGATCCGCGACATGCAGGTGCAGGTGCCCCACCGTCGTGCCGATCGGCAGGCGGCGATCCAGGTCGTCATCCCTCAGGTGCGAGAGGACCTCGCGGACGTCGAGTGGTTCGGTCATGCCGCGCAGCCGGCCGCTCGCGTCGCGGATCGTGACGGACGCCGCCCCGACGGTGATCTCGCCGGCGCGGTCGGGCGTCTCGAGCGTGAGCTCGAGCTGGATCCCGTCCGGGTCGCTGAGATACGTCGCCTTCGAGAAGATGTGGTCTGTCGGCGCCTGCGGCACCCGCGCCGCGGCGATCCTCGCCAGCACGCGCGCGAACTCCGCCTCGTCGGGAAGGTGGATCGCGACGTGGTAGAGACCCGAGTGTCCGCGGACCGGGCCGCGCTCCGCGCCGGGATGCAGCACGATCAGCGCTCGGCCGTCGATCCCGAGGTGGATCGCGTCGCCCGTCCGCGCGATCTCGGCCAGCCCGACCAGGTCGCGCCAGAACGGCAGCGCGCGCGCCGCATCGGTGACGTCGAGGTGGACGGCGCCGTACGTGAGCCGGTCGCGCTCCGCGGGACGATCACCCGGGTCGTTGGTGGCAAGTGATGAGGTCATCGACCTTCCCGTCGTCCGGACTTGTTTGCTAGCGCAAGTATAGCGAGACGCCACGTGCGCCTGCATGGTCGGGACCCTGCGGGCGTTGCAGGCTCGGCGTCCGTGGTAGAACCTTGTGTCGAGAGGTACGAGCTCCCGTGGGTCACGTGTCCGACATCCTCGACGCGAAGGGCACCGACGTCCTCGGCATCGAGGGCTCCGCGACGGTGCACGAGGCCGTGGCCCGGATGGTCGACGCGAACGTCGGGTCACTGCTCGTGTACGAGGACGGAGCACTCGCCGGGATCGTCACGGAGCGCGACTATCTCCGCCGCGTCGCCGTCGAGGGCCGCGACGAGCGGACGACGCCGGTGCGGCAGATCATGAGCCCGGAGCTCGTCTACGTCGGGCCCGAGGCCTCGATCGACGAGTGCATGGCCGTGATGACCGAGCGGCGCATCCGGCACCTGCCCGTGCTCGGTGACGCCCGCGACGTACTCGGGATCGTCTCGATCGGCGACGTCGTGAAGTTCCAGTCGAGGGAGCAGAGCGTCCAGATCCGATTCCTGACCGAGTACATCTCGGGCTGAACCCGCGCGCACCGGCCCCGGGGCAGCGCGCTTCCTACACTGGCCGGATGGATCCGCGGGCCCTTGAGCTGCTCGAGCTCCCCGAGATCCTCGATCGCCTCGCGGCCGTTGCGGCGAGCGAGCCGGGCAAGGCCCGTTGCCTCGCGCTCGCGCCGGCGACCGAGCCCGACGAGGTCGAGCGACGTCAGTCGCTGACGGCCGAGGCAGTGCGCCTGCTCGAGCAGTCCGCGGAGCCCGAGCTCGCCGCGGTCCGCGACGTGCGGCGCGACGTCGAGGTTGCCGCGCGAGGGAGCACCCTCGACGCTGCGACGCTGCGGGCGATCGCCGTCTCGGTCGACGCCGCGATCGCGGCGCGGACCGCGCTCGAGCCGGTCGACGACGCGCCCGGCCTTTCGGAGCTCGCGTCTCGCATCGAGCCGTCGCTCGCCGGGGTCTCGGAGCCGATCGTCCGCGCCGTGGAGGACGACGGCTCCGACCTCCGCGACGGAGCCTCGCCCGCGCTTCGCCGGCTCCGCCGCGAGCTCCGGGACGGTCGCGGGCGGATCGCCGAGCGGCTGCGTGCGCTCGCCCAGGACCCGTCGCTGCGCGAGCATCTCTCCGAGGTCTTCGTCACCGAGCGCGCCGGGCGGCCGGTGCTCGCGCTGCGGGCGTCCGCGCGTGGAGCGGTGCCGGGCATCGTGCACGACAGCTCGGGCTCGGGCCGGACGCTGTTCGTCGAGCCGTTCGCGGTCGTCGAGGACTCGAACCGGCTCCGCGAGGCCGAGAGCGCGGAGCGCGAAGAGGTCGCGCGCATCCTGCGCGAGCTGTCGGCGACCGTGGGCGACCGGGCGGAGGCGATCGTCTCCCTCGTGGACGCGGTCGGCGCGCTCGATCTCGCCATGGCCCGCGGCATTCTCTCGCGCCGGTGGCGCGGAACACCGGTCACGCCGGGAGACGACGTGGTCCTCCGCGGCGCCCGGCATCCGCTGCTCGACGCTGCGACCGCGGTGCCGATCGACCTCGCCCCCGGAGAGCTCCGAGCGGTGGTGATCAGCGGCCCGAACACCGGCGGCAAGACGGTGGCGTTGAAGACGCTCGGGCTCGCGGCGCTCCTCCACCAGTGCGGGCTGCGGCCGCCTGCCGAGTGGGCCGAGCTGCCGGTCTTCGACCAGGTCCTCGCCGACATCGGCGACGAGCAGTCGATCGCGATGAGCCTCTCGACGTTCTCGGCGCACGTGCGGAATCTCGTGTCGATCCTCGAGTGCGCGACGGACCGCTCGCTCGTCCTGCTCGACGAGCTCGCAGCGGGAACCGATCCCGTCGAGGGCGCAGCACTCGCCCGGGCGCTGCTCGGGCGCCTCACCGCGCAGGCGAGGCTCACCGTCGTGACGAGCCACTACGCCGAGCTCAAGGAGTGGGCGAGCGGCACTTCCGGCGTCGCGAACGCAGCGACCGGCTTCGACCCGGAGACCGAGGAGCCGCTCTACCGGATCGCCCTCGGGCGCCCGGGCACGTCCCACGCCCTCCGCATCGCCGCCCGGCTCGGCCTTCCACCGGAGCTCGTCGACGACGCGCGCGCGCACGTCGCGCCCGAGCGCCTCCGGATCGCCGAGCTGCTCGCAGAGGCGGAGAGCGCCGAGGAGCAGGCCGCCGCCGAGCGCGAGCAGGCTGCCGACGCGCGCTCGGCCGCCGAGGAGGCCCGCCGGGCCGCCGAGGCTCGCGTCACGGAGCTCGAGCAGGAGATCGAGCGCGTTCGGGCGTCGGCGCAGGCCGAGCGCGAGCGAGCACTCGCCGCGGCGGAGCAGGAGCTCGCCGAGACGAAGTCGGAGCTGGACGCGCTTCGCGCCGAGATCCGGGCCGCTCGTCGGCTGGAGCGCGAGCGGCGACGGGCGACGACGCCGAAGGCGCTGGCGAAGGAGCGTGAGCGTGACCGGCGGCTCGGCGCCGCAGCCGAACGAGCCGCACAGGTCGGCCGCGCGCTGCGGGAGGCGGACGAGCCGCTCCCCGTCACGGCGCCGCTCGCCCCCGGCGACCCGGTGGTCGCGCCCGCGCTCGGCGTTCGCGGGACGATCGACGAGATCGTGCGGGACGACGCCGTCGTCGTCGGGCGCGGCGGGCTGCGTGTTCGCGTCCCGGTCGCACGACTGCGTCCCGATCGCGACGCGCAGGCAGAATCGTCGCCCGGCGACGGCGTCACGGTGCGTGCCCCGACGCCGACGCACGCGCCGTCCGAGCTCGACCTCAGAGGACGGACGGCGCAGGAGGCACGCGAGGCCGTGCGGACGTTCGTCGACGCGGCCGCGCTCGCCGGGCGCGACGAGCTGCGCGTGATCCACGGCCGCGGCACCGGCGCGATCCGCACGGCCGTGCGCGACGAGCTGGCGCGGCACCCGCTTGTCTCCTCGCACGAGTCCGACTCGGCCGACGGCGCGACCGTCGTCCGCCTCGGGTAGCGAGGTTTGCGCGGCGGCCCGGCGGGGATAAGAATCGCGTCGATGCGCCCACGGATCGCACTCCTCGTCCTCGCCGGCGCGCTCGCGCTCGTGAGCGCGGGCTGCGGCGGCGACGACGGCTCGGACACCGCGGAGCCGCCCGCGACGACCGCGACGACCGGCGCGACGACCGAGACGACGGGCGGCGAGAGCGGGGACGCCGCGAACGGCAAGACGGTGTTCACCTCGGCAGGCTGCGGCGGCTGCCACACCTTCGAGGCCGCGGGGTCTTCCGGCAGCGTCGGGCCGAACCTCGACGACGCCGCGCCGTCCTTCGACGCAGTCGTCACGCAGGTGACGAACGGCGGCGGGGCGATGCCGTCCTTCGAGGACGAGCTGACGGCGCAGGAGATCCGCGACGTGGCCGCGTTCGTCTCGGGCTCCAGCTCCTAGCCGGAACGAGCCCGGGCTCGGCGTCGGCCGCCGCGCCTATGCTTACGGGTTCTGTCCGAGCCCGCCCTCAGCGTCTCCGCTCCCGATCGAGCGACCCTCGAGATCCTCTGGCAGGAGGACGCGGGCGCCTGTCTCGTCGTGCGCGAGCCCGACGGGACGCTCTCTGCGGGCGCGCTGGAGGCGGGACTGCCCGCCGTCGTCGAGATCGCGCACGCGGGCCAGACGACAGCCGGGCGCCGCATCGAGCTCGACGAGCTTCTGACCCTCTCCGAGCTGAAGGACGGCGCGCTCGATCCTGGGCCGACGGCGCGCACGGTGCTCGCGGTCCTCGGGGTCGCGCGACGCTCGGTCGCCGCAGGGCTCGTCCATCCCCACCTCCAGGCGGCCGACGGGCGCTGGCATGCGCTCTGGGGCGCGACGCTCGACGAGGTGGTGAGCGACGAGCTCGCGCGGATCGCGGTCGCGGCTCCCGCCGTCTGCGCCGAGTCGTTCGACGGCGACCTCGACGCGTTCGTCCACGACCTCTACGCATGCGCGGTCGACGAGCTGGCGCGGCGCGCGATCCGCGCCGCGGCGGTGCCTCCTTCCGCACGCGGGCTGAGGGAGACGGGCGCGGCCGACCGGCTGCTCGCGGGGTTGCTCTCGGACGAGCCGACACTTCCGTCGCACGCCGGGTATGCGGCGCTCGAGCGGCGGCTCACCGCCTGGGTCGACGGTGGGCTCGCACATCGCTCGCGCGCGCCGTGGAACGTCGGTCTCCGGCTCTCGGAGCGGGACGGCGACGTCGTCGCCGCG
>DATBIQ010000064.1:0-44249 GCA_036556865.1 Gaiella sp.
AACAACCTGTACCGCGACCAGCTCGTCGAGCACGGGCTGGTCGTCTCGGGGACGTTCCAGCAGGGCCGGCTCGTCGAGATCGTCGAGCTGCCCGACCACCCGTGGTTCGTCGCGAGTCAGTTCCACCCGGAGTTCAAGTCGCGCCCGACCCGCCCGGCGCCGCTCTTCCGCGAGTTCGTCGCAGCGGCGGTCGAGCGCAATCACGCCCGTTCGGGCGTGCGCGCGACCGCCGCGTAGCTGGCTCGCCCCAGCCCGCCGGCGACGATCGATAAGAACGCCTGATGATCGAGCGCGGTCGCATGAGCGAGTCGGTAGAAACGAACGAGGCGGCCGCCGGCAGAGGGCGTGCGGATCCCGCGTGCGCACGGCGATCGCGCCTGTGGACGAATCGGCACGAAGACGGCACAGCGCAGGGGTTGACGAAAACCGGTGTCTGACACCGCATGCCGCGTCGGCGCCGGCTCGTAGGATCCCGCCGTGGAGCAGCCGCAGCTCACGTCCCGCGTCGTCGACCTGTTCCTCGACCTCTGCGCGATCCCGAGCCCTCCGGGGGAGGAGCGCGCCGTTGCCGACCGGGTCACCCGCGAGCTGGCCACGATCGGCCTGGAATGGGACGAGGACGACTCGGGGGCCGCGATCGGCTCGACCGCCGGAAACGTGCTCTGCCGGCTTCCGGGAAGGAACGAGGAGGGCACGCCGATCTTCCTCTGTGCGCATTTCGACACCGTGCCCCTTGCCGGCGACCTCGAGCCCGTCGTGGACGAGCACGGCGTCGTGCGGAACGCAGGCGGCACGATCCTCGGTGCCGACAACAAGTCCGCGCTCGCCGTGATGGTCGAGGCGGCGCGGCGGATCGTCGAGGAGGAGCGTCCGCACGCGGGCGTCGAGCTGCTCTTCACCCCAATGGAGGAGATCGGGCTCGTCGGCGCCGACGCGTTCGACACCGGGCGGCTCGAGGCGCGGGTCGGCTACGTCTACGACCAGGCGGCGCCGATCGGCGAGGTCGTCACGGGCTCGCCGACGGCCCAGGAGCTCGAGCTGACCTTCGTCGGCCGGGCCGCGCACGCGGGCATGTACCCGGAGGAGGGCCGCTCGGCGATCGTCGCCGCAGCTCGCGCGATCGCGGACATGCCGCTCGGCAGGATCGACGATCTCACGAGCGCGAACGTCGGCCTGGTGCGCGGAGGAACCGCGCGCAACGTCGTTCCCGAGCGGTGCACGCTGGAGGCGGAGGTCCGCTCGCACGAGGACGGCCGCGTCACCGACGTCGTCCAGCAGATCCTGGACGCCGCGGCGTTCGCCGCGAGCCTCTCCGACTGCACGCTGGAGACCCGGGTCGAGCCGAAGTACCGCGGCTACCGCTTCCGAGGCGACGACCCGGCCGTGCGACTCGCCGTCGAGGCCCTCGCCAGGGCCGGGTTCGAGGCACGCCTCGCCCTCTCGGGCGGCGCCGCCGACGCGAACGTGTTCAACGCCCGGGGCCTTCAGTGCGTCAACCTCGCGAACGGCATGACCGACATCCACACGCCGGACGAGCGGATCTCCGTCGAGGATCTCGAGCGCATGGTCGACGTCACGCTCGCGCTCGTCGACGTCGCTCGCGAGGCGACCACGTGATCGGGCTCCGCTGGGGAACGGTGAGCGCGGTCGGCGAGCGCCTCGACGGCCTCGTGCGCCTCGAGGTCGACGACGCGCCGTGCATCGCATACCCGCGGCTGACGGGCGACGTCGAGGTGGGCGACGTCGTGCTCGTCAACGAGCAGGCGACGACGCTGGGACTCGGCTCCGGAGGCTTCGACGTCCTCTACGCGAACCTCACGCGTGGGCTCCGCCTGCCGGTCGAGGAGGACGCACACGTGATGACCCTCCCGTACACGCCGGGTCAGCAGGCGATGCGCTTCGCCGAGGAGGACGAGGGAGTGGAGGACGCGCGCGAGCGGATCGACGGCGTGCCCGTCGTCTGCCTCGGGCTGCACAGCCAGCTCGCGCCGGCGTGTGCTGCCCTCGCGCGCCGGCGTGTCGCATACGTCCAGCTCGGCGGCGGCTCGCTGCCGGTGTCCCTCTCCGACACCGTACGCGCGCTGAAGGCCCGGCGGTTGCTCGACACGGCGATCGCCGTCAGCCCGTGCCTGGATGGGGATGTCCAGTGCGTCAGCACGGCCTCGGGAATCGTCAGGGCGGTCAGCCGCGGGGCGGACGTGGTCGTGTGCGGGATCGGCCCGGGCATCGTCGGGACGGGCTCGAGATGGGGCCACGGCGGCGTTGCGGTCGCGGAGGCGGCGAACGTCGCCTCGGCCCTCGGCGGCCTGCCGATCGTCGCCCCGCGCGTGTCGTTCGCGGACGAGCGCCCGCGCCACCGCGGCCTCTCGCACCACACCCGCGCGGCGCTGGCGCTCTGCCTCGGCGATGTGCGGGTCGCCTGGCCGCTCGGACTTGAGAAGCCCTCCGGCGTCGAGGTCGTGGAGGTCAACGCGGCCGGCTGGGAGGCCGCCTGCGCGCCGTTGCCGCTCGCGCACATGGGTCGCGGACCGGGCGAGGATCCGTGGTTCTTCGCGGCGGCCTTCGCAGCCGGGCGCCTCGCCCTGGCGTGACCCGCCGGGCCGCGGACGGTGCTGTATCGTCCCGGCCGCCGTGAGGATCGGGGTCGCGAAGGAGATCAAGTCGCGGGAATACCGCGTCGCCCTGACGCCGGCCGGCGCGCTCGAGCTCGTCCAGCGTGGACACGAGGTCGTCGTCGAGCACGGCGCCGGCATTGGCTCCGGATTCGCGGACGAGGCGTACACTGCGGTCGGAGCGCGGCTCGTCGACGTCGAGGAAGTGTGGGCCGCGCCCGACCTGCTGCTCAAGGTCAAGGAGCCGATCGAGGCCGAGTACCCTCGGCTCCGCGAGGGGTTGACGCTCTTCACGTACCTGCACATCGCGGCGGACGAGCCGCTGACCCGCGCGCTGCTCGACGCCGGCGTGACGGGCGTGGCGTACGAGACGGTCGAGACCGCCGACCGGCGGCTCCCGCTGCTCGCTCCGATGAGCGAGGTGGCGGGCCGGCTCGCCCCCCAGATGGGCGCCTGGGCGCTCGAGAAGGCGCACGGTGGCCGGGGCATCCTTCTCGGCGGCGTCCCCGGCGTGCCGCCGGCGAGGGTCGTCGTCCTCGGCGGCGGCGTCGTCGGCCTGAACGCCGCGATCATCGCGCTCGGCATGCAGGCCGACGTGTGGGTGCTCGACAAGTCGGTCGACCGCATGCGGGAGCTCGAGATCGCGCTCGACGGCCGGGTGACCCTCGCCATGTCGAACCGCCTCCAGATCGAGGAGGTCATTCCCGACGCCGACATGGTGATCGGGGCGGTTCTCATCCCGGGTGCCGTCGCGCCGAAGCTCGTGACGCGCGACATGCTCCGCCTCATGCGCCCCGGGTCGGTGCTCGTCGACGTCGCGATCGACCAGGGGGGGTGTTTCGAGACGTCGCACGCGACGACGCACGACGACCCGGTCTTCGAGGTCGACGGAATCGTCCACTACTGCGTCGCGAACATGCCAGGAGCCGTGCCGGTGACGTCGACCAAGGCCCTGACGAACGTGACGCTCCCCTACGCGGAGGCGATCGCGGACAAGGGCCTCGCCCGCGCGATCGCGGACGATCCCGCCCTCGCCAAGGGCGTCAACACGATGAACGGCCGGCTGACCTACCAGGCCGTCGCCGAGGCCCACGGGCTCACGTACACGCCGCTCGAGGACGCCGGCCGCGCGCTGGTGTAGCTACGACGTCGCGTCCGCGTCCGTCCGGTCGCGCTGCTCCTTGGCGCTCTCGGACGGCGACACCTTGACGACCGCCCACGTCACCGACATCGAGAGCGCGAGGATCGCGACGATGTACAGGAGCAGCTCCAGCAGGCCGAGGGCGGTGTCCATGGGCGGACTAGGATAGCTCGCTGTGCCGCGGGCCTGTGTCATCGTGCTGGACGCCGTCGGGGCCGGGGAGCTCCCCGACGCCGCCGATTTCGGAGACGAAGGGTCCGACACGCTCGGGAACGTCGCGAAGGCGGTCGGAGGACTCGACCTGCCGAACCTCGAGGCGCTCGGCCTCGGGAACGTGAAGCCGCTCGAAGGCTGCCCGCCGCAGCCCTACGCACCCGCGGTCGCGGGCCGGCTGCTCGAGCGCTCGAAGGGCAAGGACACGACCGCCGGCCACTGGGAGCTGATGGGCGTCGTGACGCCGACTCCGTTCCCGACGTACCCGTACGGCTTCCCCGACGAGGTGATCGACCCCTTCATGAACCGTACGGGCCGGGGCGTGATCGGGAACAAGCCCGCATCCGGCACGGAGATCATTCAGGAGCTCGGCGAGGAGCACCAGCGCACGGGCAAGTGGATCGTCTACACGTCGGCCGACTCGGTCTTCCAGATCGCGGCGCACGAGGGGACGATCCCGCTCGAGGAGCTCTACGCGGGATGCCGCGTCGCGCGGGAGATCCTCACGGGCAAGCACGCGGTCGGCCGTGTGATCGCGCGGCCGTTCGTCGGCGAGCCGGGGCACTACGAGCGGACGCCGAACCGGCACGACTTCTCGCTCGAGCCGCGCCGGCCGAACTATCTGACGGCGATCCGCGACGCCGGCCACACCGTGTACGGCGTCGGGAAGATCTCGGACATCTTCGCCGGGTGCGACATCGACGAGTCGTTTCCGACGAAGTCGAACGTCGACGGGATCAACCGGACGATCGAGCTGCTCGAGAACGTCGACTCGGGGCTCGTCTTCGTCAACCTCGTCGAGACCGACCAGCTCTGGGGGCACCGGAACGACCCCGTGAACTTCCACCGCTGCCTGCAGGACTTCGACCGACGGCTCTCCGACATCCTCGACGCGCTCCACGACGGCGACCTGCTCGTCCTCACGTCGGACCACGGGTGCGACCCGACGACGCCCTCGACCGACCACTCGCGCGAGTACGCCTTGCTGCTCGCCTACGCAGCCGGGAAGAACGCCGCCGGCCGCATCCACGAGGACGGGGAGTTCGGCGACGTCGGCGCGACCGTCTGCGCCTGGCTCGGCGCGAAGCACCCCGGGAAGGGCGCTCCCGGCCGTCCGATCCTCGAGCGGTGAGGATCGACGACCCGGCCGCGGTCGCGCGGCAATACGCAAGCGAGCACAACCTGGAGGCCCGACGGTCGCTGTACGCGAACGCGGAAGGCCCTGATCCGCGGGAGATCGCCTTCGAGGCCGTCGCCGAGATCGGACCGGAGCGCGTGATCGAAGTAGGCGGCGGCCCCGGCGAACTCTCCGGTCGGATCGCAGCCGAGCTCGAGTGCGACGTCGTCATGCTCGACATCTCCCCGCGGATGGTGGAGCTCGCACGCGAGCGGGGCGTCGACGCCAGGGTGGGCGACGTGCAGAGCCTGCCCTTCCCGGACGAGACGTTCGACTGCGCGGTCGCGGCCTGGATGCTGTTCCACGTTCCGAACCTCGACGTGGGGCTCGCCGAGCTGGCGCGGGTGCTGCGACGCGGCGGGCGGCTCGTGGCGACCACCAACTCGACCGAGCACCTGAAAGAGCTTCGGGAGATCGCAGGCTCGGCGGCGGCCTGGACGCAGGTCTTCACGCGCGAGAACGGCGCGGAGATCATCGGACGGCACTTCGACGGCGTCGCACGCCGCGATGCGGACGGCTGGGTGACGATCGAGGACGACGAGGTCGTACGCGGCTTCGTCGCATCGCTCGACGCCGAGGCGGCGCCGGTCCTGCCCCAGTACGAGCTGCCCATCCGAAGCCGGCGCGCGTCGTCCGTGTTCGTTGCAACGAAGACATGAGACCGGCAGAGCTGATCGCGCAGAAGCGGAACGGGGTCGAGCACGACCCGGACGAGCTCGCAGAGCTCATCCTCGCCTACGCGCGGGACGAGGTCCCGGACTACCAGATGGCCGCGTGGTGCATGGCGGTCTACTTCCGCGGGCTGAGCGCCCTGGAGACGCAATCGCTGACCGACGCGATGATCCGCTCGGGCGACACCATCGACCTGGGCGCGCAGCTCGGGCGCAAGGTCGTCGACAAGCACTCGACGGGAGGCGTGGGGGACAAGACGTCGATCGCCGTCGGGCCGATCGTCGCCGCCTGCGGAGTCCCGCTCGGAAAGATGTCCGGCCGCGGCCTCGGTCACACCGGAGGGACGCTCGACAAGCTCGAGTCGATCCCGGGCTTCCGCGTCGAGCTGTCGACCGAGGAGCTCGTGACGCAGCTCAAGAAGGTCGGGATGGCGATCGTCGGCCAGACGGCCGACCTGGTCCCGGCCGACAAGAAGCTCTACGCGCTGCGGGACGTCACCGCGACCGTCGACATCGTGCCGCTCATCGCGAGCTCGATCATGTCCAAGAAGCTCGCCGCGGGCGCCGACGCGATCGTGCTCGACGTGAAGGTCGGCGACGGTGCCTTCATGAAGACGCTCGACGACGCGCGCATGCTGGCCGAGCAGATGCGCGAGATCGGTCAGCGTGCCGGCCGCGAGGTCACCTGCCTGCTCACGGACATGGACCAGCCGCTCGGGCGTGCCGTCGGCAACGCGCTCGAGGTCGACGAGGCGCGCGACACGATCCGCGGCGACGGCCCGGCGGACTTCACGGAGCTCGTGCTCGACGCGTGCGCGCGGCTCCTCGCGTACTCGGATCTCGGGATCGACGTGGACGAGGGTCGCAAGCGTGCCGAGGGCGCCGTCGAGGACGGAAGTGCGCTCGAGACGTACGAGCGCTGGATCCGCGCCCAGGGCGGCGACCCCGACCCGTCGACCCTCGAGCGGGCTCCCGTCCAGGTTCCCGTTGCCGCACCGCGCGACGGCGTCGTGACGCGCGTCGGTGCGCTCGCCGTCGGGAACGCCGCGCTCGAGCTCGGCGCCGGCCGGCGAGCGAAGGACGATCCGGTCGATCACGCCGTCGGGGTGCTGTGCTTCGCGAAGCGGGGCGACACCGTGCTTGCGGGCGACGATCTCGCCGAGGTGCATGCGCGCGACGACCAGGCCGCGAGCAGGGCCGTCGCAGCAGTGCTCGCCGCATACGAGATCGGGGACGACGCGCCGCCCGACCACGGGATCCTGCTCGACGTCGTCTAGTGGTCGAGGGCGATTCGCCACTCGCTGCGCAGAACCACGGCGTAGCGGTCGGCGGCAGCAGGCTCACGCCCCGTGGCATCCACGATCGCCTGCGCTCGCGCCTGGCGAGCGGGGAGCCCGGCACGTCTCGGCACCTCTCCGACCAGCTGCCACGTCTCGTCTCCGACCTGCCTGAGCACGACGAAGCCGGGCGTGCTCGTCCGTCGGGACGTCCGGCCCACCGCGCTAGACCCGCTGCAGGTGGGTGTCCCGGAAGCCCGTCGGATACTTGAGCCCGTAGCCGATCGCACGGTCGACACCGATGTGGGCCGCCCAGACGAGCGCGATCTGCAGGGCGAGATCCGCGTCGGCGAACACGCCGACGAGGGCCAGCGCGACGGGGATCGCGTAGGTATGCGCGACGTCGTATGCGACAGCGCCGACGCGGGGACCGGCCGCGTAGCCCACCATCGAGAGGTCGGGCGCGAGCGCGAGCACGAGCAGGAGCCACCAGGGGTATCCGAGATGGAAATAGAGGGCGACGGCCGCTACGGCGACCACAGCCCCTTCGATGTGCAGCAGCGATCGCGGCAGCCGATCGGTCATCGGGCGATCGTAGCCCGCGACGGTGCGGAAACCCGTACCCCAGGAGTACGGCGCGGCGCCCCGTTCCGGGGAAAGCGGTCGCGTTTCATGTCTGCACGCGGATCGAGGAGGCGGCGTGAGCGGGGAGTGCTACGAGGCGGAGTCGGCGATCGTCCTTCCGGCGGGTATGGAGCTCGTCGTCCCCCCGCCCGCGAGAGACGACATGGATCCAGAACCGATCGCGCGCCGCGGGAATGCCGGTCGCTCCGGCCAGGCGCGCCCCACGGGCGCTCCGCCGGTCGTCCGCCGTGGGGGCCCGCGGCCGTCTCCGGCGACGTAGCAGGACGGCGGGCCGCCGTCCGTACGATGGCGCCGTGCCCGAACTGCCCGAGGTCGAGACCGTCCGTCGCCAGATCGCTCCCGTGCTCGAAGGCGCGACGATCCTGCGTGCGGAGATCCTCGACGTTCGCCTGACGCGGCCCGTCGACCCACGATTCGTCGCAGATGCGCTCGTCGGCGAGCGGATCGCAACGGTCGAGCGGCGCGGGAAGTACCTCCTCTGGCGCATGGCGAGCGGCCGCACGCTCGTCGTCCACCTCCGGATGACGGGATCGCTTCGGCACGCGCCGACGGGGGGCCTACCCGATGACGCATACCGGCGCGCGCGAGTGGTGCTCGATACCGGTGCCGAGGTCGGGTACCGGGACATCCGCCGCTTCGGCACGTGGGAGCTTCTCGACGACGGGCACCTGCGCCCGTATCTCGCGTCCCGGCTCGGGCCCGAGCCGCTCGCCCCATCCTTTACGGCGGCCGCGCTCGGCCGTCTCCTCGAGGGCCGCCGCGCGCCGATCAAGGCGTTTCTGCTCGACCAGCGGCGGATTGCCGGCGTGGGAAACATCTACGCGGACGAGGCGCTCTGGCGAGCCCGGATCCACCCTCGCCGGACCGCCGGGGAGCTCCACCGTGACGAGGTGGCGCGACTGCACCGGGCGATTCGGGGGGCGTTGCGACGCGGGGTCGAGCTGCAGGGGTCGACGCTCCGCGACTACGCGACCCCCGACGGCTCGAGCGGGGCGATGCAGCGCGAGTTCCACGTGTACGGCCGGCTGGGGGAGCCCTGCGACCGTTGCGGGACGCCGATCGAGCGCATCGTGGTCGCGGGGCGGGGCACCTGGTTCTGCCCGCGGTGCCAGACGGCCTGACTGCCGCGCGGGCGGGCTTCGAGCGCACACGCCGTGGGCGTTCGGCCCCTGGGGAACGATCGGAGCGAACTCGGTGCGCTTTCGTGTCCCATGTGTGCATGTTGTCAAGATAGGCTATGAGCCGTGGGGAGGAGGTCGGTGGCCCGAGACGTGCACGACAGGACATGTCGTTTTCGGTCGGTGCGGCGGCCGAGGCGCATTGGGGGCGGCCGCGGCTGCGGACAGGGCGCTGGGCGGGCGAGCACGTGCGGTGAACGAGCCCGTCCAGCGCCGAACGAGAACCGCGAGGAGCCGCCGGCGACAGCCACGCTGCGGCCTACACTCGACCGATGGCCCCGCCGACGATCACGGAGGCGGTCGTCCTCCGGGCATTCGCATTCGGCGAGGCCGATCGCGTACTCCACATCTATACGCAGGCGAGCGGACGCGTCGGCGTGGTCGCGAAGGGCGTGCGCCGGACGAAGAGCCGCTTCGGGGGCCGGCTCGAGCCGTTCTCGCACGTCGAGCTCTCCATCCATCGCGGTCGTGGCGAGCTCGGAACGGTCACCGGGGCCTCGCTCGTCCGGTCGCACGATGCCGTCAGGACAGACCCGTACCGCCTCCAGGTCGGCCTCGTTGGGCTCGAGGCAATGCTCAGGCTGTTCACCGAGGAAGAGCACAACGACCGCGCCTTCCTGGCGCTGACGCGGTTCCTCGACGCGCTCGACGCGCGCGAACCACAATCGGGACGCCGGCCCGCGCTCGACCCGCTCGTCCTCTCGTTCCAGTTGAAGCTCCTCTGGCTCTCCGGGTTCCTGCCGCATCTCGGGAGCTGCGTCGAGTGCGGCGCGGAGACGGGTCTCGTCGCGTTCCACCCTGCGTCGGGCGGCGCGGTGTGCGCAGCGTGCGACGGAGGCGGGATCGGGCTCTCACCCGACGGGCTCACTGCCCTGGCGGCCCTCCTCGGCACTCCGATCGCGGACGCGCCGTCCGTCGGCATCGGCGACCGTGCGGCGCGCGACGTCCTCGCGGTGGTCACGTCGTCGTACGAGCACCACGGCGGCTTCCGCCTGCGCACGCTGTCCGCCTGAGCCGCCGCCGAGACAGGGGCCGCCTTCAGGGATCACGCCGTCGAAGGCGGCGATCCGAGCGCAGGATTCCGCTTCTGCGGAATCGTTGTTTGCGAAGGTGGTTGCGGCCGCGACAGCGGACGCCTTCAGGGGTCTGCCCCGCCGCAGGCGGGGATCGAGCGCAGGATTCCGCTCTTGCGGAATCCTGCTTGCGAACAAGGACTAGAACCGCTCGAGCACCTTCTGGAGGGCCCCCTCGGAGATGAGCTGGTCGGTCAGCTCGTTTCTGCCGGGACGGACCTCACGGCGCACGATCCCGTTCTCCGCGAGGCGGTACTGGCCGACCCAGTCGAGACGCGGCGAGTAGACGTGGATCGTGACGGCCGGCGCCCCGAGCTCGTGGCGCACCCGGTGGATGTAGCCCGGGCCGCCGCACCGCGAGTCGCCGGGGCGTAGGTGCAGTTCGATGTCGTTGCCGCCGTAGACGAGAAGGTCCTCCCGAACGCCCCCGGCCGCACAGCAGAGCCCGACGCCGGAGATGTAGTGGTCGTGGAACCCCGTTCCCTGGCCCGGCATCCACGAGAGCACCCAGGCGTCCAGCCGCTCGTCCTCGCAGATGAGCTCGTACCGCCGGTGCTCCGGATCGGTGTGGACGAGTGGTTCCCAGAGCTCCGGACGGTCGGCGATCTCGACTGCGAGCCGTTCGAGCTCCTCGGGCGAGAGGATCCCGTCGTGCGGCACGAGGTCGCCGAGCGACGCGAGCGCAGGCGTGAAGATCGGAGCGGTCGCCATCGCGAGGTGAGTGTACTTTCGGCGCCTGGCTCGTACCTCGCCGCGGGGCTCGCCGAACCGGAGCTCAGGGAGCCCGCGGCGGAGGGCTCCACGGCGCCGCAAGACGGTCGAGCAGGTGCTCTCGCGCACGTGCGATGGAGATGCGCTCCTGCGCGAGCGAGTCGCGATCGCGGATCGTGACGGTCTCGTCGACGAGCGTCTGCTCGTCCACTGTCAGAGCCCAGGGCGTCCCGATCTCGTCCTGGCGGCGGTAGCGGCGCCCGATCTGGCCACCGTCGTCGTGCTCGGCGACCATCACGCGACGGAGCTCCGCGTGGAGCGCGCGCGCCCGCTCGGCCATCCCCGCATCGCGGGGCACGAGCGGGAGCACGGCGACCTTCACCGGGGCGATCTCGGGATGGAGACGCAGCACCGTGCGCTGCCGCTCCGCGACGACCTCCTCGTCGTAGGCATCGCAGAGGAAGGCGAGCATCGCGCGGTTGACTCCCCCGGCGGGCTCGATCACGGCGGGGACGTACCGCTCACCGCTTCCTCCGTCGACCCACTCGAGCGTCGTGCCCGACGCCGCGGAGTGGGCAGTGAGGTCGAACGTCCCGCGATTCGCGATTCCCTCCAGCTCCGACCAGCCGATCGGGTAGAGGTACTCGATGTCGCTCGTCGCGCTCGAGTAGTGCGACAGCTCGTCGGCGTCATGGGGACGTACACGCAGGCTCTCGGGGCGGATGCCGTACCGGACGTACCAGTCCAGGCGCTCGTCGATCCAGTAGCGGTACCACTGGTCCGCCTCGGCGGGCGGGACGAAGAACTCCATCTCCATCTGCTCGAACTCGAGCGTGCGGAAGATGAAGTTCCCCGGCGTGATCTCGTTGCGGAACGACTTTCCGATCTGCGCGATTCCGAAGGGCGGCTTGCGGCGGGCGAGCTGGGCGACGTTCTTGAAGTTCACGAAGATGCCCTGTGCCGTCTCGGGCCGGAGGAAGACCCTCTGGCCGGTCTCCTCGACCGGGCCGACCCGCGTCTCGAACATGAGGTTGAACTGGCGCGCCTCGGTGAGGTCGCAATCGGGCGTGTCGCCGGGGTGCTTGCTCGGGCGCTTGCCGCACTCCTCTTCGGCGAGATGGTCGGCGCGGAAGCGCTTCTTGCAGAACCGGCAGTCGACGAGCGGGTCGGTGAAGCCGGTGACGTGCCCCGACGCCTCCCAGACCTTGGGATGGAGGATGATCGCCGAGTCGAGCGCGACGATGTCGTCCCGCTCCTGCACCATCGCCTCGAGCCAGCGCGCCTTGACGTTTTCCTTGAGGAGCACGCCGTAGTGGCCGTAGTCGTACGACGAGCCGAGGCCGCCGTAGATCTCCGAGGACGGGAACACGAACCCCCGGCGGCGCGCGAGCGAGACGATCTTGTCCATCGTGACGTCGGCGGCCATCGGCCCGTCAACGCTACCCTCGGCCGCGTGGCGGGGCGGGGCACACCGGCGATCGCGGCGGCGGCGCGCTCCGGGATCGCCTTCCGCGTGCACGAGTACGAGCACGACCCTCGGGCCGCCTCGTTCGGCGCCGAAGCGGTCGAGAAGCTCGACCTCGACCCCGCGCGCGTCTTCAAGACGCTCGTCGCGGACGTCGACGGCGAGCTCACGGTGGCCGTCGTGCCCGTCGAAGCCCAGCTCGACCTGCGCATGCTCGGCAAGCGGGCAAGGATGGCGGACACGAAGGCGGCCGAGCGGGCGACCGGGTACGTCACGGGCGGGATCAGCCCGCTCGGGCAGAGGCGCCGACTGCCGACGATCCTCGACGAGTCCGCGCTCGCATTCGAGACGATCCACGTGAGCGCCGGTCGTCGTGGGCTGGAGCTCGAGCTTGCGCCGTCGGACCTGCTGGCACTCACAGGCGGGCGAATCGCGGCTGTAGCCTCCCGCCGGTGAGCGACCAGGTCCCCGTCGAGCTCCACATCGTCTCGGACTCGACCGGCGAGACGGCAGCCCGACTCGTGCTCGCGCTGGAGGCGCAGTTCCCCGACCTACCGTTCGAGGAGGTGCGGCACCCGCGCGTCGAGTCGATGGAGGACCTCGCCCTTGCGGTCGCCCGCGCGCGTGGCCGTCCCGCTGTGATGGTGTACACGCTCGTCGAGCCCGGCCTTCGCGACGAGATGCGGCGACTCTGCCGCCGCTCCCGCGTCCACTACTGCGACCTCCTCGGTCACCCGATCGACTCGATCTCGCGCGTTGCGGGCGTCGCCGCGCGAATGGAGCCGGGCGCGCGCGCACCGCTCGACCAGACGTACTTCAAGCGGATCGAGGCGATCGAGTTCGCCGTGCGCTACGACGACGGCATCGGCGGCGGGCTCGACGAGGCGGACATCGTGCTCGTCGGCGTCTCGCGGACGTCCAAGACGCCTCTGTCGATCTACCTCGGCTATCTCGGCCACAAGGCGGCGAACGTCCCGGTCGTGCGGGGCGTCGAGCTGCCGCAGCACCTGTTCGAGATCGATCGCGCAAAGATCGTCGGGCTGACGATCGACCCCGAGCGGCTCGCGGAGATCCGGGAGGAGCGCGTGCGCTCGATGGGCGCTCCCCGCCGGCGCTACGCGGACCTCGAGGCGGTGTTCGAGGAGCTCGAGGCCGCGACGCGTGTGCACCGGCGCCTTCGCTGCCCGGTGATCGACGTCTCGGAGCTGTCGGTGGAGGAGACCGCGATGCGGATCATCCGCCTCGTCGCCGAGCGCCACCGGCGCCGGGAGACGGCGAAGGCGTGACGTCCCGCAACGCGAAGTACGGGCCCTTCGCGCGTGGCGTGCGCCGCGACCTGACGGAGAAGGGCTGGGTGCCCGTCCGCTTCTGGCTGATCTGGTGGGCGTCGCTCGGCGTCGCGATGGTGATGTTCTACGTCGTCCTGACGCCGATCTGGCTCGGCCTGCGCGCGGCCGCCTGGGTCGCGGAGCTCCGCTCGCGGCTTCGCTGAGGGAGCGACGGGCCAGCTCGTGACACTGTGTCACGTGACCGCGGGGCGCGACGCCGAGCGGAGGAACGCGGCCACCTCGGCCGTGGTGCGCAGTCGGGCGACGCGGAGGTGGGCGAGCTCGCGCGGGTAGCGCTGCCGGCGTCGCGACTCATGGCGGAGCGCGAAGGCGATCAGCGAGTCGCGGCCGACGAGGGCGCCCCGCAGCGACTCGCGATTTCCGTTCCAGAGCTCCTCGCGCAGCACGATCCGGCGCGCCGTGCGGCGGAGCAGGCGCGGAAGCCACACGCGGCGCGGCAGGTCGAGCCAGACGACGGTGTCCGCGCGTCCGAGCACGAGGTCGCCGAGCTTCGACCGGTAGGAGCCGTCGATCACCCACCGGTCACGCGAGACGAGCGGTTCGACCCTGCGGCGGAGGTCGTCCGCGCCGAGCTCGATCCAGCCGGCCTGGTGGTGGATGGCGTCGAGCTCGACGTACGGGACGCCGAGCGACGTCGCGAGGGCGCGGCCGACCGTGGACTTTCCGCACCCGCTGGCGCTGGCGATGATCGCGACACGCTGCACGTACGTAGTTTCCCGATCCGCGACGCAGTCGGGCTTCTGTACATAGGATCGCGGCCATGCGCCTCGTCTACGCGTTCGACGAGCAGGCCCCGGGGGGCCGCGAGCTGCTCGGCGGCAAGGGCATCGGGCTCGCAGAGATGACCGGGCTCGGCATCCCCGTGCCGGCCGGCTTCACGGTCACGACCGACGCGTGCCGCGAGACGATGCGCACGGGCGAGCCGCCAGAGGCGCTCTGGCCCGAGGTGGACGAGCACGTCGAGCGGCTCCAGGAGCGCTCGGGCAAGCGGTTCGGGGACGCGCACGAGCCGCTGCTCGTCTCCGTCCGCTCGGGTGCCGCGATCTCGATGCCCGGGATGATGGACACCATCCTCAACCTCGGCCTCAACGACACGGCGGTCGAGGGCCTCGCAGAGGCGACCGGGAACCCGCGGTTCGCCTACGACTCGTATCGCCGGCTGATCCAGATGTACGGCGAGGTGGTGGACGGCGTCGAGGGGCATCTGTTCGAGGAGGAGCTGCAGACCCTCAAGGAGCGGCGCGGGGCCCGCCAGGACGTGGAGCTGACCGCCGAGGACCTCCGTGAGCTCATCGCGACGTTCCAGGGGATCTACGAGCGGGAGGTCGGCGAGTCGTTTCCGCAGGATGCCCGCGAGCAGCTGCAGCGGTCGATCCGGGCGGTGTTCGACTCGTGGGAGTCGCCGCGCGCGAAGGTCTACCGCCGCACGTACGACATCCCAGACGACCTCGGCACCGCCGTCAACGTCGTCCAGATGGTGTTCGGGAACATGGGCGACACGTCGGCCACGGGCGTCTGCTTCACCCGCGACCCGTCCACCGGCGAACGCCGCCTCTACGGCGAGTTCCTCCTGAACGCGCAGGGCGAGGACGTCGTCGCCGGGATCCGCACGCCGGAGCCGATCGAGCGGATGGGCGAGATCCTGCCCGCTGCCTATGCGCAGCTGACGGAGACGCTCGACCGCATGGAGGAGCACTACCGCGAGATGCAGGACATCGAGTTCACCGTCGAGGACGGCACGCTCTACCTGCTCCAGACCAGGACGGGGAAACGCACGGCGCAGGCCGCGCTCCGCATCGCGGTCGAGATGACGGGCGAGGATCTCATCTCGCGCGAGGAGGCGGTGGTGCGGATCGACGCGGGGCAGCTCGACCAGCTGCTGCATCCGATGATCGACCCGACCGCGGAGGTCGACGTCGTCGCCACCGGGCTCAACGCCTCACCGGGAGCGGCGTCCGGTGCGATCGTGCTCGATGCCGACCTCGCCGAGGAACGCGGCCGCGCCGGCGAAGACGTGCTCCTCGTCCGCTGGGAGACGACGCCCGACGACATCCACGGCCTCGTCCACGCGAAAGGCGTGCTCACGGCGCACGGCGGCATGACGTCGCACGCCGCCGTCGTGGCGCGCGGCATGGGGAAGCCGTGCGTCGCAGGTTGCGAGGCGCTCTCGATCGACATCGGCGCGCGCACGGTGCGGATCGGCGAGCACGAGCTGAAGGAAGGCGACCAGCTGACGATCGACGGCGGCACCGGCAGGGTGATCGTCGGCAGCGTCCCGCTCGTCCCGCCCGCGATCGACGAGAACTTCGGCACGATCCTCGGCTGGGCCGACGACTTCCGGCACCTCCGCGTGCGCGCGAACGCCGACACGCCGGAGGACGCGTCCAAGGCGAGGGAGTTCGGGGCCGAGGGCATCGGGCTCTGCCGGACCGAGCACATGTTCATGGCCGCCGACCGCCTGCCGGTCGTGCAGGAGATGATCCTGGCGTCGGACGAGAAGGCACGGCGCAGCGCGCTCGACCGCCTGCTGCCGGTGCAGCAGGGGGACTTCGAGGCGATCTTCGAGGCGATGGCCGGCTATCCGGTCACCATCCGCCTGCTCGACCCGCCGCTCCACGAGTTCCTGCCGTCCGTCGAGGAGGCGACCTCGGACGAGATGCGGCGACGCATCGAGCAGCTCCACGAGGCGAATCCGATGCTCGGCACCCGCGGATGCCGCCTCGGCCTCCAGTGGCCCGAGATCTACGAGATGCAGGTGCGGGCGATCGTGCGCGCGGCGCGAGCCGTCGGCGAGCGCACGGGCGACGCGCCGCTCGTCGAGATCATGCATCCGCTCGTCGGGTTCGCCGAGGAGCTCCGGAGGCTGCGCGAGCTGACCGAGCGCGTGGCGGCCGAGGAGGCCGAGGTCGAGTACCTCTGCGGGACGATGATCGAGCTGCCTCGGGCGTGCGTGCGCGCGAACGAGATCGCGGAGTACGCGGACTTCTGCTCGTTCGGCACGAACGACCTGACGCAGACGACGCTCGGGTTCTCGCGCGACGACGCCGAGGGGAAGTTCCTCACGTACTACCTCGAGCACGGCGTGCTCGAGCGGAACCCGTTCGAGGTGCTCGACCGCGACGGCGTCGGCGACCTGATGCGGATCGCCGTCGAGCGTGGCCGAGACGTGAAGCCGGACCTCAAGCTCGGGATCTGTGGCGAGCACGGCGGGGAGCCGCGCTCGGTCGCGTTCTGCCACGAGATCGGGCTCGACTACGTGTCGTGCTCGCCCTACCGCGTCCCGCTCGCCCGACTCGCGGCCGCGCAGGCGGCACTCGCCGACCAGGGCGTCACGTCGGTCGCGGTCGGCGGCTAGCCGCTAGCCCACCGGGAGCACGTAGCTCTCGACGCGCACGTAGGCGACGACGAGGCTCGCGACCATGATCAGCCCGACGATCGCCGGGCCGAGCGACCGCGGCCGCGCGTAGCGGAAGTGCGCGAGCGCGAACGTCGCGAGGATCCCTCCGACGAGCCCGCCGAGGTGACCGCCGACCGAGATGTTGGGGATCATGAACGTGAGCGCGAGGTTGAGCACGATCAGGCCGAGCGCCTGCCCGGCGAACGAGCCGGTCGCCATGTACTCGAGCACGAGCAGCGCGCCCATGATCCCGAAGATCGCACCGGACGCTCCGACCGTGACCGCGAACTCGTTGCTGAACAGCAGGGCGCCGGCGGAGCCGGCGATGCCGGAGACGAAGTAGAGGAGGAGGAAGCGCCACGTGCCGAGCGCCTGCTCGACGACCGTCCCGAGCCAGTAGAGAGCGAGCATGTTGAACGCGAGGTGGAGGAGGCTCCCGTGGAGGAACATCGCCGTGACGAGCCGGTACCACTCGTCGTTCACCCGGATGGCAGCGCCGATGAGGGCCCCGTCCTCGAACAGCTTCCCACCCGGCGAGCCGACGCCGGAACCCTGGTAGACGGTGACCATGTAGACGAGCACGTTCAGCGCCACGAGGCCCACCGTGGCCGGCGCCTCCAGCCCGGCGACCGTTTGGCGCGTCTGCCGGGCCGTCCGCTGTGGAGAGGGCGCGCGCCGCGGCGCTCCGACGCCGGCGTGCTCGGGGCACTTGATCCCCACCGGCGCGAACGTCATGCACTCCTCGCAGATCGGCCGCCCGCACTCCGAGCACGAGACGAGCGTCTCGCGGCCCGGGTGCCGGTAGCAGTGGGGCGTGTCGCTCACCTCGCGGCTAGCGTACCCGCGTGCGGGTTCACGTCGCGTTCACGCCCGACGAGGCTGCAGAGGCCCCGACGGGGGTCGTGATCGACGTCATCCGGGCGACCTCGACGATCTGCCAGGCGCTCGACGCGGGCTACGAGCGGGTGTGGTGCGCGGCCGAGGTCGACGACGCCCGGGCACTGCGGAACGGCCTCGTCACGCTCGGCGGCGAGCGCCTCGGCGTCCGCATCGCCGGCTTCGATCTCGGCAACTCGCCGCGGGAGTACCTCGAGCCGCGGACGCCGACGCTCGCGATGTCGACGACGAACGGGACGCGCGCGATCGTGACGGCCGCAGAGCGCTGCGAGCGGGTGCTCGTGGCGTCTCTCATGAACCTCGGCGCCGTCACGACCGCCGCACGGTCCTTCGGCGAGGACGTCGCCGTCTTCTGCGCGGGCGTCAAGGGCTCGTTCGCGCTGGACGACGCCTACGTTGCGGGGCGGGTCGCCACCGCCCTCAATTTCGAGCGGAGCGACGCCGCCGAGGCCGCCGCACGGCTCGCAGCGTCGTACGCGACGGCCGAGGAGGCGTTCCGGGCGTCACGCTCCGGCCGCAACCTGATCAACCACGGGCCCGAGCTGGAGGCGGACATCCCGTGGTGTGCCCGCGAGAGCGTCCTCGACGTCGTGCCGCGGCTCGCGGGGATGCACGGCGTCGCCGCCGAGATCACCCTCTGAGCGCCGAACGTGGAACGCGGGGTGCCCTGCGTCTCCGTGACATGCAGAGAGTTCTTTGCAAAGATTGCTTTGTATGAGACGCGAGATCGAGCTGAGAGATCCCCGGGCGCTGCGCGCGCTCGCGCACCCGCTGCGGATCCAGCTGCTCGGGCTCCTGCGGCGCGAGGGGCCGCTCACCGCGTCCGAGGCCGGGCGGCGCCTCGACGAGAGCTCGGGGAGCACGTCGTACCACCTCCGGCAGCTCGAGCGCTTCGGGCTCGTCGAGGAGGCGGCGGGGGGAGCGGGCCGCCGGCGTCCCTGGCGGGCGACGTCCCTCTACACCTCGTGGCCGAACGTCGCAGACACGCCCGACATGGCGGAGGCTGCGAGCACGCTGGAGCGCTCCGTGCTGGCCAGGTACGCCGAGCGCCTGGCCGGGTGGCTCGAGCGGCGCCAGTCGGAGCCCGAGGAGTGGCAGGAGGCCGCGGCCCTCGGCGACAGCCTCCTGTACCTGACGGTCGACGAGCTCCGCTGTCTCCGCGATGCGCTGCAGTCGCTCGCCGATCCGTATCTCGAGCGAATCGAGCAACCCGACCTGCGCCCTCCCGGGGCGCGTCCGGTCGTCTTCCTCCACGTCGCGTTCCCGGAGGACGAGTCGTGACCGTGGTCCCCGAGGCATCCCGGAGAGCCCGCATCGCGGTCCCCGGGCTGCTGCGCGAGAGCAGCGTGTTCCGGACCTACTGGGGCGCGCACACCGTCTCCCTCTTCGGCGACCAGGTCTCGCTGCTCGCGGTACCGCTCGTCGCCGTGCTCACGCTCGACGCGAGCGCGGCCGAGATGGGGTACCTCTCGGCGGTCGCCCTCCTGCCGAACCTAGTCCTCGCGCTCCACGCCGGAGCGTGGGCCGACAGGTGGGGCCGCAGGCGGCACATCATGATCGCGACCGACCTCGGCCGCGCCGCGCTGCTCGCGAGCGTCCCGGTCGCCTACGCGCTCGGGGCGCTGACCTTCGCGCAGCTGTACGTCGTCGCCTTCCTGGCGGGCTCGCTCGCGGTGCTGTTCAACGTCTCGGACGCGTCGCTGTTCCAGACGATCGTGCGGCGCGAGCGCTTCGTGGAGGCGAGCTCTCTGCTCAACGGCAGCCGGGCGTTCTCGTTCGTCGCCGGGCCGAGCGTCGCCGGGCTGCTCGTACACGCCGTGACGGCACCCGGGGCGCTCCTCGTCGACGCGGTCTCGTTCCTGACCTCCGGTGCGCTGCTCGGCCGCATCCGCCCCGAGGAGCCCCGCCCCGACCGCGAGCGGAGCGGCGTCACGGTCGGGCTGCGCTGGATCGCCGCCTCGCCGATCATCCGCTCGACGCTGCTCGCGACGGCGACGGTCAACTTCTTCAACTTCGTCTTCTGGGCCCTGTTCGTGCTCTACGCGACGCGCACGCTCGGCGTCACGTCGGGGACGCTCGGGCTCGTCCTCGGCGCCGGGGCCGTCGGCGGCCTGATCGGCTCGGCGATCGCCACGCCGCTGACACGCCTCATCGGCATCGGCCCGACGCTCGTGCTCGGATGCGTCCTGTTTCCCGCGCCGTTCCTGCTCGTGCCGCTGGCACGCGGATCGGACCCCGTCGTGCTGGGCTGCCTCTTCGTCGCGGAGCTCGGGTCGGGCCTGGGCGTGATGCTCCTCGACATCAGCGCGGGCTCGCTGTTCGCCGCGGTGATCCCCAACCGGCTCCGCGCGCGCGTGTCGGGGGCGTACACGTTCGTCAACTACGGGATCCGCGTCGTCGGCTCGCTCGCCGGCGGGCTGCTCGGCACCTGGATCGGCCTGCGGCCCGCGCTGTGGATCGGCGCCGCCGGAGCGATGCTCGGCGTCCTGTTCCTGCTTCCGTCGCCCGTGCCTCGCCTGCGAGAGCTCCCCGAGACCGCGGACTAGAGACGCTCCGTCCCGTCTAGCCGATCCCGAGCTCCTGCGCGAGCCACTCGAGGCGGTCCGCGCGGGCCTGGTCGTTCAGCGCGTGGTCCGTCGGGTACCACTCGACCTTCGTGCCCTTCGGTGCGGCGTCGATGACCGCCTCGAGCGCGGCGCGTGGGACGATCGAGTCCTGTCGCCCGGCCTGGACGAGGACGGCGCCTCTCGCGTCGCCGACGTGCGAGAGCGGATCGATCGGTTCGAGCGCCTCGCGGACGACGTCCTGGAGCTCCGCCGGCGCTCCCTCGACGTACGCCTCGACCGGCGCGGCGCCGACGGACATGAGCACCGTCGCGCGGACCCGGTCGTCGACCCCTGCGACGAGCGATGCAAGACGGCCGCCCATGCTCCAGCCGACGAGCCCGAGCCGCTCGTCGTCGACACGGTCGTCGGCGGCGAGCACGTCGAACGCCCGCCTCGCCGCCACGACGTCCGCGGCGATCGTCCCTCCCTGCCAGCGGACGAGGTCTTCGCCGGTCGCGCCCGCGGGTGGCCTCTTCCCGCGCGAGGGCGCGGTGATCGTCATGGCGATCGCACCCCGCTCGGCCAGCGCGACGGCGGTGTCGAGCTGCTCGCTCCGGTCGTCGCCCGAGCCGTGGAGGAAGACGACGGCCGGGAGCTTCTCCACCGTGTCGCGCGGCGAGACGAGGTATCCCTCGACGCGGTCGTCGCCGCTCGCGTACGCGATGTCCTCCACGCGGACACCGTCGCGCTCGGTCGTGGGGCCGTGCTCGAGGGCGAGCGGCGCGCCGTGGTCGTCGGCGAGCGGGTCGCTCGCCGAGCTTCCGCACCCCGCGACGAGCACGAGGGTCGCGAGTGCTGCGAGGACCGCGAGGCTGCGACGCACGGGTCGAGGATACGCTCGGCCGATGGCATGGGACCGTGACGAGCGGCTGCAGCGCGCCGCGTCGTTCGGGGGCGTCGCCGGCGCCTACGAGCGCGCGCGCCCGGGGTACCCCGACGAGGCCGCCAAGTGGCTCGCGGGGGCCGATCCGACCGATGTCGTCGACCTCGGCGCGGGCACCGGGAAGCTGACCCGCGCCCTCGTCGCTCTCGGTCACCGCGTGACGGCCGTCGAGCCCCTTCCCGAGATGCTCGACGAGCTGCGGATGGCGGTGCCCGACGCCGTCGCGCTCCCGGGGAGCGCCGAGTCGATCCCGCTGCCCGACGGCGCGGCCGACGTCGTCACGTGCGCGCAGGCGTTCCACTGGTTCGACCACGGGCCCGCCCTCGTCGAGATCGCCCGCGTGCTCCGGTCGGGCGGCCGGCTCGCGCTCGTGTGGAACACACGCGACGACTCGCAGTGGTGGGTCGCGGAGCTCACGGAGACCGTCATCGGGCGCAGCGAGTTCCGCGCGGGAGGTGTCTCCTCCGTCGTCTCGACGATCGGCGAGAGCCGTCTCTACGGGCCGGTCGAGCGTGCGTCGTTCGAGCATGTCCAGCTGCTCGGACGCGCCGACCTCGTCGAGCTCGTCCGTTCCCGGAGCCAGTGCGCGGTGCTCTCCGAGGACGAGCGCCGGCCCGTGCTCGAGCGCGTCGGCGCGCTGTTCGACGCGCATGCCACGGACGGCAGGCTTGCCATGCCGTACGTGGCCGAGTGCTTTCGCGCAGCCAGGCTCTGACGCGCCGGCGTGCGTTCGGCCGTGTCTCCGAGGGCGGTCTTGACATGCGAACAGGTGTTCGCTAGAACATCTGTTCCCGATGATCGCATGCCTTCTCATCCCGGGATTCGAGCTCCGCGCGGCGCTCCGGACCCGACCGAGGCTCGCGGTCGTCCCAGCGGCGCTCGCGCCCGAGCCCGGGCGCGAACAGCTCGTCGGGCCGGTCACGGCAGCGGCCGAAGCGGCGGGCGTCACGGCGGGAATGCGCCTGGGGGAGGCGCTCGCGACGTGCCCCGAGCTCGTCCTCGTCGACCCCGACCCGGCGGGTGCCGAGCGGGAGTGGGAGGGGGTGCTGCGGCGCCTGGAGGACGCAGGCTTCGCCGTGGAGCCGGTGGAGCCGGGGGTGGTCGTGTTCGAGACCCTCGGGGTGGAGCGGCTCTATGGAGGGGTGGAGGCGGCGCTCACGAGGGCGATCGCCTCCGTCGGGCCTGCCTGGGACCCGCGCGCGGGCGCGGGGCAGCGCCGCTTCGTCGCTCTCGCGGCGGCGAGCGTGGCGCGCCCGGGCCAGGCGGTGATCGTCGAGGGGGAGGAGGAGCGGTCGTTCCTCGAGCCGCTCCCGCTCTCGCTCCTGCCGCTCGACGAGGGGCGGTACGCCGAGCTCGAAGGGCTCGGCGTCCGCACCCTCGGCTCGCTCGCCGCCCTGCCTGGGGGCGCCGTGGCCGAGCGGCTGGGTCAGGAGGGGAAGCGGGCGTGGAGCCTCGCGCGCGGCGGGGAGCGCCGCCGCGTGCGCGGGCGATCGCCTGCGGCAGAGCTGATCGAGGCGCTCTCCTTCCCCGAGGCGGTCGCGAACGAGCTGACCCTGCGCCGAGCGTTCGGCGCGCTGCTCGACCGGATCCTCGCCCGGCCCGAGCGGGCGGGGAGGCCGTTCCGCAAGCTGGCGCTCGCCGCCCGCCTCGTGGGCGGCGGCTCGTGGAGGCGCACCGTGACGTTGCGCGAGGCGAGCGCCGAGCGTGGGCGACTCCGCGCGGCACTCGGCCCGAAGCTGACCGAGATCCCCGCCCCCGTCGTCGAGCTGCGGCTCGAGGCGGTCGAGCTCGCCGAGCAGACCGGGCAGCAGCTCGCGCTCGTCGCGCCCGAGGGTGAAGAGATGGGCTCACGACTGCGGGAAGGGCTCCGCCAGGTGCGCGCGAGCGCCGGTGGCGGCGCCGTGGGAGGCGTCGTCGAGGTGGCGCCCTGGTCGCGGATCCCCGAGGCCAGGGCGCTGGTGGTCCCCAGGGATGTGTGAGTGGATCGATCCTTCTCGCATCGCAGCGGCGCAGGGTGCCCGACGTGACGTCGGACACCGAACGCCCCGCTGCATCGCCGAGCGTCGCGGGTCGACTCAACGCGCCCCGCCGGGCGCTCGTCGAGACGACCGTGGGAGGAGAGCCGCGCCTCGTCGACCGCGAGCTCGTGACGGTCGTGCGCGAGGAGTGGCGCGTCGTCGACCGCTGGTGGACGGACGACCCGGTCGACCGCCGTTACTTCGAGGTCGTGCTCGAGTCCGGCCGCAACGTGTGTGTCTACCGCGACGGTGAGCGTCGGTGCTGGTTCACGCAACGCGCGTGACCAGCCGGTGTCCGGCGACGGTCGGACACCTACGCCTCGCACGCCGTTCGAGTGGCCCGGTGTCACGAGGTAGGCGGGAGCGAGTGGTCCTGCGCTATCGCCTCGGCGGCGAGCGGCTCCCACTCGTCCGCCCCCTCGGCCGGGACGACGACCCACTGGCGGAACGGCTGGCCACGCCCCGAGGGATCGAACAGGTGTGCCCCCGCGAGAGCGAGCGCCCGGGCGTGCGTCTCGGGGTCGGTGAGCTTGAAGACCATTCCCGTGCGGCCGAGGCCGAACACGAACCGTCCCGACCGCTTGACGCACGGCATGCTGAAGAGCTTCCCGGCACGGCAGTCGGGATACCAGGCCGCGATCGCGTCGACGATGTCGTCGTAGCGGTTCTGCCCCGGCCGGGTCATCTGGCCGGCGGTCTATCGGTCGGCGAGGCGCCGGATCGCATCCGTCGTCTCGCGGACGAGCGTCTCGACGAGCTCGGCCGCAGGCAGCTCCCGGATCGACGCCGACCCCTGCCCGGCGAGCACGAGCAGCAGGTCTGCGCGGCCCGCTGCGAGCGCCGCAGCGCGCAGGTCGGCGGTGAGAAGGGCCTGGATCGGGAACGGGGGCGGATCGACACCGGCGTCTGCGATTGCGTCGACGAGCCGCGTCCGCACGAGCCGTGCGTGCCTCCCCGAGTAGGCGCGTGTGACGACGGTGGCATCTGCGGCGCCGGCGAGCGCCTCGCGCAGGAGGGCAGCCGTCCCGCCCTCGGGACAGCCGAGGAACGCCGTCCCGAGTTGCACGCCCTCCGCACCGAGGGCGAGTGCCGCGGCGATCCCGCGCCCGTCCATGATCCCGCCTGCGAGGAGCACCGGCACCGAGACGCGGTCGACGATCCGCGGGACGAGCGCGACACCGCCCACCGTCGCGTCGTCGAACGGGCCACGGAACGTGCCGCGATGGCCGCCCGCCTCTCCGGACTGGGCGACGATCGCGTCGACGCCGAGCCTCTCCAGCTCGACTGCCTCGGCAACTGTCGTCGCCGTGCCCAGAATTACGCTGCCCGCCTCCCTGACGGCGTCGAAGGGCAGGGTCCCGAACGTGAAGCTGAACACCGGCACGCGCGCTTCGGCGACGACCTCGAGCTGCGCGTCGACGAGGCCGGGCGGTGGAGGCGAGGGAACGTCCGGCGCTTCGGGCAAGCCGAGATCGGCGCGGAACGGCGCGAGCACGGCCTGCATGGCGGCGACCGCGTCCGCATCCACCTGAGGTGGCGGCAGCGGCGCGAAGAGGTTGACGGCGAAGGGCCGGTCGGTCAGGCGGCGGATCGCGGCGATCGCGTCCCGCAGGTCGTCGGGCGGGAGAACGGCGCCGCCGAGCGAGCCGAGGGCGCCCGCGTTCGAGACGGCGGCGACGAGCTCCGGCGTCGTGAAGCCCCCGGCCATCGGCGCCTGCACGATCGGGTAGGACGTCCCGAGAAGCCGGGCGACGCTGGTGTCGAGGCCGGCCATCGCTCAGGCGCCCAGCTCGAACGTGCGGACCACGACGCTCGCCGGGTCGACGCCGCCGTCCGGCGGCGGCTCCTCCTGGTCGAAGCCCGGGTTTTGCCCCCGCAGGTAGTCGCCGAAGCCGCAGGCGGGAGCGTGAACGTTGAAGAACCGCGCAGTCGCGTCGCTCGTGTTGTCGAACGAGTGGACGACGTCGGGTGGAATGAGGACGAACGTCCCTGCCGATGCCCGGAACGGCCCACTCGCGAACGTGATCTGCACCTCGCCCTCGAGGACGAGGAACGCGTCGGAATGGTCGTGGTGGACGTGCGGTCTCGCACCGCGCTCGCCGGGCCCGTACGCGAGCTCGGTCAGCGTCAGGTGCTCGGTGTCCGCATGCAGCGTCACGTGCCGGCCGGGGCGGTCCGTGATCGTCTCGCCGTCGATCCCGCGTATCCCGGTGATCGGGGACGACGACGGTTCGTGTCCGGCCGCGGCCGCCTGCTGGCCGAACGCGCCGCGTGCGCCTGTGCGCACCCGGTCGTCCGCCTCCGCCGGGAGCGCGTGCAGGAAGGCGCCGTATCCGGACGGCGGCGCTTGGAAATCGAGGAACCGAGCCTCGGCCTCGGTCCGGAACGTGTGCACGACGCCCGGCGGCACGACGACCACCGTGTCCGGCCCGGCAACCTTCTCGTCGCTCCCGACGAGGACGTGGAGCGCGCCCTCCAGCACGAGGAAGACCTCCGTGTGCTCCGCGTGGACGTGCGGCGGCGCCGGCGCAGCCCCGGGCGCGACGCGCGCCACGGCAACGGCGAGGCTCGGGTGGTCGGCGAGCAGCTCGACGGTTGCATCGGGCCGCGCGACGATTGTCTCGGCCGGCTGGATGCTGGGTGCCACCGGGGTAGAGCGTAATGGGGCGCTACATCGAGCTCCACTGCCACTCGGCGTTCTCGTTCCTCGACGGCGCCTCCCATCCCGAAGAGCTCGTCGCGCGCGCCGTCGAGCTCGGCTACCCGGCGCTCGCCCTCACCGACCACGACGGCGTCTACGGCTCGCTCGAGTTCGCGCACGCCGCCAAGTACGCCGGCATCCGGCCGATCACCGGCGCGGAGGTGACGCTCGGCGGCGTGGGCTCGACGGAGCCGCCCGGGAGCAGAGGTGCCGGCTCCGGCGCCGGAGCGGGAGCGGGCGGCCGCCACGTCACGCTGCTCTGCGAGAGCGGGAAGGGCTATGCGAACCTCTGCCGCATCCTCACGACGGCCCATGCCGGCACCCGCCGTCCGGGTCGGGAGGACAGGGAGCCGCTGCCGCCTTCGGTGCCGCTCGAGACCGTGGCCGAGCTGAACGAAGGCCTCGTCTGCCTCTCCGGGTGTGCCCGCGACGGCCTCGCGCTCCACGATCCCGGCGGGGCGGCGCGGCTCGCGTCCGCGTTCGGGAAGGAGAGGTTCTTCGTCGAGCTCCAGCGTCCGTACGAACGCGGGGACGCGCGACGCCACACAGCGCTTCGCCATCTCGCCGACCACCTCGGCGTCGAGACGGTCGCGACGGGAAACGTGCACGCGCACGCGCCACGGCGGACGCTGCTCCAGGACGCGCTCGTCGCGATCCGCTGCCGCACCTCGCTCGACGGGTGCGAGCGCGAGCGGCGCGGGAACCGCGAGGCCTTCTTGCGTCCACCCGAAGAAATGGTCGAGCGCTTCGCAGGCATCGACCGCGCGGCGACGGAGCGCACGGTCGCGCTCGCCGAGCGCCTGGCGTTCGACCTCACCGAGGAGCTCGGCTACCGCTACCCCGACTTCTCCGACCGCGCCGACCCCGCGATCCGCCAGCTCGCCGCAATCTGCGACCACGCGTTCGGCGAGCGGTACGGCGCAAGTGACACAGTGTCACGTGCGAAGGCGCGCGCCCGCTTGGAGGGCGAGCTGGCGCTGATCGGCAGGCTCGGCCTCGCAGGGTTCTTCCTTCTCCACCACGAGGTGCTCGAGCTCGCCCGGGAGTGCGCGCTCGAGGTGCGAGGGCGCGAGTCGCCGCGGATGTTCCTTCCGCCGGGCCGGGGGCGGGGAAGCTCGGTCGGCTCGATCGTCTGCTACCTCACGGGGCTCTCGCACGTCGACCCGGTCGAGAGCGACCTCTCGCTCGGCCGCTTCATCAACCACGAGCTCACGTCGGTGCCCGACATCGACCTCGACTTCCCTCGCGACATCCGCGAGAAGCTGATCGTCCGGGTGACCGAGCGCTACGGGCACGAGCACGCGGCGCTCGTCGCGAGCTTCGCGACCTACCGCTCGCGCGGGGCGATCCGCGATCTCGGCAAGGCGCTCGGGCTGCCGCATGCGGAGCTCGAGCGGCTCGCCCGCGTCACGGACGGCTGGCACGCCGAGCGCGTCGCGGACGAGGTCGCGGCGCTTCCGGACGCCGATCGCAAGCTTCTCTCGAAGCGCTGGCGCGCGTTCCAGTTCCTCACGGGCGAGATCGCGGGTCTGCCGCGGCACGTCTCGCAGCATCCGGGCGGGATGGTGATCTCCTCGCGACCCCTCGTCGAGCTCGTCCCCGTACAGCCCGCAGCGATGGCCGGCCGCCAGCTCTGTCAGTGGGACAAGGACTCGTGCTCGGACGCGGGCTTCCTCAAGATCGACCTGCTCGGGCTCGGGATGTTGTCGTGCATCGAGGAATGCGTCGACCGGATTGCGGAGCTCCACGGCGCGCCGATCGACCTCTCGCGCATCCCGCTCGACGACCCCGCCGTCTACGCGGAGATCCAGGCGGCCGACACCGTCGGCACGTTCCAGATCGAGAGTCGCGCGCAGATGCAGAGCCTCCTCCGCACGCGACCCGAGACGATCGACGACCTCACGATCCAGGTCGCGCTCGTCCGGCCCGGGCCGATCCAGGGGAAGGCCGTGCACCCGTACATCGAGCACCGGCGAAGGCTGCGTGAGGACCCCTCGTTCGTCTTCCCGGTTCCACACGAGTCGCTCCGTGAGCCGCTCGCCTCGACCCTCGGCGTCGTCGTCTTCCAGGACCAGGTGCTCGACGTCGCGATCGCGCTCGCGGGCTACACGATCGGCGAGGCAGAGGGGCTGCGCCGCGCGATGAGCCGCAAGCGGAGCCGCGAGGCGCTCGAGGCGCACCGCGTGCGCTTCGTCGAC
This sequence comes from Gaiella sp., assembly GCA_036556865.1. Lineage (GTDB taxonomy): Bacteria > Actinomycetota > Thermoleophilia > Gaiellales > Gaiellaceae > Gaiella. The sequence goes on from DATBIQ010000064.1 coordinate 28,213, forward strand.
GGTGCCGTCGCGAAGGGCGTCTCCGCAGACGTCGCGGACGGGGTGTTCGACACGCTCGTCGGCTTCTCCGGCTTCGGGTTCCCGAAGGCGCACGCCGCGGCGTTCGGCCTCCTCGCCTATCAGTCCGCCTGGCTGCGTCACCACTACCCGGCCGAGTTCCTCTGCGGTCTCCTGAACGAGCAGCCGATGGGCTTCTATCCGCCCGCGAGCCTCGTCCGCGACGCGCAGCGGCGCGGGGTGGAGGTGCGCCCGCCCGACGTCAACCTGAGCCAGGCGCGCTGCTCACTGGAGGCGACTGTCCCGGGGACTGCCCCCGAAGGGGACTGTCCCCCGTGTCCACCGTGGGCCGTCCGCGTCGGCCTCGCGTACGTCTCGTCGGTGGGGGAGGACGACGCGGAGGCGCTCGAGGCGGAGCGGGAGGCGAACGGGCCGTATCGCACCGTCGGCGACCTCGCCCGCCGTGCACCCGTCTCGCGCGACGCGCTCGAAGCGCTCGTCCGCGGTGGTGCGTGCGACGGCCTGGGAGCGAGGCGCCGCGACCTGCTGTGGGAGCTCGGGCTCGCAACCCGGCCGCGCTCCGTCGAGGGCACGCGAGGCGAGGCAAAGCAGCTGACGCTCGCACTCGACCCGACGGCCGAGACACCGGTCTTGCCCGACCTCACCCGCTGGGAGAGGATGCTCGCCGACTACCGCGAGACCGGCCTCTCGGTCGGAGCACACCCGCTCGCGCTCCTCCGGCCGCATCTGCCGCCGGGGACGCTGTCGAGCCCCGAGCTGCACGAGGCGCGGCACGGGTCGTCGGTCGCGTACGCCGGATTGGCGGTCGCGCGTCAGCGGCCGGCGACCGCAAAGGGCGTCGTCTTCATGCTGCTCGAGGACGAGCACGACCAGGTCAACCTGATCGTCCCGAAGGAGGTCTACGAGCGGCACCGTGCGATCGTCCGGGGCGAGCCGATCGTCCTCGTCCGGGGTCGCTACGAGCGGGTCGAGCGCAACCGCAACATCCTCGTGCGCGAGCTCGAGAGCCTCTCGGCACTCGCCCGCCGCGTCGCCGCGACCCCCGACCTCGTCGCCGCGCTCCCGCGCGCCCACCACTTCGGTCACCGTTGAGCGAGGCCAGCGCCGTGTCGACGAGCGCCACCCGGTCGAGACCGGGAACCTCCGCGATCGCGATCCAGGCGGCGTCGTGACCCGAACGGTCTATCAGCCTCTGCCGCGCACGAGCGAGACCTCGACGTAGTCGGCGGCGTGGGCGAAGCCGAGCTTCTCGTAGGCGCGGAGCGCGGCGGCGTTGTCGGCGCGGACGTTGAGGGAGATCACGTCGATCCCGTCGTCGAGGAGAACACGGCAGAGGTGGGCGCATGCGGCGGTTGCGAGGCCCGACCCTCGGAGCGCGGGCAGGGTCGCGACGTTGCCGAGCGCGGCGACACGCCACGTCGGCGACCAGACGTGGACGCCGGCGACGCAGACGAGGCGGCCGTCCCGCCGGATGCCGACGTAGCGCCCGGTGTCGAGCATGCGGGGCTGGAACCACGTCCCGGGATACGCATCCGCGTAGAACCGTTCGACCTCGGCCAGATCGGACCCCGACAGGGGAGCCGCGGCCGCGGTGTCGTGCGCCCGCAGGGGAGACGGGTCTGCGAGGCCGAGCTTGCGGTGGGCGACCGGTGCCGTCTCCGGGACGAGGCGCGGCGCAAGGGCCTCGACGAGCCCCGGAGACAGGTGCGCGTAGACACGCGACGGCAGGTTCGCGGCGACCTCGCCCAGAAGGTCGCGCATGCCGTGCCCACGGTCCTCCGCCAGCGCGAGCAGGACCGGCGGGTCGGGCTCGTCGTAGAGGAGCGCGAGCTGCTCGAGTCGGCCGTCTGTCCGCCATCCGAGCCAGCGCGTGTGCGGCCAGAAGAAGTCGTCGAGGTCACCGAGCTCGTATGCGTGGACGGCGGGACGCCGGCGGCAGAACTCGGCGATGACGCCGCGATCGCGAAGCTCGACGAGGGCCACGCGCAGCCGACGGGTCAGCCCGACATCTCGGCGGTGCCCGGCCGGGCCCCGTCCGCCTGAGGCTGACCGGCGCGCCGGCACCAGCCTTCGTCGAGGGTGAGCGCCGCGTCAACGAGCGCGAGGTGGGTGAACGCCTGCGGGAAGTTCCCGACCAGGCGGCCCGCCGCCACGTCGTACTCCTCCGAGAGGAGGCCCAGGTCGTTCCGCAGTCCGAGCAGCCGGGCGAAGAGCGCTTCGGCCTCGTCGAGCCGTCCCTGGAGCGCGTAGACCTGGGCGAGCCAGAAGGAGCAGGGGAGAAACGTGCCCTCACCCGGCGGGAGCCCGTCGACGTCCACGTTGTCGTCGTCGGCGCGATAGCGCTCGACGAACCCGTCGCGGACGAGCTCGCGCTCGATTGCGGCAACGGTGCCGACGACTCGGTCGTCGTTCGCGGGCAGGAAGCCGACGAGGGGCATCATCAGCACGCTCGCGTCGAGCCGCGGCAAGCCGTAGGACTGGGTGAACGCGCCGAGCTCGGTGTCGAAGCCCTCGCGGCAGACCTCGTCGTGGATCTCGTCGCGAATCGCCTTCCAGCGCGCGAGTGGCCCTTCGCGCCCGTACTCCTCCACGCTCCGCACCGCGCGGTCGAAGGCCACCCACGCCATCACCTTCGAGTGCGTGAAGTGACGGCGTGGGCCGCGCACCTCCCAGATTCCCTCGTCCGGCTCCCGCCAGCCGTCCTCGAGCCACTCGAGCAGCTTCCGGTTGAGGGCCCACGCCTCGGCCGACGCCGGGAGCCCGGCGACGCGCGCGTGGTACAGCGCGTCCGCGACCTCTCCGTACACGTCGAGCTGGAGCTGCTTGGACGCCGCGTTGCCGGTCCGGACGGGCCGTGCGCCCTCGTAGCCGCCGAGCCAGTGGAGTTCGAGCTCGGACAGGCGCCGCTCGCCGCCGAGCCCGTACATGATCTGGAGCTGGTCCGGGAGGCCCGCGATCGCGCGCAGAAGCCAGTTGCGCCACGCCCGTGCCTCCTCCTCGTACCCGGCGCGGACGAGCGCCAGGAGCGTGAGCGTCGCGTCGCGCAGCCAGCAGTAGCGATAGTCCCAGTTCCGGACGCCACCGAGCGCCTCGGGGAGCGACGTCGTCGGGGCCGCGACGATGCCGCCGGTGGGCGCGTACGTCAGGGCCTTGAGCGTGATGAGGGAGCGTACGAGGGGCTCGCGAAAGCGGCCGACATGCGTGCAGTCAGTGACCCACTCCCGCCAGAACGACTCCGTGTCGGCCAGCGCCTGCTCCGCGTCCACGCGCTGCGGCGGCGCATGATGCGACGGATACCAGGTCAGGACGAACGGGACACGGTCTCCCTCGCGGACCTCGAACTCCGCGACGGTGTGGAAGTTGCGGCCGACGAGCTCGACCGGGGTCGCAAGAAACAGGGCGTCGGGGCCGGCGACGGCGAGGATGCCGTCCTCGCGGCGGCGTACCCACGGGATGACCCAGCCGTAGTCGAACCGGATGCTGAGGCTCATCCGCATGGCGACGGTGCCGCTCACGCCCTCGACGATGCGGACGACGTCGGGCGCCTCGCCGCGTGGCGGCATGAAGTCGATCAGCCGCACGACGCCCTCGGCCGTCTCGAGCTCGGTCTCGAGCACGAGCGTGTCGTCCCGGTACCTCCGGCCCGTGCGCGTGACAGGCGCCTGGGGTGCGAGCGACCAGCGCCCGTTCTCCTCGGTCCCGAGCAGCGCTGCGAAGCACGCACCCGAGTCGAATCTCGGAAAGCACAGCCAGTCGATGCAGCCCTGACGCGAGACGAGCGCGGCGGTCTGCAGGTCGCCGATGAGACCGTAGTCCTCGATCAGCGCGGCCACGGCGTGCACGCTAGCGCGTGGAGATCGAGAATCCCGCGCATGCGCGCGGTGATCCAGCGTGTCTCGAGCGCCTCGGTGCGCGTCGACGGCGAGACGGTCGGCACGTGCGGGCGAGGGCTCCTCGTGCTCCTCGGTGTGGGCCACGAGGACACGTCGGAGACGGCGGCGCGGCTCGCCGCGAAGATCGCGCGACTGCGGATCTTCGAGAACGACGAAGGGCGTTTCGACCGCTCGTTGCTCGATACGGGCGGCGGAGCGCTCGTCGTCAGCCAGTTCACGCTGTTGGCGGACACGACGAAGGGCAATCGCCCGAGCTTCACCCCGGCGGCGCCTCCGGAGCGCGCCGAGCCTCTCGTCGAGGCGTTCCTGGAAGCCCTACGTCGTGAAGGTGCCCACGTCGAGACGGGCATCTTCGGCTCGAGGATGGACGTCGAGCTCGTCAACGACGGCCCGGTGACGATCGTGCTCGACGCCTGAGCCCGGCGGGGCCGCGCAGGCGAAGAGGTCCGAGATGCCTCCCGGCTACGGGTTGTCGATCTTGTCGACGGTGCTACCGCCACGCCACCCGGTGTACTCGTGTCGCGGCATCTCGATGTCGGTCACAGGGTCCTTGCTCGTCTTCCCGCACGCCGAGCAAACCGTTGAGCTCTCACCGTTCTCGACGCGGGTGAGCCAGGTGTGTCGCCCGAGCCAGCAATGCAGCTTCTTCGCCACCCCGCCTACTCCGACCTGCGGCGCTCCGCCTCGTAGAACTCACCTGCGGGTGCCCGTGCCGACCATCGGGTCGTCGTCATCTCGTCGCGCATCCGAGCAGCTTGTCGCTCCGCCGCGAGATCCTCGCGCGACTTCGGCACCGCCTTCAGCCACGCAATGAGTCCTGCGAGCGTCTTCATGGACACCATGATGACGTGGTTCCGCCGGATCGCCAACCTTCCGCGCGCCGGATCGGCCGTCGCTTCCCGAAGCGGTAGCAGACGTCAGAGGCGGACGGGCGTCTTTCGGCGCTTGCATGGAGGTCGGAAATCGTGAACAAGACGGGCCTAAGGGTGGGGCCGCGGCCGCCTCTCGAGCGTGCTGCTGGCGATGAGCGCTGCGCCGAATGCGTCGTCTCGGGCTTCGCTTCAGGTGAGGTCGAGCTCGTCGATGACGGAGCCAATGGCGATCGTGCTCCCCGTCCGCTCTAGCGCGCGACCGTCCCGGTCAATGTCTCGCGAACGGGCGAGCCCGCCGTTGGGCCGTATACGACCTCCAGCTTCCCGTCTCCTCGTAGCCCCTCGAATGCGCCCGTGCCGCCGCCGATCGTCCACGAGCCCGTCTGGGTCTGACCCTGGGGCTCTTCGCCGACATCCGGCCTGAGGCGCAGCTCCAGTCTGCCGTCCGGGCAGCGGATCGTCCGGGCTATCAGCGCCACGTCCGGATCGGGGCTTCCGTGCACGTCGACAATCGTCCCGCCGACGCAGAACTCCGAGTCGCCGATCGCGGACCCGTCGAGAACCACCCCAGTGGCGATCGTCTCCGCCCGTTCCTCGTCCGCGATGACGATCCTCGTCCGGAGGACGAGCCGCTCGCCGGTCGGCGCGGTCGTCGACGCTGCGCTCGCGTCCGCCTCCGGCTCGCTGTCGTCACCGCCGCACCCACCCAGGAGGAGAGCACTCATCAGGACGAGAACCACCGCTCCGCGCATGACCGCTCCCGGGGTGGCGACCGAAATCCGCGCGAGTATCCCATGCGCAGCGGTCGCATCGGTGCTGCGAATGCCGCCGGGCGGGGACGCCTGCGCGTCCCCGCCCGGTGCCGCTGGTCAGAGCCTGTCGTCCTCGACGACTCGCCCGGACTCGATCGTGCCGCGCCACTCGTCGGTCGGCATCTGACGTTCCTCGACGAGCTCGCGGAAGCGCTCGAGGTCGTCCTCGACCTGTCCCTCGTCTGCGCCGAAGAACGACCCGACGCGCTCCTTCATGCCCTCGGGCTCGTGCTCCATGCGCACGGAGACACGGGTGCCCTCGTCGATCGGCATGAACTCGACGCGGCCCGAGTTCGGCGTGCCTCCCGTCGAGCGCCACGCGATCACGCGGTCGGGCTCCTGCTCCACGATCTCGGCGTCCCACTCGCGCCGCTCGCCGCCGACCTCGGCGACCCAGTGCACGTGCGAATCGTCGAGCTGTGTGACCTGCTCGACGCCCTCCATGAACTGCGGGAACTCCTCGAACTGTGTCCACTGCCCGTACGCGACGGACACGGGCACACGGACGTCGATCGACTTCTCGATGGTCGCCATCCTGCTCCTCTCGTCGTTGTCGCTCGGCGGATACCCGCGACGGGACGCGACAAACGCGCTCGGGCGGCGCCCGTCGGCAGAATCGCCGCGTGGACGACCGGCCGAAGCTGCGCGTCGTCGTCGACGCCGATCGGCCGGTGCTGGAGCGGCTCTGGCAGCTCTACTCGCACGACATGTCCGAGGTGCGCGGGACGCTGCCGAACGCGGACGGGCTGTTCAAGGCGGGCCGTCTGCCGACCTACTTCGGCGAGCCGGACGCGTGCGGCTACCTCGTCCTCGACCGCGAGGCGCCGGTCGGGTTCGCGTTCGTCACGGGCCTCGCAGGCAGCACGAGGGCGATCGGCGACTTCTTCGTCGTCCGGGCCGCGCGCCGGAGGCGAGTGGGCTACGACGCCGCCCGCGAGGTGCTCGCGCGACACCCGGGACGGTGGGAGATCGGCTTCCAGGCCGAGAACCGGGGCGCGCCCGAGTTCTGGCGCCGCGTCGCCACGGACGTCGCCGGCGACACCTGGCGCGAAGAGCTGCGCCCGGTCCCCGGGAAGCCGCACATCCCCAACGACCACGTCATCGTTCTCACGGCCTAGACGGCCCGGGCCGGAGCGAGAGACGGCACGGAGACGGTGCTATCCTTTCGACACCACATTTCACCGGCTTGGCGAAATGGGCGCGGGATGCGCCCATTCGTTTTGAAGGGACTCGATTCGATGGCAACCGGCACGTACGACAGGGAGCGCGAGCTGACGGAGGCGATCACGCCGGCCGTCGAGTCGCGGCTGCCCGGCGTCGAGGTGCTGGCGGTCGAGCTCCTCTCGCCGGCCCGGTTCTGCGTCTACGTCGACCACCCCGACGGGGTCGACTTCGCGCTCTGCGAGCGGGTCACGCGGCTGCTCGACGACTACCGGTCCGACTGGACGATCGACGTCTCGTCGCCCGGGCCGGAGCGCCCCGTGCGCCGGCCGGAGCACTTCCGGCGGGCGATCGGCGGCACCGTGAAGCTCAAGACGGCGGACGCCAAGCGCCTCCGAGGGACGCTGGTGGACGTCGACGACCATGCCGTGACCGTCTCGGTCGACGGGACGGCGCACGAGGTCCCGGTCGACCAGATCGTCCGGGGCAACCTGATCGACGAGGACGGTGTGCAATGAGCCAGGAGATCATCGAGGGAATCCGCACGATCGAGAAGGAGAAGGGCATCGAGTCCGGCACGCTCGTGGCGGCGCTCGAGGACGCCCTTCTCGCTGCGTACAAGAAGACCCCCGGCGCGGCCCGTCATGCGACCGTCGAGCTCGACGACGACGGCGAGTTCCGCGTCTTCGCGCTCGACATTCCCGGCGACCTCGAGGCGCGCCTGCTCGAGGAGGCACGCGAGCGCGCGATCGACGAGCTCGAGCGGATCGAGGAGGAGACGGGCGAGAAGCAGCACACCCTGATCGTCGACGACGAGCTCGATCTCGACTGGGAGCAGGTTCCGGACAACCTGATCGACCGGACCGACGCGACGCCCGACGACTTCGGCCGGATCGCCGCGATGACCGCCAAGCAGGTGATCCAGCAGCGCATCCGCGAGGCGGAGCGCGCGATCATGTACGAGGAGTACGTCGACCGTCAGGGCGAGGTCGTGACGGGGATCGTCCAGCAGGCGGGCGACCGCAACAACGTCCTCGTCGACCTCGGCAAGGTCGAGGCGCTCCTGCCGCGCTCCGAGCAGGTGGACGGCGAGCGCTACGAGCAGGGCTCGCGGATCAAGGCCGTGATCGTCGAGGTCCGCTCCGGGACGAAGGGGCCGCAGGTGATTCTCTCGCGGCGCGCTCCGCAGCTGATCGAGGCGCTGTTCGAGCTCGAGGTGCCCGAGATCGCCGACGGTCTCGTCGAGATCCGCGGCGTCGCGCGCGAGCCGGGTTACCGCTCGAAGATCGCAGTGGAGTCCCACGCCCAGGGCGTCGACCCGGTCGGCGCCTGCGTCGGCCCCCGCGGGTCGCGCGTACGAATGGTCGTGTCGGAGCTCCGCGGCGAGAAGATCGACATCATTCCGTGGAACACGGAGCCCGCGCGGTTCGTCGCCAAGGCCCTGTCGCCGGCGCGGGTGCGCGAGGTCTACATCGACGACGAGAGCCGTGACGCGACCGTCGTCGTCCCGGACGACCAGCTCGCTCTCGCGATCGGCAAGGAGGGCCTGAACGCCCGGCTCGCCGCGCGCCTGACGGGATGGAAGGTCGACATCAAGTCGGACACCGAGTTCGCCCAGGAGGAGGCCGAGGCGGCCTTCGCCGGCGCAGACGACGGCGACGGCGACTTCTCCGGACGCTGCTCTGCGCTCCTCTCGAACGGGAAGCGCTGCCCGAACGCCGCGTTGCCCGGATCGAAGTACTGCGGCGTCCCCGCGCATCAGGCACTCGCGAGCGACCCGACCGCCGGCGCCACGATCGAGACGGCGACGGAGGTCGTCCCCGACGACGCGGCGGAGATCGAGGAAGCGGTCGCCGACGTCGACGAGGCGCTCGCCGCCGGAGAGCTGACACCCCTCGAGGCCGAGGCAGCCGAGGGAGCGGTCGCCGACGCGACGGAGGTCGCCGTCGGGGCCGAGCTCGAGGCGGGGGACGGCGAGCCCGCCGGGGAGGCACCCGACGAGGCGTGAGCGCCGCGCGCCGCTCAGGACGTGTGCGGGGTGTGGGCGCCGCGCGCCCCAGGTCGAGCTCGTCCGATTCGCGGCGGTGGACGGAATGGTGACGCCGGGTCGGACGCTCCCCGGCCGCGGCGCGTACACGTGCCTCAGCCTCGCGTGCTTCGAGCGCGCCGTCGCCCGGCGGGCGTTCGCGCGGTCGCTCCGGACGGAGGTGATGGTGAGCCCCGAGCTCGCGCGCATCTACACTGGGCAGTCGGATGGCTGACGGACCCAACAGGCCGAATCGCCCGATCCGCCCACGTGGCGGCGGCCAGGGAGGCCGGCGTCGGCGCGTCGTGATCGAGGGCGGCGCCGCGCGCGGACGCGATGCGCGCGCTGCACGCGACCGCTCGCAGCAGGCGCCTCCGCGCCAGCAAGCCCCGGTGCAGCCGACAGGGCCGGTCACGGTCGAGTCGGGCGTCACCGTCAAGGACCTCTCCGGCGCGCTCGGCGTGCCGATGGCGCAGATCATCAAGATCCTGATGGGCCTCGGCCAGATGCGGACGGCGACGCAGTCGCTCTCCGACGACGAGGTCGAGCTGATCGCCACGGAGGTCGAGCGAGAGGTCACGATCAGGCACGCCGCCGACGACGAGGAGCCGGAGATCGTGGAGGACGCCGACGCGGACCTCACGCCGCGCCCGCCCGTCGTGACGATCATGGGCCACGTCGACCACGGCAAGACGACGCTTCTCGACGCGATCCGCTCGACGGCCGTCGTCGAGTCCGAGGCGGGCGGGATCACGCAGCACATCGGCGCGTACCAGACGGAGGTCGACGGGCGGCGGCTGACGTTCCTCGACACCCCCGGCCACGAGGCGTTCACGGCGATGCGCGCCCGCGGTGCCAAGGTGACCGACATCGCGGTGCTCGTCGTCGCGGCCGACGACGGGGTGATGCCCCAGACGAAGGAGTCGATCAGCCACGCCCGCGCCGCCGACGTGCCGATCGTCGTCGCGATCAACAAGATGGACGTGGCCGACGCGAACGCGGACCGGGTGAAGACCGAGCTCGCCGCCGAAGGCCTCCAGCCCGAGGACTGGGGCGGCACGACGCAGTTCGCCGCGGTGTCCGCGAAGCAGCAGACGAACCTCGACGAGCTGCTCGAGAAGATCCTGCTCGTCGCGGACGCAGAGCTCGACCTCCGGGCGAACGCGAAGGCCGATGCGTCCGGGCCGATCGTCGAGTCGCGCCTCGACGTCGGGCGTGGCCCGGTCGCCACGATGCTCGTCCAGCGCGGCACGCTCCGGGTCGGTGACGCGATCGTGGCAGGCGACGCCGCGGGCAAGGTGCGCGCCCTCTACGACTACCGCGGCGACAAGGTGAAGGAGGCGGGCCCGGGCGAGCCCGTGGAGATCCTCGGCTTCGACCGCCCGCCGCCGGCCGGCGAGCTCTCGCGCGTCGTCGAGCACGAGCGTCAGGCCAAGGACATCGCCGAGAAGCGCGCCGAGCGCCTCCGCCGCGAGCAGCTCGCGCAGCGCTCGACGACGGCCGGCGTCTCGCTCGAGACCCTCTTCGAGCGGATGCAGGCAGGCGCCGTCCAGGATCTCAACGTCGTCCTGAAGGGCGACGTGCAGGGCTCCGTCGAGGCGCTGATGGGCGAGCTCGGCAAGATCCAGCACCCCGAGGTGCGGGTCAACGTGATCCATACCGGCGTCGGCGGGATCACCGAGAACGACGTCAACCTCGCATCCGCCTCGAACGCGCTCGTCGTCGGCTTCAACGTCCGCCCGAGCGCCGAGGCGCGAGCGCTCGCCGAGCGTGAGGGGGTCGACATCCGCACCTACCGGGTCATCTACCAGCTGACCCAGGACATCGAGCAGGCGCTCGTCGGCATGCTCTCGCCGGTGACGACCGAGGAGATCCTCGGCGAGGCGGAGGTTCGGGCGCTGTTCAAGGTGTCGCGCCTGGGGACGATCGCCGGCTGCATGGTCACGAACGGCGTCGTCCGACGGAGCGCGCACGTCCGCGTCGTCCGGGACGGCACCGTGATCCACGAGACCTCGATCGCGCAGCTGAAGCGCTTCAAGGAGGACGCGCGCGAGGTCACCGAGGGCTTCGAGTGCGGGATCCTCCTCGAGGGCTTCAACGACGTGAAGGAAGGTGACGTCCTCGAGGTCTTCGAGACGCGCGAGGTCGAGCGCACCGACCTGGCGACGAGCGCCGCCGAGTAGGGAGCCGCTCGGCCGGTGTCCGACGTCGGGTCGGACACCACGGGAGGTGAACGCAGCCTCCGTCAGCAGCGCTGGACGAGCCGCGCCGTCGCGGCCGCGCGGGCGCGGTAGCCGCTCATGGTCGGGTGGACGCCGTCGCGGCCGAACCACGACGGATGCGCGCGCGCCATCGCCGCCCAGTCGAGGACGCGGAGGTTCGGGTGTGTCCGGGCGATCGACGCGAGCGCGCGGTTGTAGCCGTCGTAGGAGACGCCCCGGTAGGGCGGCCGCACGATCGTCGCCCAGACGACGCACCGGCGCGGGCCTGCGACGGCGAGCGTCTCGCGGACGACGCGCGCGAAGCCCGAGACACGGCCCGGGTCGTCGTTCGTGCCGGCGCTGACGACGATGACGGAGGGGAGCGCCGATCCGAAGGCCCGAAGCGCCGACGGGACGTCCGAGGCGTGCCGGCTGATCACCGCTTCGGAGCGGACGCTCCAGCCGTGCAGCAGGCCGTCGAGGAAGAGGTCGGTACCGACGGACAGCGAGTCGCCGAAGCTGAGGACGGTGCGGTTTCCCGCTGCGGAGAGCGAGGAGGAGGCGACGAGCGCACACGCGAGCGCGCAGGCGAGCACGACGAGGCGGCCGGGACGCGACACGGGTTCGTCTACGGTAGGCCCGGATCGGCTCCTGCCTGCGACCGCACACGAGATTCGAACATGTCCACGGGATTCGTCGCCATCCTCTCCTTCGAGCTCCACTTCCCGGAGAGCCACTCGCTGAAGGAGAAGCGCATGCACCTGCGCTCGGTCAAGCAGCAGCTCGCGAACCGCACGGGCTGCTCGATCGCGGAGGTCGACCACCACGACGCCTGGCAGCGCGCCCAGCTGACCCTGGCATGCGTCACCCGAAAGGCAGGCGACGCCGAGCGGCTCCTCGACGAGGCCGAGCGCTGGCTCTCGGGTCAGGTGTTCGAGCTCGGGCACGCACAGCGGGAGCTCGTGCGGCTCGAGGACGGGTGGCCCGCATGAGCCGCCCCGAGCGGATGCGCCGCGTCGACGAGGCGCTGAAGAAGGTCATCTCGGAGACGATCCCGACGCTGAAGGACCCACGGATCGGGTTCGTCACCGTCACGTCCGTCGAGACGTCGCGCGACCTCGACCACGCCAAGGTCTGGCTCAGCGTGTTCGGCTCGGAGAAACAGCGGGACCGCACGCTGGAGGCGCTCGAGGGCGCCGCCGGCGTCATCCAGGGGCGGATCAACCGGGAGCTCAAGCTGCGGCGGACACCTCATCTCGAGTTCGTCCACGACCGCGCCGTCGAGGGGGGCGTCCGCATGACACAGCTCATCGACGAGCTCGCGCCGGCCGACGAGGTGCCGGAGGAAGACGTCGATGACGACAGCTGACCTGCATGCGGTCGCCGACGCCCTCCGCGACAACGACCGGTTCGTCGTCACGTCGCACGACAACCCGGACGGTGACGCCGTCGGCTCGCTGCTCGCGGCGCACCTCGCCCTCCAGTCGCTGGGGAAGGACACCGTCATGGTGCTCGGCGGGACGGCGCCGTTACCGGGTGAGTACCGCTTCCTGGGGCTCGAGGAGCACGGGCTGCTGCGCGAGGCGCCCCCGGACACGCCGGCGCGCGTCCTCGTCGCGGTCGACTGCGCGCAGGAGAACAGGATCGTCGAGACGCGGCTCGCCGAGGAGGCCCGCCTGACGGTCAACGTCGACCACCACCACGACAACACGCGCTTCGGCGACGTGAATCTCGTCGTCGCGGACGCCTCGTCGACCGCCGAGGTGCTGGCCGACCTCTTCGCGGAGCTGCCCGTCGCCCTGACGCCGCAGATCGCCGAGGCGCTCTACACGGCGGTCGTGACTGACACGGGACGGTTCCAGTACTCGAACACGACGCCGAAGGCGCTTCGCCTCGCCTCGGGGCTCGTCGAATCGGGCGCGAACGTGAGCAAGGTCTTCGTCGAGGTCTACGAGTCGACGCCGTTCCCGAAGCTGAAGCTCCTCGCGCGGGCGCTCGAGCACGCACGCGAGCTCGCAGGCGGCCGGATCGTCGTCTCGGAGCTTCGCCGCGCGGACTTCGAGGCGGCCGGCGCCGAGGAGCCGTACTCCGAGGGGATCATCGACCACCTCCGCGCCGTCGACGGCGCCGAGCTCGTCGCGCTCGTCCGCGAGCTCCCCGCGGGCGCGTCGTCGGCCCGGAAGGGGTCGCTGCGGTCGCACCCGGACGGCGTCGACGTCTCGGCGATCGCGCGCAGCTTCGGCGGCGGCGGCCACCGGCGCGCGGCCGGCTTCTCGACCGACCTCGAGATGGAGGACATCACCCGCCGCATCGTCGAGGCGTTCGAGGCCGCGAACGGCGATCTCGACGCCTGATGGCGATCCCGAAGGCGCTCGAGCCGACCGGCGTGATCCTGGTCGACAAGCCGGCCGGCCCGACGTCGTTCGCGATCGTCGCCCGGGTGCGCGGCCGCACCGGCGCGAAGACCGGCCACGCCGGGACGCTCGACCCGTTCGCGACCGGCCTGCTCGTGCTCCTCTCGGGCCGCGCGACGAGCGTGCAGGATCGCTTCATGAAGCTCGACAAGCGCTACGTCACCGAGGTCGACCTCCGCGCGCGGACCACGACCGGCGACCCGGAGGGCGACATGCTCGACGAGCACGACGCTCCGAGCCCGAGCGACCTCGTGGCAGCGCTCGCCGGCCTGCGCGGCGCGGTCGAGCTTCCCGTCCCGTCTGCCTCCGCGGTCAAGATCGGAGGCGAGCGCGCGTACCGCTTGCACCGCCGCGGCGCGACGGTCGAGATGCCGAGGCGCGTGATGCGGGTGCACGCGCTCGCACTCGAGTCCTACGACGGCGGCGTGGCCAGGCTCGATCTCCGCGTCGCCTCCGGGACCTACGTCCGGTCGATCGCCGACGCGCTCGGAGGCCACTGCGTCTCGCTGCGACGGACCGAGATCGGCCCGTTTCGCGTCGAGGAGGCGGACGAGACCCGGATCGTCCCACTCGACGAGGCGCTCGCCCGCGTGGCGGAGGCGTCGTGAGGGTCGTCCACGCCCCGTCGCAGCTCGAGCGCCGGCCGCGCGCCGTGGCGATCGGGACGTTCGACGGCGTCCACCGCGGACATCGCTCGGTGTTGCGCGCGGCAATCGACTCGGGCCTCGAGCCGACGGTCATCACGCTCGACCCGCATCCACGCATCGTGCTCGGGAACCGCGTGGAGCTGATCACCACGCTCGAGCGGCGGCTCGAGCTGCTCGCCGAGGCCGGCGTCGGGGAGACGCTGGTCGCCGCCTTCACGCCGGAGTTCATGCGCCTCGCACCGCACGAGTTCGTGGCGACGTACCTCACCGCGACCGGCGCGGAGGCCGTCGCCGTCGGCTCGGACTTCCGTTTCGGCTCGCGGCGCTCCGGCAGCATCGAGACGCTGGCCGAGCTCGGCCTCACCGTCCTCGACGTCGAGGAGATCGAGGGCGTCTCGTCGACGTCCATCCGTGACGCGGTGCGGGAGGCGGACCTCGCGGACGCTGCGCAGATGCTCGGGCGGCCGTTCGAGCTCGACGGCACCGTCGTCGCCGGCGACCAGCGCGGCGGCACGCTCGGCTACCCGACGGCCAACATCGCGATGGACCCGCAGCTCGTCTGCCCGCGGTACGGGATCTACGCGGGCGAGGCGCTCGGGCACCGGGCCGCGATCTCGATCGGCACGAACCCGCACTACGGCGGCACCGAGCGCCGCATCGAGCCGTTCCTGCTCGACTTCGACGGCGACCTGTACGGCAAGCGGCTCGTCGTCGAGCTCTGGGAGCGGCTGCGGGACGAGCGCGTGTTCGACAGCGAGCAGGCGCTCGTCGAGCAGATCGGCCGCGACGTCGAGGCCGTTCGCGCCGTCGTGCGACCTGCCTAGGACGGGGCGGGCCGCCGGGCGACGAAGACAGTCTGCGACATGTCGTCGTCGCCGGCCTCGGCGCGGTCGATGCTCGGCTCGAAGCCGGCACCGTCGAGCAGGTGCAGCCACGTGTGCTCGGGGAACAGGCCCTCGACATGGTGGTCGTGCACGACCCTCGGCTCCTGGCCGGGCTCGTGCAGCACGACGGCGTAGTCGACGTCGTACGTCGTGTCGCCCGGGTCCGGGTCGGTCGACCACTCGAGGTAGCGCAGCGAGCGCCCGTCGGCCCCGTCGTGGCCGCCGTGGGACGTGCCCGGCGAGAACGTCTCCCGGGTGAAGTCGGGGACGAACAGCGCGATGCCGCCCGGGCGCGTGTGCGCGAACGCGGTGCGCAGGCAGTCGCGAAGGTCGTCCTCCGTCGCCATGTACGCGATCGCGTCGTGGACGAAGACGGCGTCGAACGTGCGGCCGAGCCTGAGCGTCCGCATGTCACCGAGGACGTGCTCGCACCCGGGGTTGAGGCGGCGGCTGAGGTCGAGCATCTGCGGCGCGACGTCCGAGAGCGTGCACGCGAAGTGCGCGCGCAGGTGCGAGGCGTTGTTCCCGCCTCCGGATCCGAGCTCGAGCAGCGTCCCTGCGTCCGGAACCGCGTCGAGGATCAGGCGGCGGTAGCGCTCGGCCTCCGCCGCGTAGTCCTCCGGCGCGGTCAGCAGGTGGAACCAGGGGGCGAGGTCGCCGTAGAGGCGCACCGCCCGATTATCCCGTCCGCTCGAAGACGACGACGGCGGCGTCCTCGAGCAGTCCAGCCGACCGCGGGAAGCGAGCCGCGTACGTGGCCGCCGCCCCGTCGCGCGGCGCCCCCTCGAGGAGCGTCCCGAGGACCTCGTGCCGCTGCCCGCGGAGGAGGACGAAGGCGACCCGCGGCTCCGCGAACGCCCTCCACCAGAGCTTCCGCGGCGGGTCGACGGCGACCGTGACGAGCCCGCATCCTCCGGCCGTCTCCGCGTAGCGGAGCGGGATCGCGAACGTCCGTCCGCTCCTGCGCCCCTCGTACTCGAGGACGGCGAGCGAGCGGCTCAGCACTCCATGCGCCGGCGACCGCAGGATCACCCGGACGAACGGGTTCCCGAGCCGCAGCAACCGCAGCGGAGGTCGGAGGCCCACACGTGACACAGTGTCACAAGGCC